>JAYVPN010000080.1:0-27838 GCA_043757365.1 Gemmatimonadota bacterium | reverse complement strand
GCGGCAATGACAAACAACGCGCCGAGTTCCGTGATTCGGTGACGCTGAAGACGAAGCCGGTGGATGTCTCGCCCTTCGCGACCGTACAGCCGACGGCGGTGAACGACCGGAAGGCGTTCTGGGGCTTCGATATGAAGAAGGTCCCACTGAACGCGCGCGTCTGGTATCCCGACGGCCCCGGCCCTTTCCCGCTCGTGCTCGTCGTGCACGGCAATCACAATCCGGAAGATTTCTCCGATCCGGGCTACGGCTATCTCGGCCAATTGCTCGCCTCGCGGGGCTTCATACTCGCGTCGATCGACGAGAACTTCATCAATGGACTTTCCGGCGAGAACGACGGCCGCGCCTGGCTGCTGCTCAAGCACTTGCAGGAGTTCAAGCGATGGAACGACTCGAGCGCTGGTCCGTTCTCGCACAAGATCGACCTAGACAACATTGCGCTGATGGGGCACTCGCGCGGTGGCGAGGCGGCGCCGCTCGCGGCGACGTTCAATAAACTCAAATTCTACCCCGACGACGCGAAGCAGAAGCTTGGCTTCAACTTCAACATCAAGGCGATCGTCTCGATCGCGCCGGTTGACGGCCAATACAAGGCCGCCGGCCAGTTCACGCCGCTCGAGAACGTGAACTATCTCGTCATCCACGGCTCGCACGACGGCGACGTCTCGGCGTTCTCGGGATTACGTCAGTACGAGCGGCTGAAGTTCACCGACGGCAAGTCGTATTTCAAATCAGCGTTCTACATGTACCGGGCGAATCACGGCCAGTGGAATACTGTCTGGAACAACAAAGACAGCGGCCCGCGCAGCGGCCGCTCGCTCGACCTTCGCACGCTCGTCGCGCCCGAAGCGCAGCGGCAATTCGGCAAGCTCATAATCTCTGGCTTCCTCGAGGCGACGCTGCACAGCCGGAAGGAATATTTGCCGATGTTCCGCGATCATCGCACCGCCGGCCAGTGGTTTCCCAAAACGATGTACATCACCCGATTTCAGGAGAGCGGTTTCGCGCCGCTCGCCGAGTACGATGAAGACATCGATGTCACGACCGGAACGGTGAGGGGTGTTGAGCTTGCCGGCGACAGTCTCGGCACGTGGAAAGAGGCAACCCTTCCCTATCGCTTCCGCGGCGATGATCAGCGGCACAACGCGGTGTGGCTCGGCTGGAACAATCGCAGCGCTGGGAAGGACACGACGAAGATGGGGAAAGCTGCGTCGTACGCACTGACGATGTCGGATTCGCTCCGCGCCGCGCTCTCACCGAGCGAGAACAGCGCGATCTATCTCTCGCTGACGGCAACGAAGGACAAGCCAGGGCCCCGACCCGGACCGAAGGACTCGACGAAAGCCGACACGTCAAAGGCAGGCAAGGCGCGCGCCGATTCGATCAAGGCCGATTCAATCAAGCACTTCAAGGCCGAGCCGAAGCCACCGAAGAAGAAGGAAGAGGCCGACACGATCCCGATCGAGCTCACGGTTGAACTCGTTGATGCCGCCGGTCACTCGGCGAAGATGCCATTGGCTCGGTATGGCACCATCCGCCGTCCGTTGGAAACGAAGATCTACCGCCGCGAAGGACGCGACGACGTGCGATTCGCGTCGACCTTTGAGATGGTGCTGCAGACGTTCGTGATTCCGGTTGGCGAGTTCGCGAAGACGACACCGGCGTTCGATCCGAAACAGTTGAAGACGATTCGATTGCTGTTCGACAAATCTGTCGCTGGCACAGTAGTGGTGTCAGATATCGGCATCTCGCCGAAGATCGACTCGGCGTATATGGCGGGCGCAATCCCCTAACTGCAACAGCAATGGCGGCCGCGGATTGTGCGGTAACGCGCGGATACCGCGACAACGAGTTTGGGGGAACGGCACTCTCGGCGAGTGCCGTTTCCCCCAATTGTTGTCGTTAATCCGCGCGTTACCGCGTAATCCGCGGCCGTAGTTGAAGTTCCTCCTACTCCAGCGGCATCACGATCGCCGCCTGCCCCGCCGCCTTCCGCTTGGCATTGAGCGACGCGAGCCCGGTGGTCTTCAGTGCGGTCCACTTGACATTGATCGCCGCAAGATCGGCCTTCGCCTTAGCGCACGCTTCCACCTGCTTCGCCGTCGGCGTCACATCGGCGCTCTGCATCGACATCGCCGCCGCGTTGAGCGCGTTGCTCACGCTCTCGAGCGACGGCGCACCGGGTGTCGCCGTGGCTCCACGACCACCGCCGCCAGCTCCACCACCGAATCCGCCACGACCGCCACCACCGCGCGTCGGTGCCGGAGCGAGCTTCTCGACGTCGGCCTTGAATGCATCTACCTCGGCACTCGGAGACTTCTCGAGCGCCGTCACCAGCGCACGCGCTTCGTTGTACGAGGCTCGGCTCGCCTTCGCCCCGGTGTACATCTCGAGCGATAGCGTCGCGAGATGCGTGAGCCCGGCCAGCGGCGTCTTCACGCGCGGGTCGAGCTTGAGTGTGATTGTCTGTGTGTAGCTCTTGCCATCCGCCGTGAGGCGCACTGTGTAGCTACCGGGCGGCGCCCACGGCGAGTTCACCGCGGCGTATGTGCGCCCCGGAACAGCACCGTTGTCGCCGCTTCCCTCACCACGACTGCCGGCGGCGCCAACGGGATCGAAATGCAAATCCCAACTGTAGCGATGCATTCCCTTCTTGCTCGAGAGTGTGTTCAACGGCGCCGGCCAGTAGAGCGGCAACGCGCAGTCGGCGGCGTTGGGGTTCGTCTGGCAGAGCAGATTGTATGTCTCCGGATCCGTCGCCGGCTCCGGCGTCGCCCCGCGATCTTCGCTCATATACGAACGCACGACCTTTCCGGTCGCATCGAGTATCTCCAGCTTGATCTCGCCGTTCGCGTTGGCGCCGAGATAGTAGTCAATCAAGCCACCCGGCGCCGGGTTTTCACCGGCCGGAACTTCGGGCGGCCACGGCGTCGGATCGTTCGTCGCGAAGCGCACGCGCAGCGCCGTCGCCGGCTTGAAGAGGAATGTGCCGCCCGACGCAACAGCCGCCGCCTGCCGAAGCGGCGTGATGTTGTCGAGAATCCAGAAGCCGCGCCCGTGCGTGCCCGCAACGAGATCCGAGCACATGCAGACGCTGTCGTCCTTCAATACGATATCGCGCACGCTGATCGCCGGCATGTCGTTCTTGAGCGACATCCAGTGATCGCCGTCGTCGATCGAGTACCAGACTTGCAAATCGGTTGCAGCGTAGAGGAGCCCCTTCTTCCGGGGATCTTCGCGAATCGAATTCGACACAGCGCCGCCGGCGATGCCACTGTTGATCTCGGACCACGTCTTGCCGCCGTCGTGCGTCCGGAAGAAATGCGGGTTGATGTCATCAAGACGGAGCGTGTTCACCGCCGCGTACGCGGTCTGCGCGTCGAAGTGACCGGCCTCGATGTTGAATACGCGCGCCCACGGCTTCACCGCGGCCGGCGTGACGTTGTTCCATTTCGCGCCGCCATCGGTAGTCATCTGAATTTGACCGTCGTCGGTGCCGACCCAGATCACGCCGGCGGCCTTTCCCGAGAGCGACAGCGCCGTAATCGCGCCCTGCGACGATGGCGTCACACCGGAGGCGTACTTGCCGACGCTGGCCGGCACCGCCCACGACTGCCGCGTGAGATCGGGGCTGATGCGCGTCCAGCTGCTCCCCTTGTTGGCGCTCTTCCAGATGACATTCGACGCGTAGTACATCGTCGAATGATCGATCGGCGACCACTCGATCGGCATCGTGCGCACGTTGCGGTTGAAATCGGGCATCCGCTGCGACGCATCGGGGCCGACGAGCGACGTCTGTCCGGTCTTGCGATTGTAGAGCGAGACATTCGAGCGCTGCGAGCCGTACACCATATCCGGATCTTTCGGGTCGGCGGCGGCAATTCCGTACTCCTGAATGTTTACCGGATGCCAATCGTGGAAGGTGATCTCACCATCCATCGAGCGGCTGTCGACGCAGGCCGAGCCGGAATCCTGCTGGCCGCCGCAAACGCGATACGGGAAACCCATGTCCACCGAGACGTGATACATCGCCGCGGTCGGCTGGTTGTACCAGTTGCTCCAGCTCTTGCCGCGATTGCCCGAGACCACACCACCCTGGTCGGCCACGACGAGCACGATGTCCGGATTGTTCGGATTCACCCACGACTTCTGATAATCGTCGCCCCCCGGCGCGCCGCGCACGGCGCTCCACGTGAGGCCCGCATCTTCGGTGCGCCAGAAGACCGTCGACGCGCTGTACACCACCTTCTCGTTCTTCGGATCGACGGTGATCGTCGCAAGATCGCCGCCGCCGATGCGGCCGAGCGGGCGATTGTCGGCGGGATGCGCGGTGGTCGCATCGGAGACGGCGAGCTTCCAGTGTTCGCCGGCGTCGGTCGACTTGTAGAACGCGATCGTACCGCCGCCGACATTCCCGCGCGCCGGCGCATTTGCCGGCACGCCGGCAACCATCGCATAAATCGTACTCGGATTACTCGGCGCGATCGCGAGGTTCGCCTCGATCACACTCGGCAGGCCGTCCGTGAGATGCTTCCATGTGGTGCCGCCGTCAGTGGACTTGAAGATGCCCTTGCCGGCGCCGCCGAAGCCCTGCCCCTCGATGTACGCCTGCTGCTGCTCCCACAACGCGGCGTACACCACATTCGGATTCGACGGATCGATCCGCACGTCGTTCGCACTCGTGTATTCGTCCTGATACAGCACTTTCTGGAGCGTCTTGCCGCCGTCGGTCGAGCGGAAGATGCCGCGCTCGGCGTTCGGTCCGTACGGATGGCCGAGCACGGCGACGAAGAAGCGATCAGGATTCGCCGGATCGACTTCGATGTTCGCGATCATCTGGCTGTCGTGGAGTCCGATGTGGGCCCACGTCTTGCCGGCGTCGGTCGACTTGTAGAGGCCGTCGCCGATCGCGAGGTCGGGGCGGATGATTCCCGCTCCGGTGCCGACATAGATGATGTTCGGATTCGACGGCGCCACGGCGATCGCGCCAATCGAGCCGGTGGACTGTTTGTCGAAGATCGGCACCCAGTTGGAGCCGTAGTCCGTGGAACGCCAGACGCCGCCGTTGTCGAAGCCGATATAGAAGACATTCGGCTGGCTTGGCACGCCAGAGAGGGCGCGGGCGCGGCCGGCGCGCCCAGGGCCGATCTGGCGCCAGTGAAGCGCGGCGGCAGGATCGGCGGACTGCGCACGCGCGCTTGACGCGGCCGAGAGGAGCGCGGCGATTACGAATGAGAAGCGCGAAAGAATTGAGCGCACGGTGGTGGTGGTCTTGGGTGAGAGCTACGCGGAAGATCGATGAGTTCCGAATGCTTCCATATGATGCGTGTCGAACCGACCGGACGGCAAGAATCAGGGAGCGATTCGGGTGAACCGCAGGCCGGATACCCGACTGCCGAATACCCGGAATCCACGGGCACGGCCCTTCACCGGCTCGTCAAACCGCACGCGGACACTGCCGTCCGGCGTTGAGAACTCGCGCGGCGCACTGGACACGAGGACCATCGGTTGGTGGCGGGTACTGTGAATTTCAAGATGGCTCGTGTCGGCGCCAGCCAGGACCTGCCAGATCGCTTCATTGAGCTCCGAGCTCACGTATCGACCAGCGAGCCCGGACATGTCGGCATGTACGTTCAGCGTCGCCATCGAGCGCCCTGCGCGGCGGGCGGCAACCGGTGCGTCAGCCTTCGCGAGTTGCGCGTCGAGAACAATATCGGCCATGCCGAGCGCCAGTGCAGTCGTGTTCGCCGTACTCACATTGCACATCATCGCAAAGCTCGTGTGCTGAGCAGGAAAGCGAAAAATCGCCGCCCGGTATCCGCCGGTCGCCCCAGTATGCTCCACCAGACGCTGTCCGCGGTACGTCTGCACCGTGAGTCCGAACGCGTAGTCGTTCTTTCCGCCGCCGCTCAGCGGCTCGGTGGTCTGTACGAGTTCGACAAACTCTGTCCCTCCGAGCTTCCCCGTGTAGAAGTTCTCATCCCACTTCTGTAAATCGGCAAGCGACGTCACGATTCCGCCCTGCCCCACGAGATCATTGTTCCACACGTTGATTTTCCACGACGTTCCGCTCGGCGAATACGCCATCGCCCGCCGCTGTACAATCTCGTTGTGATCGTCGAGAAAGAGCGTCTCGTTCATTCCGAGCGGCTTGAAGATCGCCGAGTCCGCAAAACTGCGAAGCGACTGCCCCGTGACGCGTTGCACCACGATGCCCATCACGAGATAGCCGGTATTGCTGTAGCGGTACTCGCTGCCGGGCGGAAAGTTGAGTCCCTTCTGCTTCGCAGCGAGCGCGAGCATATCGTTCACGGTGTAGCCGTCGTCGGGGCGCATGCCGGCGAGGTCGACGAGTTCCCAAAAATCACGCAGTCCACTCGTATGATGCACGAGATGGCGGATCTTGATCGGCGTGCCGTAGTCGACGAGTTCGGGGACGTACTTCCGTACGTCGTCATCGAGCGAAAGCTTCCCCGCCCGCACGAGCAACGCGATGCTCGCCGCCGTAAACTGCTTCGACACCGACCCGATTGTGAACCGTGTCATCGGCGTGATCGGCACCTCGTTCGTAATATTTGCGAGTCCGTACCCGCGGGCGAATGTCGTTTTGTCGTTCTGATAGACGCCGACCGCGCAGCCAGGTCCACCGGCACGCGCGTACGAAGCGAAGATGGAATCGATCCCCGCCGCCATCGCGGGCGAGAGCGCCTGCGCTTCGATTGCCGGGCCTCCGAGCACCGAGACTGCCAACACCGCAAGCATTCGCTGCCGCATCACTTGCTCCACTGGAGAGGACTAATGACGAAACGGGCCGCCAATCTACTGGCGGCCCGCTCGTCACTCATTATCGCAACACCTCTTACTTCGCCTTCGCCAGATCACTCACCGCACCGGCGAGCCACTGCACACGCGCCTTGTCCGACGCGCCACCGACATCACTGCGGATCGCCGTCGCCAGCACCGCGAGCGCCTGCTTCCGCGCATCGCCACCTAACTGCTCGGCGCGATTGAGCTCACCATTGATCGCCGTCGTCCGGCTCGCACTCAACCCGTTGTTCCGCACGAGCTGATCGACATAACTCCGCGCCAGCGCAAACGTCGCCGGCCAAACAAGCTTCGGCTGCTCCTGCGCGTTGAGCTGCTCGAACTTCACACTCTTCGCCGCGTCGATTTCGTTCTGCGAGAGCAGCGCGCTCGGCGTCAGTTCGAAAATATCCATGCCGCGCTGTTCTTCCGAGGCGACGATGTAGCCGTTGTACCAGTACGACGACCAGAAACCGCCGCCGACCGGCTTCGTTTCATCCATCGGTCCGCGATCGTAAAATCCGATCTCCTTCGCGTGCGCCGGGTCCGACCAATCGAACACCGTGATGCCGCCCTGATAAAACGACTGCACCATCACGTCGCGGCCGGGTATCGGAATCAGCGTGCCGTTGTGCGCGACACAGTTCTCGTTCACCGTCTGCGGCGCCGGCATTTTGTAGTAGCCCTTGAAGTTCATCTTGCGGTTCTCGATCGTGAAGATCGCGTCCGCTCCCCACTCGAGCTTGTCGGTCACTCGGCAGCGCGGCTGTCCTCCACCGCCCCATTCGTCAGAGAACAGAATCTTCGTGCCGTCGTTGTTGAACGTCGCCGAGTGCCAGAACGAGAAGTTGGAATCGGCCGCGGCCCCGATACGCACCGGATGCGCCACATCACTGATGTCGAGCAGCAGGCCATAGCCGCCGCATGCGCCACCAGCGAGACCGATCGCCGGGTACGCGGTGATATCGTGGCACTGCGTCGGTCCACGGTTCGCGAGCGCCGGATTCGGTGCCGGGCGCCCCACCCCACCCTGACGGCCAGCGGCGCGCGCCTGTGCAGCGGCGACATCAGCGGCCGGTTCGGCATGCTTCGCCACTGCCGTCAGATTCTCAAAAATGCGCGGCGAACTCACAATCGCGGCCTGCTCGGGATGCGCGAGCGGTACACGGATCACTTCAATACGAAACAGCGCCGAGTTCGGGTCGGCATCGGGCACGGCGCCGGAGCAGCCCGCGAGTTCGGTCGACGATCGTACGCCAGCCGACCCCGATACGTAGATGTAGACATTCGCCTTGTCCTTCGGATCCGATACGAGCGTGTTCGTGTGCGAACCACGGCACGTCTGTACGAGCGTGATCGACTTTGGATGCGCAACGTCCGTGATATCGAAAATACGAATGCCGCGCGCCCGCTCCTTGCTCACCGTGTCGGCCACACCACCGAGCCCGCAGTCGACGCGACCGCTCGTCGCTTCGGCGGACACGAACAGCAGGTTGCCGTACACCGTCACGTCGCTCTGTGAGCCCGGGCACACATACGATGTGCGCAACACCGGCTTCGCGGGATTCGAAATATCCCACACCTGATAGCCGGAGTAGTTGCCTTGAAATACGAGATTCCCGGAGAACGCGAGATCGGAATTCGTGAGACGGTTGTCACCCGGCGTACTCGGATTGAGGAAGTCCTTCGATGGCTTCGTATGGGAAACCACTTTGAGATTCCACGTCGCCTCGGCGGCATCGAACCATCCGCCCTTCAGTCCGACGCGGGGATCCGGGCTCGGCCCCGACGTGAGCGCGGCCGTGCCGGTGAACTGCGACGGCGACGGCGAGAGCCCCACCGGCACCGCGGAGGACGCGCACGCAGCGGCCGCGACAAGCGTGGCACCGAGCGCGAATGGACGAAGCGAGCCTGTGATCATTGCGGGTCCTTGGGGGTGATGGGGGCGAGCATCTTCTGCATGCGGTCGATCTCGGTGGTCTGGTCGGCTTCGACGTCAGACGCAAAACGGAATACGTACAGCTCGTTGCCGGCGCCTTGGCTGCCAAAGAGCGTGTTCACCATCGTCAGCGCGCCAGTATGATGCTGAATCATGAAGGTAAGAAAGAGCCGTTCGAATTCGACGCCGCGGGCGGCGTCGAGCTGTTTCATCTGCGCGGGCGAGAGCATGCCGGGCGCGAGTCCCATATCCATGCCCGGCATCGACGACATGTCGTGCCCGGCCATCGGCTTCAGGGGGTCGGCGTCGGGGACCGTCTCTTTTCGATCACGCAGCCAACGCTGCATGAACTGGATTTCGTCGCGCTGCGCGACGTCGATGCGCGCCGCGAGAATGCGCAGGCTCTCACGCGCGCCGTGCGTCGGCGCCCAACTCGCCATCAGCACCGCCTGTGCGTGATGACCGATCATGCCGCTCATGAAGCTCACGTCGGCGCGCGTGTAGGGCGAGTGCCCGCCGTCGGCCTTGGCGACCTCAGCGGGCGACATCGGCGCACCGGTCCGGGTGACCACTTGGGTGGAACGGGCAGAGGCGCCGCACGCCCCCACCAACAGGGCCGCGATCGCTACGGGGATTGCCATCCATCTGCGCTGAATCCGAATCACCGTTCACCTCACTGGAGTCAGAGGGAGAACGTACGGCTCCAGCCGAGTGTTGGAAAGTCAGCGCCCCTATTCGTGCTCGAGCGCGTCCAGCCGGCGCTCGATTTTCGTCAACCGGTCGTCGGAAACGACCGGCGAGCCGGGTCGTCCCACCGGCGTCGCGGCCGCGGCCAGCACTGCCTTCGCCGCCGGTTTGGTCGTACCGGTCGTCGCGGCGCCGCCCTTCGGCGACCCCATCAGCAGTGCGCCGGTCGGGCCGCCCCAGAACGCATTCGCCAGTCGCTGCATGATCGGTCGACGAAACGGGTCGAGAAAGAGAATGAGAAGTCCAACGACAATCGTACAGATCCCCGCGATCAAGACCGTCGCCCCGACGCGGCTCATCGAATAATACCCTTCGGCCGCCTCGATGCGCCTTGAGTAGCCGAGATTTACATCGTAGATGCCCACCAGGATCAACGGAAGTACCGCGATCCGCTGGAGCCGACGCCTGCGCGCGACGCCGGGAACGACGAGCGCCTGCGCCCGTGCCTCGTCACCCTCTTCGAGAATTGCCGCGAATCCCTTCTGTAGCGCGTGGTGATCGTAGCCGGCCTTTCGGAGGTTCCGCGCCTGACGGGCGATCGTCATCAGCAGCACAAACTCGAGCGCGAAGCAGACGCTGATCGCCGTGAGCCGGTCGAGGTCGGCCCGCGGCTCCGTGTTCAGTACTTTGTACACGAGAAAGGCGACGACGAGCAGCGCATTCCCGATGTACACCTGCCCGTTCTGCTGAAAGAGCCGAACTGCCAGCGGCACGTGCGGCGCCGAGAGTTGCGCGGCGTCGAGCGCATCGACGAGCGCCTCCGCTGTCTGAAACCGGTCGACGGGATCTTTCTTCACCAGCCGATCAATCGCCGCGGCGAGCGGCGCCGGCAAATCGGCACGCGTTCCGGTAATCGGCGGCACGATTTCCGTGAGCTGTTTCACGAGAATCTTCTGGGTCGATTCGCCGGTGATCGCGAGCGATCCGGTCACCGCATACCACGCGACGAGCCCGAGCGAGTACAGATCGCTGCGCCCGTCCACGTTGTCCCCCGACGCCTGCTCCGGGCTCATAAACTCCGGCGTGCCGACGATTTCCCCGACCCGCGTCAGACCGGCCTGCTGCGCTGGCCCGGTGTTGATCGTGCGCGAGATGCCGAAGTCCATCACCAGCGCGCGGCCCGTCGCGCGCTCGAGCATAATGTTGTCCGGTTTGATGTCGCGATGCACCACGCCGCGACCGTGCGCGTATGCGAGCGCGTAGCCGACGTCCTGCAGCAGCCGCACCGCTTCCTTCACCGAAAGCGGTCCCGCGCGCGTCACGCGCTCGCCGAGGCTTTCGCCCTCCACAAAGCCCATCGCCATCGCGAGGACGTCGTGATGATCCTCGACGGCGAAGACTGGCACGATGTTCGGATGCGAGAATCCCGCCGCCGTGCGCGTCTCCCGCAAAAAGCGCTCACGAAGCGCCGGCTGCGAGGCGAACTCGGCGGGAAGCACCTTGATCGCGAGCGGACGATCGAGCTGCAGGTCACGCGCGAGATAGACGGCGCCCATCCCGCCACGCCCGAGTTGCCGCCCAATTTGATAGCGATGCGCGAGGCGGTGGCGCAGGACGTCGAGGTCGTGGCCGGCAGAGGTCATGGGGAGAGAGTATGCGGGTCGACGGGCAGCGCCGCAACGTGCGGCGTTCGCACGGCACCGCCGATGATGTAACTTTGTCGACATGCATATCGCCGGCGCACGATGCGCGATCAGGAGCTGGCGGCACAGCGATGCGGCAAGTATCGCCCGGCTCGCCAACGATCGCGACATCTGGCTCAATCTCCGCGACGTCTTCCCGCATCCGTACACGCGAGACGACGCCGAGGAGTATCTCGCGGCGGTCACGAACCGTGACCCCGAGACCAGCGTTGCGATCGAGGTCGACGGCGTCGCGATCGGGTGCATCGGCATGACGATCGGCGCCGACGTCGAGCGGTCGAGCGCCGAGATCGGCTACTGGATCGGGCGCGTGTACTGGGGTCGCGGCATCGCATCCGAGGCGCTTACGCTCGCCACCGGCCACGCGTTCGCGACGCTTCCCGTCAACCGTATTTTCGCACTGCCGTTTGCGCGGAACGAGGCGTCGTGTCGCGTCCTCGAAAAGGCCGGGTATCAACGGCAAGCTCGGTTGCGCGCGAGCGCGATCAAGGACGGCGTCGTGCTCGACCAGTTGCTCTACGACACCGTGCGCGACCTGCCGCTCATATAGTAGCGATGGTAGCGCGTCGGGCGCTTGCCGCGCGTCGGCTGGAAGAAACGTAGCGCTGTCGAAACATCGGCCCACCGCGTGCGTAGTGTTCAGTGAGCCCCCACTCAGGACTGTCGAACGATGGCCGATGAACGCCGCTACACCGAACGCGAGATCGCTCTCATCATCGAGCAGGCGAGCGCGTCGCAGGATCTCGAAGAGCGTGATGAGACGTCGAAAGAGGGACTGACGCTCGTCGAGCTGCAGGAGATCGGCCGCGAGATCGGCATTCCGGCGCCGCTCGTCGCGCGCGCGGCGCGTGAAGTCGATCTGCGCGAGCTCGCGCCCACCGCGCAACGGACGATGTTCGGAATTCCCGTCGGTGTTTCGCGAACGATCGAGTTCGGCCGCGAGATCACGGAGAAGGAGTGGGAGATGCTCGTCGTTCAGTTGCGCGAAACTTTTGCGGCGCGCGGCAATCTCCAAGTGCAGGGGAGCTTTCGACAGTGGACGAATGGCAATCTGCAGGCGTTGCTGGAGCCGACACCCACTGGGCACCGGCTTCGCCTGCTCACCCGCAAAGGCAACGCGCGCGCACTCGTCACACTCGGCTTCTTCGCGATCGGCGGCGGCCTGTTGATGGCGCTCGCGTCGATGGGCAGCGGCTCCGACGCCGCGCTTCGCGCCCCGGCGATCATCTGGAGTACGGTCGGCTTTGGTGCGATCGCCGGCGCGATCGTCCAGCTCCCGCGTTGGGCGAAGACCCGCGCGGCGCAGATGGAAGCGATCGCGGCGTCGGTGCTCGACCGCGAGCAGAAATAGCGTGCCGGATTTGCGGCTCGTCGCCTTCCTGCGCGCGATCAATGTCGGCGGTCATACGGTCACGATGGACGCGCTGAAAGCGCATTTCCGCGATGCCGGCTTCACAAACGCCGAATCCTTCATCGCCAGCGGCAATATCATCTTCCAGTCGAAGCGTACCGACGCCGCGGCCGTCGAGCGGAAAATTGAACGCCATCTCGAGCAGGCACTGGGCTACGGAGTGAAAACGTTCGTTCGCACCGTTGCTGAGGTGGCGGAAGTCGCCGCGTACGCGCCCTTTCCGCCGGCGATCGTGAAGCGCGCCCGTGTGGTGTACGTCGGCTTTCTCGCCGCGCCGATGACGGCCGCGGCGCGAAAGACACTCGCCGCGCTCGCGACGGACATCGATCAGTTCCACACGAGCGGGCGCGAGCTGTACTGGGCGTCACTGGGACAGCAGGGCGAATCGAAGTTCACGAACACCGTGTTCGAGCGCGCCCTTAAACTGCGGACGACGTTCCGTGGCATCAAGACGGTCGTCAAGCTGGCCGTGAAGTTTCCGCCGGTGGCGGAGTAGCCGGACGATTCGTGCGACGTTCGGTTCGTTACCGTGGCATGCGGTGGTTCAGGCCTGAGTCTCTTGATCAGCTCGGCAGCATCGACCGCACGACGAACCACACATTCGCTGGCCGCTCGGCCAGCCGTCGCATGTACCACGGAAACCACGATGCCCCGTAGCTGATCAGCGTCCGGATCGTGCGCCCCTCGGCCCGCAACCGACGCTGATCGCCGTCACGAATGCCGTAGAGCATGTGCACTTCGTACTGTCCGTCGGCAACGCCGAGTTCGTGGGCGCGAGTGATGAGCCGCCGCACGAGCGGGATGTCGTGCGTCCCGAAGATCGCGGTGCAACTATGGTTGGCCGCCGCTTCGAGCATCATCGACGCCACGTCATAGTACGCGCGGTCCGTATCCGCCTTCAGCGGGAAGGCAAGCTCCACCGGTTCGGCATAGGCGCCCTTCACGAGGCGGATCGTCGGATTGATGCGGAGCAGCTCGCGCACGTCATCCGGCGTTCGACGAAGATACGCCTGGATCGCGACACCGACGCGCTCGTGCTTCGCGCGCAGGGCGCGATAGAGATCGAGCGTCCGGTCGACGTAGCTCGAATCTTCCATATCGAGCCAGAAGTACGTGCCGGATTCGTCCGCTTTCTGCGCCAGTTCTTCGCAGTAGCGCGCGCAGACTTCTTCGGAGAGATCGAGCCCGAGCTGCGTCGGTTTCACGGAAACGTGACCGGGGACGTTGCGCTGGCGGAGCTGATCGAAAAAGCCGATGTAGTGATCGCGCACCGCCTTCGCGTCGTCGAGCGAGGTGAGATTCTCGCCGAGCTTCGTGAAGACCGTCCCCCGCCCTTCGGCGGCGAGTGCGAGTGCGGCCGTGATCGCCTCTTCGGGCGATTCGCCCGGCATGAACCGCTTGACGGCGCGCTTGACGAACGGCCGATGCGAGACCTGTTCGTTGAGGAACCGGCTCTTCGATGCTTTCAACAGCAGCTTACGTGCGATCGACACTTACGGTCTCCACTTGCCCTGGGCGACAGCTGGCACGAACCCATCGAGTCCGCGCGGCGGAAAATCCAGCGTTTTGCCTTCCTCGGCGCTCTGATACGCCGCCATCAACACCTGTACCACTTCGAGACCATCATCCCACGTGAGCAGTGGCTCTTCCTTTCCGAGGAAGACCCGCACGAAATGTCGATCCTCGTTCGTGTAGCCGTACGCCGCATACTCTTCCGGCACGACCGGCATCACTCCCTGCTCGGCGTTCTGCTTCTCGACGAGATCCTCGCCCGCCCGGCCGGTGACTTCACGCGAGAAGAACAGTTGGAGCCCGCTATCGAGCGAGTTCCACTTCATGGAATACTCCGGGCCGAGGAGTTCCGCCGACAGCCGCAGTCCGGCGCCGACGAAGCTCCAACTCGTCGTCGCTTCGCCGATCGCGATTCCGTCGGGCGTTTCAAATTCGATGTTCATGGCCGCGAAATCTTCGGAGGGCTTCTTCCGGTAATCGACGCCCATCGTCTGCTTGAGTTTCTTGGCATACGCCGGCCGTGAAAACTTGAGCGATGCAATATGCCCAGTGATGCGCACGGGTTTCACCGTCGACAGCGGCTCACCCGGCTTCGTCAGCAGATACCGCACGACGAGCGCCGAGTGACACATCATGTCGTTCAGTACGCCACCGCCCTGCAGATTCCCCTGCCAGAACCATGGCATGTGCGGACCGCTATGCTCCTCGGCCGCGCGCGCGAGATACGGTCGCCCCGTCGTCGCCGCGCCGCGCGCCCACAGCAGCGCCTTGCCGGCTTCGATATGCGGCGCGAAGAGTTGATTCTCGAGATAGCCGGTCTTCAGTCCGACGCTCTTCACGAGCTCGATCAGATACTTCGCCTCTTTCACATTTCGGGCGAGCGGCTTCTCGCACGCGATCCCGCGCAGCGATCCTTTGCCACTCGTGATCGCCTTGACGATCTCCTCGACGTTTTCGACGCGAGTGTGGTTGGGGCCAGTGAGCCAGATCGCGTCGATCGCCGGATCCGCGACCATCTCGGTGATCGAGCGATACGCTTTCGCGTCGCCGACGTCGAGCGTGCACGCGAGCGCCGCGGCGCTCGCGGCATTTTTCGCATTGGGGCTCCAGACGCCGCGCACCTCGCCGTCGCGTACGCCGCGCCACGCCTGAATGTGAAAGCGCGCGTTGAAGCCGGAGCCGATGAAGCCTACGCCGAGCCGGTCTGTCATGGTATCGAGTACGAGAGGAGGAGGCGATGTCCCGTGCCGAAAGTTACGCAAAACATCGGCGCCGCGTGAGGCGCGGTGAAGGACTGCGCGGCTACTTGAGCGGGGCCGGCACGAGCTGAAAGCGTTTGCCGAGCCCGGTGCGATAGGCCCGGAAGCCGCGCCGGTCGATCGTCAACGCGGTGGTGAGATCGAGTCCGTCGGCGATCGTCACGAGGGCGGCGTCCGCGTAGTCCATCGGGATATTCGCGTAGCGGTCCATCAGCTGCGCCGCGTGACGCAGCAGCTCGCCGTCGAGCGCGAGGACTGGAATCTGCGCTTCGAGCAGGAACTCGATGACGAGCGCGCCGCGCGCGCCGCCACGCGCCACCATGTAGCATGCCTCGGTGACGACGGCTTCGGTCGTGACGCAGCGACTCGCGAGCCGCACCACCTCGGCGGCGCATTCGTCGTGCCACTGATCGGCCGCGTCGAGCGTCGCGACAAGCGGTCCGGTGTCGAGGAGGACGTCGCGTCGCGGCCGCGGTACCCCGTAGACTACTCGCGCCAGTTGTGCGCCCGGAGTTGACGCAGCAGGGCATCACGTTCGCCGGCACCGCGGGTGAGTTTCACCGCCCCGACGAATGGCGCGAGGCGTTCGCGCACTTCGCGGGCCGACTCGGCAACAGGCGGCGCCCCGAGAAACGCCTCGAGCGCCTCGCGGACGATCGCCGATCGTTTCACGCCCGCACGGCGAGCGCGCTGGCCAAGTTGCCGCGCGAGTTCCCGCGGCAATCGGAGACTGAGCTGTTCGTCCATGCCGCAATTGTAATGCAAACGCATTACACTTGCAATACAATAGCCAACCGCTAGTAGCACACCCCGAGGTGGTCGATCGCCGGCTTCGGACAGCCGTGCCACTCCGGGCGGGCGACATTGCCGATGTACCCAATGTCGGCGACACCCATCCGGCTCGAGTAGAACCCGCTCGCCGTGAAATCGCGCAGACGGTTAAACAAGGTCACGCCTTCGGCGACCGCCGGTTTGGCGCGCTTCGGCCAAGCAATCTGATCGAGCAGCTCGCGGCGCTGGGTGACCGTGCACTTCACAAAATTGTGACCGAACGAGTTGTAGGCGAATCCGTCAATCCAGCGCAGTGCATCGCGCGACCACTGATACGACGCCGGATTGTCGTGGGCGAGCCAGTCCATGAATTCCGGCACGCCAGCGTCGCTCGCCGACCCGGACTTGGCATCCCTCGGAATGATCATGTCAACAACGGTACGAAGCTCCTTCCACTCGTCGGCTTTGTAAAACTTCGACGCGTACGGCGCGCCGGATTTCTGCGCCTGCTCGAGCGCGTCGGCCGCAAACTCCGACGCACGCTCGGCGTCGGCGCGCGACACCGGGAGAAACGACAGCGGCACCGCAGCGGCCGCCGCCTTCAGGACATCGCGACGCGTGCTCATAGCGAACGCTCCGTCACCACTTTCGCGATGTAGTCGGACGTTTTCCAGCTCAATGCGAGAATGGTCCACGTCGGATTCTTATCGGCCTGCGAGACGAACGGCCCACCGTCGGCGACGAAGAGATTCTTGCAATCGTGGGCCTGACCGTTGGCGTTGAGCGCGCTCGTCTTCGGATCGTTGCCCATCCGCACGCCACCCGTTTCGTGAATGATCGAGCCGCCGTTGCCGATGCCATACCCGCGATCCTTCCCCGGCATCGGCGACCAGACTTCGCCGCCCATCTGCGCGATCAGGGCGCGGAACGTCTCCTGCATGTGCTTCACTTGATTGAGCTCGTAGTCGGTCCACTCCCAGTGGAACTTCAGCACGGGAATTCCCCAACGGTCCTTCTTGTTCGGATCGATTTCGCAGTACGATTTGTCGTTCGGCAGCATCTCGCCGCGGCCGTCGAAACCGATCGTCGTGCCGTAGTAGTTCCGATAATCATCCTTCAGCTGCGCGCCGTAGCCGCCACCGCCGGGATAGCGCTGAATGCCGCCCATGAATCCAGCGCTCGGCACGCCGGGCCCGCTACCGCCGATTTCGATGTGATAGCCGCGCGGGAAATCGAGCTTCTTGTTGTCGAGCCACCACGGCATGTACACGTGGAGTCCGCCAACGCCATCGCAGTTGTGGCGCGGCTGACCGGCGAGTTTCGGAATGAAGCCGCTGACGCTCGCACCCGTCGTGTCGGTGATGTACTTGCCGACCACGCCGCTCGAATTCGCGAGGCCGTTCGGATGCTTGTTCGATTTTGAGTTGAGCAGCAGGCGCGCCGACTCGCACGCACTTGCCGCGAGCACGACGATCTTCGCCAGCACGTGACGGTCTTCGCCACTCTTTTTGTCGACGTAGCTCACGCCCGTTGCGAGGCCGGCGGCATCGGTCGTCACCTCGCGGGCCATCGCGTCGGTGAGGATCGTCAGCTTGCCGGTCTTCATCGCTGGCAGAATGAGCACGTTCGGCGACGTGAAGTTCGCGTTCGCCTGACAGCCGCGGTTGCACTGACCGCAGTAGTGGCAGGCCATACGCCCCGGGAGCGGCTTGGTAAGAATCGAGAGGCGGCTCGGGATGCAGGTGATGTTGAGCTCGTCGCTCGCCTTCTTCACCAGCAATTCGCGGCAGCGCGGTCGTGGAGCTGGAAGGAATTCGCCGTCGGGATGATTGCGGAGCCCTTCGTTCGATCCGAAGACTCCGATGAAGCGATCGACCTTGTCGTAGTACGGCGCGATGTCATCGTAGGAAATCGGCCAATCGTCGCCGAGTCCGTCGTGGCTCTTTCCCTTGAAGTCGTCGGGGCCAAAGCGGAGCGAGATGCGCCCCCAGTGATTCGTGCGACCGCCGAGCATACGGGCGCGCCACCAATCGAACTTGGTCCCTTCGGCTTTCGTGTACGGTTCGCCGTCGAGCTCCCAGCCTCCGACGCAGGCGTCGAATTCGCCGAAGGGTTTATCCTTCGTGCTTCCACCTCGCCGATTCGTCTCGTACGGCCACGTGAGCATTTTCGAATCCTTCGTGTTGTCCCACCAGCCGCCCGCTTCGAGCAGAACGACATTGGCTCCCTGCTTCGTGAGCGCATGGGCGGCCATGCCGCCTCCGGCTCCGGACCCGACAATGCACACGTCGTAGCTCAATCGTTTCGGCGGATTCTGCATTCGGAATGACGGTTCGGAGTGGAGGGAGTTCAGAACTTCAGCGCGTGCAAATAGTTGTAGCTGGCGGCGACGCTCGCATACGGATTCGCCGGCTCGTCGTGCTCGACGATGTAGTGAACAATGCCGGCCTGTCGGCGCTCGGCGAAAATGGCGTTCCAGTCGATCACGCCGGCTCCGACATCACGCATCGCGTGCGACGGCGGTCCGGCCGAGTCCTTCACGTGCACGAGCGTAAACCGTCCGGGATATTTGGCAAAATAGGCGAGCGGATCGCTCCCCGCCTGCGTGATCCAGTACAGATCCATCTCGAAATCGACGAGCGTCGGGTCCGTTTCTCCGAGGAGAATGTCGTACGGGACGGCACCCTCAACCAGTCTGAACTCGATATTGTGGTTGTGATAGCCGAGGCGCAGCCCGGCGTCGAGCGCGCGCTTGCCGATTTCATTGAAGCGGGCGGCGAGCGCTTTGATCGACGCAACGCTGGTCAACTCCCGTCCGGGCACCGACGCGACGACGAGCCAGCGGTGGCCGATCATCTTCGCCGCGGCGGCCGTCGCGGCGAATCCTGCCTCGACCGCCGGCAGGCCAAGGTGACACGCCGGCGCCGACAGGCTGAGGGAATCGAGCTTCGCCCGCAGCACCGCCGGATCGCGATTGAAGTAGCCGGCAAACTCGACCTCGCGGTAGCCGATCGCCGCGACGCGTTCGAGGACGGTGTCGACGCTTTTCGCCATTTCGCTGCGCAGCGTGTACAACTGAAGGCCGACCCGATCGAAAGACGACCCCGTCGCCGCCCGCAGCGCGCGGGGAAGATTCGCAATGGCCGCCGCGGCGGCGGCGGCGGCAAGAAACCCACGGCGCGTGGTCACCCCGAAAGAATGGCATCCCAACCAGTGGTTCGCAACGTATGTTGAATTAGTCCAAATTTTATTACGGGGTTCATCGGTGAGCGATACTCAAAACCGTCTAACCGACCCACAGCGCCTCGGCGCGCTGCGCGACACGGGTCTGCTGGACTCGGCGCCCGAAGAAGCGTTCGATCGCCTGACGCGCCTCGCCGTCAAGCTGCTGCACGCGCCGATCTCCCTCGTCTCTCTGGTTGATGACCGCCGGCAGTTCTTCAAGAGCCAGGTCGGGCTTATCGAACCCTGGGCGACGGCGCGCGAAACACCGCTGACCCATTCGTTCTGTCAGCATGTGGTGACCACCGGCAAGCCATTCATCGTCACCAATGCGCTCGATAACCCGATGGTTCGCGACAACTTGGCGATTCCTGAGCTCGGCGTCATCGCGTACGCCGGTATGCCGCTGGTCACGGACGATGGCCAGATCATCGGCTCGTTCTGCGCGATCGATACTCAAGCGCGCGATTGGACGCAGGACGAGCTCGAAGCTATCGAAAGTCTCGCCGCCACGGCGATGACTGAGCTGAAACTCCGCCACACGATCGTTGAGCTGAGTCGCACGGCGGAACTGAAGGACCAGCTCATCGGACTCGTGAGCCACGAGATCCGCACGCCCCTCGGCGGCATTCTCGGCACGCTGCGGCTCATCGAGATGGATCTCGATCCGGGCGCCGACAATCAGCTGATCGAGATGGCCCTTCGGAGCGCGGAGCTGCTGCTCCGGCTGACCAACGACTTGCTGAGCCTCGAGCAGATCGAATCCGGGAAGTTTCTCATCGCACCGAAGTCCGAGCCCGCCGCGAGCGTGCTCCAGATCGCGTCGGATACCATGTCGGCGGCGGCAGGCGAAAAGAAGATTGCGCTGTCGATCGAGCCAACGGCGCTGTGCGCGATGGCCGACAGCGACCGCATCGTTCAGGTGCTCACCAACCTCATCGGCAACGCGCTCAAGTTCTCGCCCGACGGCTCGACGATCACACTCGCTGCCGAACCGCATGCGTCGATGATCCGGTTCGTCGTCCGCGACCAAGGTCGAGGCATTCCGGCGGACAAGATTGAAACAGTCTTCCAGCGCTTCGCCCAAGTCGAGGCCGCCGACAAACATGAGAAGGGCGGCGCCGGACTCGGCCTCGCGATCTCGCGCGCGATCGTCGAACAACACGGCGGCAAGATCTGGGTCGAAAGCGAGGCCGGCCGCGGCAGCAGCTTCTTCTTTACGCTCCCGCAGGGCTGACGCGCGCCATCCGGCGGAATCTCGCAAGCGACTTCGCGAGGGTGGCGTCGGCGAACGACGGCATGAGTCGCATCATCCACCAGAGCACGCGCCCCTGAAACGGCAAGACCACGATCTCGTCGTTCCGCTCCACGCCGGCAATCAGCCCCTGCACGGCGATATCGATCGGCACGATCGGAAACGGAACGATCGTGCGCACCGCCGTGTCGCCCATCGCGGCGCGGATCGAGTTCTCGTAGACCTTGCTCTCCACAAAGCTCGGACAGAGCGCCGTCACCTTCACGCCGAGTGCCTTGCCCTCGGCGCGCAGGGCACGGGAGAGACCGACGACCGCGTGCTTGCTCGCCGAGTAGGGGGCCATCGTCGGACTGACGACGAGGCCGGAGAGCGACGCCGTGTTCACGATGTGCCCTGACCCCTGCTTCACCATGATCGGATAGGCGGCGAGCACGCCGTAGATCACGCCGTTCAGGTTCACATCTAGCACCTGCCGCCATTGCTCGACGGTTGAGTCGCGCACTTCGCCGGCGAAACCAACACCGGCATTGTTGAAGATGTAGTCGATGCGTCCGTGGGACGTGGCCGTTCTCTCCACGGCGCGCTTCACCGCCTCGTTGTCCGTGACATCGAGCGTCATTGATTCGGCGCGCCCGCCGCGGGCGACGATCCCCCGCGCGCACGCTTCGGCTGATGGGCCGTCGCGGTCCGTCGCGACGATCACCGAGCCGCGCGCTCCCAACTCATTCGCGATGGCGAGACCGATACCCGATCCGGCTCCAGTCATAAATACGATCTTGTTCGCAAATATCGACAAGGCGACTCCGGAGTGCGTGACGGTCAGAGACAAGTAAGCCTCTGCGATGACGTTGCACCACCTGTCAGGCGAACCCGCACACCAACCGTGTGGAACGCCGGATAGATCGTGGATCCTGACCCCTGTAATTCTCAGTCTGACGCCACTCCGTCTCGCCGAGGGAAGCATGCAGCGTGTCCCAACCGATCTCATCCGCCGCTACGACATTTCCGGGCCGCGATATACGAGCTACCCCACCGTCCCCGCGTGGAGCTCCCAGTTCGGCGAGGCGGCGTATCGCGAGGCACTCCGCGAGCTCGACGCCGACGACGCACCGGTTGCGATCTACGTACACATGCCCTACTGCGCCGCGAAGTGTTTTTACTGTGGCTGCAATGCCTTCACGACGAGCCGTTCCGAGGTCATCGATCGGTATCTGACCGATCTCGAGCGTGAACTCGATATGGTGATCGAGACCACGGGCACTGGCCGGCGGGTAGCCCAGATGCACTGGGGCGGCGGCACGCCGAATCTGCTGAGCGACGCACAGCTCGCACGCGCCTACGGCATGTTCGAGCGGCGGTTCTCGTTCACGGACGACGCCGAGCTCAGCATCGAAGCCGACCCGCGGCTTTCGTCGCGGCCGCAGCTCTCATTTCTCAAGGCGCTCGGCTTCAACCGCATCAGCTTCGGTGTCCAGGATCTCGACTCGAACGTGCAGGAAGCGATCGGGCGTATGCAATCGGAGACACTGGTGCGCGACGTCTGCGACGGCGCTCGAGCGGTCGGCTTCAAGGAATTGAATCTCGACTTAATCTACGGTCTGCCGCGGCAGACGACCGGCAGTTTTTCCCGCACGATCAATTCGGTGCTCTCGCTCGAGCCTGATCGCATCGCCTGCTTCGGCTACGCCCACATGCCGATGGCACGGCCACACCAGAATCTCATCGACGAGCACGATCTTCCGGTCGGCGAAGCGCGGTTCGCGCTCTTCTCGCTTGCGGCCTCGACGCTTGGCGACGCCGGGTACGCGTGGATTGGCCTCGATCATTTCGCCCGGTCGGGCGATCCGCTCGCCGTCGCGCAGCGGGAAGGGACGCTGCACCGGAACTTCATGGGCTACACGACGATGCCCGGACAGCATCTGCTCGGCTTCGGTGCAAGCTCGATCAGCGAGGTCGCCGGTCGCTTTGCTCAGAATGACGCGAAGATCGGTGGCTGGCGCGAAGCGATCGACCAGAACCGGCTGCCAACCGTCCGTGGCCACGTGATGACCAGTGAAGACAAGCAGCGCGGCGACGCGATTCGGCACCTGATGTGTAATCTCGAGCTGCCGTTCGCGCTCGCCGCTGGCGCGCTGCGACCTTCACTCGACCGCTTGCGCAGCTACGCCGAGGACGGACTCGTTGCGTTCGACAGCGATTGCATGCACGTCACCGACCTCGGACGCTTCTTCCTGCGCAACCTGTGCATGGAACTCGACGCGTACTTGCCGTCGCAGGCGGCCGGCAACTTCTCAAGAACAGTGTGAACGGCGCGTGAATCGCGTACCCGCGTGGCCCGCGCCCCTTCTCCAACGGCACTCCGTCCGCCAGAATTGCGACCATGGGATATCTCTGGCTTAAATCGATCCATGTCGTCGCCGTCATCGCCTGGATGGCCGGCATCTTTTACATCTTCCGCCTGTTCGTCTATCACGTGCAACAGCGGGAGAACGAATCGATGGCGGCCGTCTTTCGGACGATGGAACGCAAGCTCCTGAACATCATCATGCTGCCGGCCGCTGTCATCAGTGTGGTCTTCGGCGGCTGGATGATCTGGCAGCAAACGGTCCTGCTTCAGCGACCGTGGCTCTGGATCAAACTCGCGTCGGTCGCCGGGATGATCGCCTTCCACTGGTTCTCGGAGCACACCGCCAAACGCTTCGCGCGCGACGACTACTTCCTCTCCGAGAAGCAGTGCCGCGCGCTCAATGAAGTGCCGACGATCCTGATGTTCGTGATCGTCTTCATGGTGATTCTGAAGCCGTTCGCGGGCTGACCACCCGTTGGCGTCGCGACAGGCTAGGCGACGGGTATCTCCTGCTGGAAGGCCATCACGTTTCCTTCGCTGTCCTTGAACGACGCCACCCAGACCTCGCGATCCGGGAGCCGGGCGATGAGCGCCGGCGGCGCGAGAATCGTCGTTCCGTTGACCTCGAGGTAGGCAGTGGAACTGATGATGTCGTCGGTGCGGAAATAGAGAATCGAGTTGAAGTGGCCGGTGCCTTCCCCGTCCGGCTTCGTCAGCATCAGGCGGGTATCGCCACTCTGCAGGAACGCGATCCCGTTCGACTCGAAGAGGAACGGAATCCCGAGGAGGTCACGATAGAAGATCGTGGCTCGCGGCACATCGAGGCACGAAATCGCGATTTGGTTGATGCCGGTGGCAAGCTGCGGACCGCTCATATCGGAAGCCCCCGTTCGTCGGTTATGGGTTCGGTACGATCAACGCCTTCACCACCGCCCGCGATTCCACCGCGGCCAGCGCCTCATTGGCGCGGTCGAGACCGAATCGCGCACCGATCGACTTTGTCCACGGCAAACCGCCGGCCTGTTGCGTCAACAGTTGCACCGCGCGATGTACGTGCGAGTAGTCGCACCCCCAGCAGCCGCGAATCTCGACGTGCTTCTTGTTGATCTGCCGGTGCGGGTTGATCACGGTGTCACCGCCGTCAGTGTACTGACCGGCGATCACCACCCGGCCGCCGTCGCGCACGAGGTCGAGCGCCTGCGGCACGGCACGTGGATCGCCGGCCGCTTCGATGACGACGTCAACGCCGCGACCGCCGGTAAGGGCGCGCACCTGCGCCGCACGCTCCGCGTCGGGGATGTCGAGACCGATGGTGTGCGTCGCACCCATCTCCTTCGCAAAATCGAGACGGGCCGCCGGTGCGCCGATGGCGATCACCGGATACGCGCCCGATAGTTTCGCGAGACCGATCGCCGCTTGTCCCACGGGTCCGGCGCCGAGCACCGCAACCGAGCTACCGAGCCGCACCTCGCCACGCTCGATCGCATGCACCGATGTCACGAGCCCGCAACCGCCGGCGATGAACTGCGCCGGATCAAGCCCCGCAGGAATGCGTAGCAGTTTCACACCCGGTTTCATCCAGATGTGCGACGCCCAGCCGCCGAGCGGTCCGTCGTTCGCGCCGTAGGTGATGCCGTACACTTTTCGTTTGGCGCAGCGCGTGGTTTGCTTGGTGACGAGACACTCGTAGCAGAGGCCGCACGTCTCGTGGACGTCCAGGAAGGTGACGAGATCGCCTTCCTTGAACGGCACGCCCTCGATATCGGTGATCGTGCCGTGAATCTCTTCGAGATGGCCGATCGACACGTGTCCGGGGACGAGCGGATATGGAACGCCGGCCAGTTTTCCGTGCGACAAGTGTACGTCAGTGCCGCACACCTCCGAATACAGCGTTCGCAACATCGCCGCGCCGGACTCGAGTACTGGCCACGGCAGCTCGCGGAGTTCGACCGGCGTATTCGGTGCCGGAATCACCGCCGCGCGAACGGTTTTGGTCATGGAGTCTTGAGCTTGAAGACGACGAGCTTCGACGTCGCCCCGCCGCCGGTGGCGATTGCGATCATCTGCTCGCCGGTGCGAGTACGATACGTCATCGGGTTCGCGTACGCCTGCTGGCCGAGGTCGTACTCCCACACCGTCGCCCCAGTTTTTGCGTCGATCGCATAAAGCGTTCGTCCGCCGCCCGTGACGAAGACGAGTCCGCCCTTCGTCACCATCGCGCCGGGCGAGCCAGCAACGCCGAGCTTCTCCGGGAGGGCTACATCTTTCAGCGACGGATTGTTGCGCACTTCCGGCGAATCGCCAAGTACGATCTGCCACTTCGTATCGCCACTGTTCATGTCGACGGCGGTCAGCGTGCCATACGGCGGTTTGTTGATCGGCACGGTCGAACCACCGCGCTCGGCCCCCTCGGCGTTGTCACGCTGGGAGACGCCGAGCGTCGAGCGCGCAAGATTCACCATATACGGCGTGTCGACCGTGTCGGTCGCGCTCTCACGTTTCTGCAACGCAAACAGCGCCGGAGAATTCGTCGCTTTCACGAAGAGCCACCCGCTCTCCGGATCGACGGCCGCACCGCCCCATCCCGCGCCTCCAATTACGCCCGGCATCGCCACCGTCCCCTGCTCTGACGGCGGCGTGTACATCGGTCCGGTGCGGTACTTCGCGAGCTCGCTCTGCGCCGCACTCTTGAGCGACGGCGTGAAGTCGATCACATCGTCAATCGAGAAACCCTGCTTCGCGAATGCGGCCGGCTTCGTCGGGAACGGCTGCGTCGGCGAACTCTCCTCGCCGGGCACATCGCTCTGCGGCACCGCACGCTCTTCGATCGGCCACAGTGGCTTGCCGGTCACACGATCGAACGCAAAGAGAAAGCCCTGCTTGGTCGGGGCCACGACGATGTCGGTCTTCTTTCCGTCGTGCATCACCGTGAGCAGGTTCGGTGGAGCAGGGAGATCGTAGTCCCAGAGGCCGTGATGCGCCGTCTGGAAATGCCAGACCCGCCTGCCGGTGTGCGCATCGAGACAGAGCAGCGTCTCGCCGAACAGATTCGCCCCTTTCCGCTCGCCGCCATACCAGTCGTCGCTCGGCGTGCCGATCGGCAGATACACGAGCCCGCGCGCACTGTCGACGGTGAACGGAGCCCACGCGTTGGTGTGGCCCATGTATTTCCACGAGTCGTTCTTCCACGTCTCGTTGCCGAACTCGCCCTTTTCCGGAACGGTCTTGAAGCGCCAGACGCGCTTGCCCGTGCGGACGTCGAACGCCTGGATGTCGCCCGGCGGATCGCCGTGATACACGAGCCGGTCGCCAACCCCGTTGCCAAGGATGACGAGGTTGCCCCACACGACGGGCGGCGACGTGTTCGTGTAGTGCTCTTTGCGGACGGCGCGCGAGAGTCCGGCTGTGAGATCGACCTCGCCGTTCGTACCGAAGGTGGGAATCGGTTTTCCGGTCGATGCGTCGAGTGCGATCAGGCGCCAGCGCGAATTGATAAAGACGCGGCGCTCACTGCCGTTCGTCCACGTCGCCACGCCGCGATGCACGAAGCCGGTACCATTGCTCGGCTGACCGTACGTCTTCCACGGCTGTGGGTCGTAGCTCCAGAACTCTTTGCCGCTCGTCGCATCGAGCGCGATGACGCGGTTGTACGGCGTCGGAAAGAAGAGCGTGTCGTGTATCGCCAGCGGCGTCGCTTGAAAGAGCCCCGGCCGTGCCGGCTTCTGATCCGGTCCGGCGGGGATGTTCTTCTCGCCGGCCTCCCAGGTGAACGCCACCGCGAGCTTCGCGACGTTGCCGCGGTTGATGTCGGCGAGCGGCGAGTACTTGAGGCCGCCGGCGTCGCTGCCGTAGGTCGGCCAGTCGACCGATTTCTGCTGCGCCGCAAGCGATGGCGCGACAACGAGAAGTATCGTAATTAGGCGACGGAGCATGGCGCGGTTGGCGAGGGGAATCGACAGGTGAACTCCTTATGCTACAGAAGAATCACCGCGTCGGCGAGTGACCAGTCGGCGATCGGTGCCACTTGCGCGCGCCTGAATCCCTGCGCATTCTTGATTCACAATGCAGATCGCCCTTCGCGCCAACTGGCACACGTACTCGTATTCCTACGGTCTCCCCTCCGGAGCTCGTGGTAGCGTGCGCGTCTAGACCAGTACCCCAGCGCAGCTGTCCTACGGCCTCCGGATTCTCCGGGGGCCTTTTTTGTTTCCCTCCACTCTCGCCCCGCGTCTCATGCCTTCGCCCGCCCTGCTCTCCCGCCGCACCCCGCATCACGACGGCGCCCCAATCACGATCGGCGCCGCCTCGTTCGGCGGCCGCACCATTAGCGTCATCGCCGGACCGTGCGCCGTCGAGAACCGCGCGATGATTCTCGACGCCGCACGGTTCGTGCGCGCGTCCGGCGCGACGATGCTGCGCGGTGGGGCGTACAAGCCGCGCACGTCACCGTACGCATTCCAGGGGCTGGGCGACGAAGCGTTCGCGCTACTTGCCGAAGCGCGCGCCGAGACGGGACTGCCGATCGTCAGCGAGGTGCTCGACCCGCGCCACGTCGAGGCGATGGCCGAGCGAGTGGACATGCTGCAGATCGGCGCCCGCAACATGCAGAACTACGCGCTCCTCGCCGAGGTCGGCCGGACGCGGGTGCCGGTACTCCTGAAGCGCGGCCTCTCGGCGACGGTTGAAGAACTGTTGCTCGCTGCCGAACACATTCTCGTGCAGGGCAACACGCAGGTCGTGCTCTGCGAGCGCGGCATTCGCACGTTCGAACGGGCGACGCGCAACACACTCGATGTGAGCGCGATTCCCGTATTAAAGGCCGAGACGCATTTACCGGTGATCGTCGATCCGAGCCACGCCGGCGGACGCGCCGAGCTCGTCGCGCCGCTCGCGATGGCGGCGATCGCTGCCGGCGCGGATGGATTGAT
>JAYVPN010000079.1:0-2073 GCA_043757365.1 Gemmatimonadota bacterium | reverse complement strand
AGGGGCTCACGTCCCTGACGACGGTCGAGCAGATCGCGCGTGAGCGCGGTGTCGAGATTGCGTCGCTCGGCTACAAGTCGCGCGCTAAGTCAAAGGAGGCCGCGCATGCCTAGGACTTTTGTATGGCACGCCAGCCGTGGGCCGAAGCACACGAAGCCGAACACGCTGACGGAAGGCAAGGTGCTCATTAAGCAGGTGAAGAGCGGCATCGGGCAGACCGCCCGCATGCGCGCGAATCTTGAGGCGATGGGCCTCAAGCATCATCAGGGAGAGGTCGTGCAGCAGGATTCGCCGGCCCTTCGCGGTATGATCAAGCGGGTCCGTCACCTGGTGACGGTTACCCCGATCGAGGGTTAATAGAATGTCTAGCGAAAAATTGGGCCTCCACAACTTGCCGGCTTCGCCGGGTTCGCACCGCAACCGGAAGCGCATCGGTCGTGGTCCGGGTTCGGGCACCGGTAAGACGTCGGGCAAGGGCCATAAGGGTATCAAGGCACGCTCGGGCCACCATGGTCATGGTGGTAACAAGCCGCATTTCGAAGGCGGCCAGATGCCGATGACGCGCCGTATTCCGAAGCGTGGCTTCACGAACCCGTTCCGTATCGAGTCGCAGGTCGTCAGCATCGCCGATCTGGCGCTGTTGCCGACGGGCGTCGACGTGACGCGCGAGGCGCTCGTCGCGGCGGGACTGATCAAGAACGCCAAGGGACCGGCCAAGCTCCTCGCCAACGGTGAGCTCACGCACGCCGTGACGGTGAAGGGCGACATCAAGATGAGCGCCACCGCCCGCGAGAAGATCGTCGCGGCCGGCGGTCGCGTCGAGGAGTAACATGGCTCAGGCCAATCCCGCTCAGGCGGTTGCGAATATCTATCGCACGCCGGAGCTGTGGCAGAAGATCACCTTCACGTTCATCTGCCTGCTGATTTACCGTGTCGGCTCGCACGTCAGCGCCCCTGGCGTTGACGTGCAGGCGATGCTGGCCTTCTTCCAGAACCAGTCGAACGGCGGCAACGGTTTTTTCGGCCTGTACGATCTGTTCGTCGGCGGCAATCTCTCGCGGTCGACGATCTTCGCGCTCGGCATCATGCCGTACATCTCGGCGTCCATCTTCTCGCAGATTGCCGGCGCGGTCATTCCGACCGTCGACAAGATGCAGAAGGACGAAGAAGGGCGGAAAAAGATCACGCAGTGGACCCGCTATGCCACCGTCGTCCTCGCGGCGATTCAGGCGTACGGCTACGCGCTGTTCACGCAGGGCGTCCAAGGCGCGGTGACGAGCCCGGGCTTCAGCTTCACGGTCGAGATGGTGCTCGTGCTCACGACCGGCGCGATGTTCGTGATGTGGCTCGGTGAGCAGATCACGGAACGCGGTCTCGGTAACGGCGCCTCGCTGCTGATCTTCTTCTCGATCGTCGAGCGTTTCTGGCCCGGCATCGGATCGACGTTCGGCTTCGTCAGCACCGGCGCGCTGAATCCGCTTGGTCTCGTCGCGCTCGCCGCGCTGATGCTCGCCGTCGTGGCCGGTGTCGTCGCGATTACGCTCGCGGCGCGTCGCATTGCGATTCAGATTCCGCAGCGCACGATGGCCCGCGGCCGTCAGCGCGAAGCGGCGAAGAACTTCATCCCGCTCCGCATCAACAGTGCGGGCGTAATGCCGATCATCTTCGCGCAGTCGTTGATCGTCGTGCCGGGCGCACTCGCCCAGTTCAGCGGCAACGAGAAGCTGGCCGATTTCTCTCAGTACTTCCAGCCGGGGACGGCGCTGTATTTCCTGCTGTCCGCGATCCTGATCGTCTTCTTCACGTACTTCTACACGTCGATCATTTTCAACCCGATCGATCTGGCGGAAAACCTGAAGAAGCAGGGCGGATTCGTGCCGGGCGTGAAGCCGGGCTCGAAGACGGCCGAGTATATCGATCAGGTGGTGAGCCGCATCACGTTGCCGGGCGCCATTTTCCTGACGCTCATTGCGCTGTTGCCGGTGTGGATCGCGGATTTCATCAACGTCCCGTTCAAGTTCGGCGGCACCTCGCTGCTGATCGTGGTCGGCGTCGCGCTCGATACGATGGCGC
>JAYVPN010000078.1:0-28218 GCA_043757365.1 Gemmatimonadota bacterium | reverse complement strand
TCGCCACGAGAGTTCTTCCCCCTGAGTCTTTTCTGGTGCCGTATCCGCGCGTTACCGCGAAATCCGCGGCCGCCGTTGTCCCTCTCTTTCCCTCTCCGCGTTCATTCGAGGCGTCGTTGAGCCAAGAATCGCGCACACCAGTTGAATCGAAGCAGGGTCCAGATTACCTTTATCTATGGCACACCAATCTCGCCCCGATACTCGGCCCGCACCGGCAGCTTCCGGCAGCGGGCCGTCGCGCATCCGTGAAGACGCCGGACTGACGTTCGACGACGTTCTGCTCTCCCCCCGTCATTCGCTGACGCATCCGAAGGACGTCAGCACCGTGACCCGCTTCACTCGCGGCATCACGCTCAACGTGCCGCTCGTCTCGGCGGCGATGGACACCGTCACCGAAAGCGAGATGGCGATCGCGATGGCGCGCGCCGGCGGCATCGGCGTACTGCACAAGAACATGTCGATCGACCGGCAGGCCGCCGAAGTCGATCGCGTGAAGCGCTCCGAAAGCGGAATGATCCTCAAGCCGTACACGCTCCCCGAGCGCGCGACGCTCCGCGAAGCCGCGGCGTTGATGGCAAAGTTCCGTATTTCCGGCGTGCCGATCGTGAGCGCCGATGACCGCCTGGTCGGCATCATCACGAACCGCGATTTGCAGTTCGAGCGCTCGCTCGACCGCCCGGTGAGCGAAGCGATGACCGGCGACGGACTCATCACGGCCCCGCAGGGAACGACGCTCGACGAAGCCGAGCAGATCATGGGCAAGCATCGCATCGAGAAGCTGCCGGTGATCGACAAGAACGGGCACCTGATCGGCCTCATGACGGTGAAAGACATTCTCAAGCGCCGACAGTATCCGCTCGCAGCAAAGGACACGCACGGCCGTCTGCTCGTTGCGGCCGCGATCGGTGCGACGGGCGCGTATCTCGATCGCGCGCGCGCGCTGGTGGATGCCGGCGTTGATGCCCTCGTCGTCGACACGGCGCACGGCCATCATCACGGTGTACTCGACGCGACGGCCGCCGTGCGTGAGCTGTTCCCGAATGTCCAGCTCATCGCCGGCAATATTGCGACGCGCGAAGCGGCAATCGCGCTCTGCGAGCGCGGCGTCGATGCGGTGAAAGTCGGCGTCGGTCCTGGCTCGATCTGCACGACGCGCGTCGTCACCGGCGTTGGCGTTCCGCAACTCACCGCGGTGATGGATGCGGTCGAAGGGGCCGGCGATATTCCCGTCATCGCCGACGGCGGTATCAAGTACTCCGGCGATATCGTCAAAGCGATCGCCGGCGGTGCCACCACCGTGATGATGGGCTCGATGCTCGCCGGCACGGAAGAAAGCCCGGGCGAGTCGCTGCTTATGGAAGGACGTCGCTTCAAGATGATCCGCGGCATGGGCTCGATGAGCGCGATGCAGGACGGCAGCGCCGATCGCTATTTCCAGGACGGCGAAATGAGCGCCAAGAAGTTCGTCCCCGAGGGAATCGAGGGGCGCGTGCCGTACAAGGGAGCGGTTGGCGACGTCATTTATCAGATGGTGGGCGGTCTTCGCTCCGGCATGGGTTATGTCGGTTGCGCAACGATCGACGCGCTACGCACCGAAGCGACCTTCGTGCGCATCACCGCCGCGGGACTGCGCGAGTCGCATCCGCATGACGTGACGATCACTCGTGAGGCGCCGAACTACAGCGTCTGATGCCGACCACGTGCTTGACGCGGTGGCGACCGATGGGCAACTTCACCGCTTGCGACTGGCAGGCACCCACTGTCGCTCCGATCTTGGAATTTGGGTGTATCACGTAGCCATTGCCGGGTCCACCGACGCACTTCCAACGGGGTAATGCGTGGCCAATGCTTTAACACGTACCAAATCGATTGATCGCCTGATGGCCGACAGTGGCGCCGCGGGTGAAAGCGGCCTCAAGCGCACGCTTGGCGCTTGGTCGCTGATCGGTCTTGGCATCGGCGCCATCATCGGCGCCGGCCTCTTCGTTCGCACCGCGGCGGCGATCGCCGAGCGCGCCGGTCCCTCGGTGACGCTCGCGTTCATCGTCGCTGGTATCGGCTGCGCCTTCGCCGGGCTCTGCTATGCTGAGTTCGCGTCGATGATCCCGATCGCCGGATCGGCGTACACGTATTCGTATACGACGATGGGCGAGCTAGTCGCGTGGATCATCGGCTGGGACTTGGTGCTCGAGTACGCGGTCGGCGCAGCCACCGTCGCGATCGCGTGGAGCCAGTATCTCAACAACCTGCTGGGCATTCTTGGCATCACCGCGGTGCCCTACCAGTGGAGTCATTCGGCATTCGAGGTCTCGACCGCGGGTGTGCACGGCATCATGAACATTCCGGCCGTGATCATTCTCGGATTGCTCTCGCTCGTGCTGGTGCGCGGAACGCAGGAATCGGCGATGCTGAATGGCATCATCGTGATCACGAAAGTTGCCATCGTGCTGTTGGTGATCTTCATCGGCTGGGGCTTCATCGTGCCCGCCAACCACGTGCCGTACATCCCGGAAGCGACGACGTACACGACGGCGCAGGGGATCACGCACGCGTACGGCGGCATCATGGGCGTCCTCGGCGCAGCCGGCGTCGTGTTCTTCGCCTACATCGGGTTTGACGCGGTCTCCACCGCTGCGCAGGAAGCGAAGAATCCCTCCCGCGACATGCCGATCGGCATTCTCGGCTCGCTCGTGATTTGCACCATTCTGTACGTCCTCTTCGCCCACGTGCTCTCGGGCGTCGCCTCGGTCGAGTTCTTCCGCGGAGCGGGTGGTGAAGCGTCGGTCGCCAAGGCGATCGAGACGTACTTCATCGGCTACGGCTGGCTAGCCAAGTTGGTGACGGTCGCTATTCTCGCCGGCTTCTCGTCGGTCATCCTCGTGATGCTTCTCGGCCAGTCACGCGTGTTCTACTCGATGAGCCGCGATGGGCTCGTGCCGAAGATCTTCTCGGATACGCATCCGAAGTACCGCACGCCGTGGAAGTCGAACCTCCTGTTCTTCGTCTTCACGTCGCTCTTCGCCGGCTTCCTCCCCGACAGTATTGTCGGCGAGATGACGTCGATCGGTACGCTGTTCGCGTTCATCCTCGTCTGCGCCGGCGTTTGGATTCTTCGGGTGCGCCGTCCGGAACTCGAGCGCGCGTTCAAGGTGCCGGCGGTTCCGGTGGTCTGCTCACTCGGTATTCTCGTTTGCGGCGCGATGATTTATGGGCTCGGCTGGCACAATTGGCTGCGCCTCGCCGTCTGGCTCGCGATCGGCATGGTGTTCTACTTCGCGTACGGCATCAAACACAGCTTGCTCAACAAGGGCTGAGTTGTAGTCGCCAGCGCGTGAGATATCTTTGAATGGCGTCCGGAAATCTTCCGGACGCCGTTCTCTTTTGGACCCGCATTCGCCGATGACCGACGCCGTCTCCGATCCGATAGCCGTTCCCGCCGAGCGCCGCGCGGCGATTCTGGCGCTCGCCGCCGAGCTGAAGAGCGGCCAGTGCGTCGCGCTTTCGACGCACATCAACTCCGATGGCGACGGCTGCGGCTCCGAGACGGCGCTCGCCCGGTTGCTCGGCCAGATGGGCGTGAAGGCGTACATCGTGAATCCGACCCCGTGGCCGGCGATGTACGATTTTCTCCTCGGCTTCGATGTGCCGGACCTGACGTCGAAAGGCGCGGCCGCGCTCAAGGGAATCGACCGGCTGATCGTGCTCGATATCAGCGACGTGAAGCGCCTCGGCACGCTCGCGGATACCGTGCGAGGGATGACCCCGTCGCCGCTCGTGATCGACCATCACCTGCCGAGCGAAGAGCCGCCCGGCACGATTCTCGTGACCGACACCAAGGCGTGCTCGACCGGCGAGCTGGTCTTTGATTTTGCCGAGACACTCGGCCTAGAGATCACACCGGCGATCGCGACATCGCTCTACGTCGCGATTCTCACCGATACCGGCGGCTTCCGGTTCAGCAACACGTCGCCGCGCTGTCACGCGATCGCCGCGCGGCTGCTCGCGACGGGCGTTGATCCCGAGGAGATGTACCGTCGGATTTATGCGTCGGTGCCGCGTGGCCGGATGGGGCTACTGCGCGACGCCCTCGGAACGCTCGATGTGGATGAACCGCACGGCGTGGCGTGGGTCTCTATCGAAGCGGGTGCGCTTGAGAAGTATCACGTGTCGAGCGAGGATCTCGATGGTATCGCCGAGTATCCGCGATCGATTCTCGGCGTGAAGCTGGCGGTGCTGTTCCGGGATCTCGGACACGGCAAGGTGAAGATTTCCTTCCGGTCGGTCGGGGGCGTCGATTCGAACGCCCTGGCGCGGCAATTCGGCGGGGGCGGGCACGCCCGGGCGTCCGGGGCGCTGGTCGTCGGGACGCTCGAGGACGTGCGAACCAAAGTTTTGGACGCCGCCCGAGAAATGTTGGCCTGAAAACCGTTTAGATTTCGAGGATGACAGAATCACTGCACGCCCGAATCGAAAACGCACTGGCCACACTGACCAATAGCCGTACCGGCCAAAACCTTGTGGCCGGCTCGCAGGTTCGTGATATCGCGACGACAACAGACGGCAAGGTTCGCCTCACGTTGCTGTTGCACGCCACCGATGATGCGACGCTCGCGCGCGAGACGCGCCGCGTGCTCGCGACGGTCGAAGGAGTGACCGACATACGCGTCGATGTGAAGGATGCCGCCGAGTTCCAGCAGGAACGGGCGGCGCACAGCGCGGCTAACGCTGCAGCGAATCCCGCCGCGCCGAAACAGCGCAGTGCGTTGCCTGTGATGGACGCCGCGCCGGCCGCCGCGCGAACCAGCGCACCGACGCCGGTCTCATATCCGAACCTCGGCAGGATCATCGCCGTGTCGTCGGGGAAGGGCGGCGTCGGCAAGTCTACCGTAACGGTGAACCTCGCCGTCGCACTTGCGAAGATGGGATATAAGGTCGGCCTGATGGACGCCGACATCTACGGCCCGAACATTCCGCGGATGATGGGTGTGAACGAGCCGCCGCCGGTGGATGGCGAGAAGATCATTCCGCTCGAAGCACATGGCGTGAAGCTGATGTCGATCGGTTTTCTGATCGAGCGCGACCAGCCGGCGATTTGGCGCGGCCCGATCGTGATGAAGATTCTCACGCAGTTTTTGCGTGACGTGGCGTGGGGGAAGCTCGATTACTTCTTCGTCGACATGCCGCCCGGCACCGGCGACGCGCAGCTGTCGCTCGTTCAGGCGACGCAGGTGAGCGGCGCGATCATCGTCACGACGCCGCAGGAAGTCGCGGTTGGCGACGCGCTGAGAGGCGCCAAGATGTTCGAGCGCGTCGGCGTGCCGGTGCTCGGCATCGTCGAGAATATGAGCTATTTCGAGTCGCCCGATACCGGAAAGCCGATCGCGATTTTCGGCACCGGTGGAGGGAAGCGTCTCGCCGACGAGCTCGGCGTTCCGCTGCTCGGCGAAGTGCCGTTGTATCCGCCTGTGCTCGAGGGCGGTGACAATGGCCGTCCGATCGTGATGTCCGATCCGAATGTGAGCGCCGCTCGCAAGCTGACGGAGATCGCCGTGAAGATCGTCGGCTAAGGAGCGCCGCGCCACGACTGCCGTCATTACACTCCTCACCGATTTCGGAACGGCTGACGGATACGTCGCTGAGATGAAAGGTGTGTTATTGAGTGCCGATCCGAACACCCAGCTCGTCGATGCGACGCACGAGATTCCGGCGCGCGATGTGGAGCTCGGTCGGCTGACACTGGCGCGGTACTGGAGACGGTTTCCACAGGGCACCGTGCATCTCGCGGTGGTCGATCCCGGGGTGGGAAGCGATCGCGCGGCGATTGCTGTCGAGAGTGAAGGACGCTTTCTCGTTGGTCCCGACAACGGGTTGTTGTCGCCGGCGTTGTTGTTGCCGAGCGCGCGCACGGTGCGGATTCCGATTCCCTCCGGTGCGACGCCGACCTTTCACGGGCGCGATGTGTTTGCGCCGGTCGCCGCGCGGCTTGCGGCTGGCGAGCCGCTGAGCGCGGTGGGAGTGCCGTTTGCCGCGCCCACTTTGCACCGCACGGTCGCGGTGCGCGTAATGGACGACGGCGGCATCGAAGGGGAGGTGATCGCGATCGACCGGTTCGGGAATGCGATCACGAATCTCGTGTCGCGCCCGCACGCCGCGGTCGAGATCGGGACGCGCCGGATCCCCGTCGTGAAGACCTATGCGTCGGTGGCCGGCGGAACGCTCTGCGCGATTGTCGGCTCCACGGGGCTCATTGAGATTGCCGTCCGTGACGGCAATGGGGCCTCGGCGGCAGGCCTGAAACGCGGCTCGAAGGTGATTCTCGTCGTTCGGAACTGAGCGGCGGCTGTCGCGGTAAACTTTTCGGACGTAATTTCGTACAAATGTGTGATGGCCCGCACGACGTGAGCCGTCCAAACCCCGGCCCCTGCAATCGATGATTCGATCCGCCGTTCCGCGTTCGCTTCGCGCGATCGCACTTCTCGCCTTCGCTACGCTCGCGCCGCTGGCTCTTGCGGCTCAGGCCACGAAAGAGCTGCCGCTCAAGTACGTTGGCCCGGCGACCAGTGCGCCGATCACGGCCGGCGATCTGATGACCCGCCTCTACAAGTTCGCCGACGATTCGATGATGGGGCGCGCCGTCGGCACCGAGTACAACAACATGGGGACGGCGTACATCGAGAGCGAAGTGCGCAAGTTCGGCCTCAAGCCGGGCGGCGACAACGGCACGTATTTCCAGAATCTGCCGCTCTATCTGCGGGCGCTCGATACGACGTCGACGATCACGGTTGAAGGACAGACGTTCAAGGCGGCCGTGAACTTTCTCGCGAACTCCGCAGGGCGGACGCCGAATTCGCTCACCGGGCTCCCCGTGCTCTACCTCGGCACGCAGTTCGATTCGGCGCACGTGCCGACCGTCGAGATGGTGAAAGGGAAGGTCGTCGTCGTGCGCCCGTTCATTCCGGGCCCCGGCTTCAATCAGGGGGCGCTCGTCTCGTCCTCCTATTTCAAGGCGTGGCAGCAGGCGATTCCGCAGGCCGCCGGCGTCATCACGATCGTTCCGGCGATTCCGCCGCAAGCCGTGACCAACGCGGTCAATCCAACGAATGTCGTCTTCCTCAGCCAGCCGACGGCGCGCATCGCGATGCAGGTGACCGATGCTGCCGCGCAGGCGATTCTCGGTGGTCCGGTCGCCAGCGCGACAGCGGGTGCCGCGGGCAAGCCGATCGCGAGCAACATCCGCTTCATCGATACGCCGAAGCAGCTCGGCCGCAACGTCGTGGCGATTCTCGAAGGCTCCGATCCGAAGCTCAAGGGACAGTACGTCGCAATTGGCGCGCACAACGACCACGTCGGCTTCAGTACGCGCCCGGTCGAGCACGATTCGGTGAAGGCGTTCATGTCGATCGTGCGCCCGCAGGGCGCCGACAACCCGCCGGTGCAGGCGACGGCCGAGCAGGTCGCGCAGGTGCGCGCCATGACGGATAGCCTCCGCAAGCTCCACGGCGGGGCGCGTCCCGATTCGATTTACAACGGTGCCGATGACGACGGATCGGGCTCCGTCTCGGTGCTCGAGGTTGCCGAGGCGTTCGCCAAGGGCAAGGTGAAGCCAAAGCGTTCGATCATCTTCGTCTGGCACGCCGGAGAAGAGCGTGGGCTCTGGGGTTCGGAGTACTTCACCGACAACCCGACAGTGCCGCGCGATTCGATCGTCGCCCAGCTGAACATGGACATGGTCGGCCGCGGCCGCGCCACTGATGCAACGGGCGTAGCGAAGGAAGGCGGACTCCTCCGCGGCGGCGCGGGTTATCTGCAACTCGTCGGCTCGCGCCGTCTCTCAACCGAACTCGGCGATCTCATCGAGACCGTGAACACGGAAGCCAAGCTCGGCTTCAAGTTTGATTACGGCATCGACGCTGACGGCCATCCGCAGAACATCTACTGCCGCAGCGATCACTACGAGTACGCGCGCTACGGCATTCCAGTCGTCTTCATGACGACGGGCGGCCACGCCGACTACCACCAGGTGACCGACGAGCCGCAGTACATCGACTACAGCCACATGGCCGATGTCGGCAAGCTGGTCTTCGATTCAGCGCTGAAGGTGGCGAACCTCGATCATCGCATTGTAGTGAACAAGCCAAAGCCGGATCCGAAGGGCGTCTGCGTGCAGTAAGCGGGACGGTGTAGAACGACGAAGCGGCCGCCGAGAAATCGGCGGCCGCTTCGTCGTTGAGATGAGCGACTCCAAGGCAAGTCGAACGCGGTGCCCGACCGCTAGGCGCACGCTAGCGCGCGCTGCGAATCAACTTGAACGTGCCGAGTACCGCCTTCACGTGCATCCGCACTTTGCGCGGCGCGGCGTCGAAGTTTTCGGAGTAGTAGCCGTCGCCTTTCTTCACCAAGCCGCTTTTGTCGAAGTCGGCCAGCAGAGTCTTCTCGTCGACGTAGATGCCGACGTCGGAGCCGACGCGCAACGTGAAGTTTCCCATCGCGACCGTTGCCGCGATGTCGACGTCGTGCGTCAACGGATCGGTCAGATCGACATCGAGCGCGCCGATGCCGATGTTCGCCGTCAGCTTCTCAACGCCGGAATTTGCCGCGTGCACTATCTTCACGTCGGCGGCGCCGATTTCAAACTGCATGTGACGCAGTCGCTCGGGATTCTTCTTATCGAAGTGCACGGTGATGTCGGCCGCGCCTCCCTTCAGTAAAAAATCCGTCAGGCGAAGGCCGCCGAGCTGCAGATCGCCTTTGATCGCGCCCAGTTCGAGCACGAGGTCCATTGGCACCTTGTCGCTCAGTTCGGCGTGTAACGCCGCGCCGCCATCGCTGTCGGACGTGCCGAAGGTTACGCCGCGCGAACGCAGGCCGAGCGTGAGCGAATGGCCGGCGGCATCGAAGCGCGTCAGCGGATTGGAGCGCTCGGCGTCGTATTTCATGCTCATGTTGTAGAGCGTGCGGCCGGCAGTCGGACGCATTTCCAAGTGTCCCGCCACGTATTCGACGCGCACGGTGAGCGGCGTGGAGTCGGCGAGTTGGCGCTGCGCGTCGAGGGTTCGCCAGCGTTGCGCCTCGAGCGGTGCGACGACGCCCATCGTCGTCGCGGCACCAAGAATGACAGCGTGCGTGAGTTTCATTTCTGTATTGGAGTCGAGTACGGGGTCGGACGACGCATGGCGGCGACGCCGGCCACCGGAGTCGGCGTCTGCCAGCTCGCCAAGTTCAGTGCGTGCCGCGCGTTTTTCGCCGGTGCGCGACGCACACCGCCGCGCGAGTTGAGCGCGGCGCCGAGTCCGGCGCTCGCGGCGACCCATGTGATCGCGATGGCAATGGTTCGCGCGATGAGTCCGCCCATCGGGCTCCATGCGAGCCCGCTCGCAATGAACCACGGGGCCATCAGAATGATAAGGCCGACGAGCATCGCCTTGAGCGACCCGTTGCGATCACCGGCGGCGCCTGCGTGCGTCACGGACGCACCGGCAATTCGCGCCATCGCGAGATAGCCGAGCGTGATGAGGCCGGCAGCGGCGAGCACGTAAGCGACGATCGCGAACGGGATGAGCAGGATGCCGAGTACGGTGAGGCAGAGGCCGATCACGAGGACGGCGAGTGCTGGGAGCAACGCGAGCTGTCCGGCGATGCCGGAGAGCAGCGCTTTGCCGAAATCGCGTTCGAGCGACTCGGCGACGGCATCGATGTTGGTCGAGGCGAAGACCAGTACCGCGAAGCCGACGATCAGGAGCATCGCGAGCCAGCCACCCGTGAGCGCGAGGTCTTTCATCACGGTGGCGCCGCTCGCAGGGGCGCTGCGGCGCGAGGCGGGCGTGAGCGGCTTTAGATCGCCGCCGAGCGAGCGGGAGTCGCCGCTGACAGCGCCGCCGTCGATCGTGACTCTGCCGTTCGCCGCGTAGGCGTTACCGCGGACTTCGCCGCCGCTGTGGACGACGATGTCGCCGTTGTACGTGACGACATCGCCAGTGACGATGCCCCGGACGTGCAACGTGCCATTGGCGACGGCAACGGGGCCGGCGGTCGTCGAGCCGGCGGCGACTGTCTTCTCGCCGAAGGTGAACTGATCGGCCGACGGGAGCGCAGCGCCGTCAGCGCTGACTTTCAGTGCGTCGATCGCGCGGGCGAGTGAATCGCGGGCCGGCGACGACTGTGCGCCGGCCGTTGAAAAGAGGGCGAGCACCTGCAGAAGCACGGCGAGCGCGAAGGCCGACGCAGCCGAAAACGGCAGCGCGATGCGCGAGGCGGGGGCGCGCATCGGTCAGCCCTGCGTGCGACGTGAGGCTTTTGCGAGGGCGCGGAACCCGAAGGTCGCGCCGCCAACTGCGGCGAGCGTGACGCCGGCGCCCATCGCGAGACCGACGGTACCGCCGGTACCGCCGGCACGAATGGCATCGAGCGCCGACTGCCCGAAAGTGTCGCCGATGAATCCGCCGACGCCACTCACGAGCGAGGCGCGCATCCGGTCGGCGATGAGATTGTAGGCGTAGAGCGCGACGTCGGCGCGGAGGGCGATCCAGACAGCCGACGCCGAGATGGTAACCGCGGCAACGCCGACCGTTGCGCCCATCAGGACACGCATCGGGCGGGACTGTGGAATGGCATTCTTCGCGAACTGTGTGGCGGCGATATGCCACGGTTCGACGATGTGCACCTGCTGCAGCACTCGGTCGGAGAATCGCGCGTTCGGCGCGAAGTGCGGCAACCGTTCGAGCGCCTCGACGACGATCTGCGCATCATCAAGGCGTGCCCGGCAATCGGGACACTCATCGAGGTGCGCGCGAAGCGGCGTGACCCCGAATCCGGTCTCGCCGTCGAGCAGTTGATCGATTTCGTCTGGCAGTAGGTGGCGGTGTTGCATTCTTGGTTCTCCTGTCATGACTACGGGGTGGGGCAGGTTCTTGTTTCAGGTGGTACGGCGCGCCCGATCTTCGGTATCTGTTCTGGTACGAAAATGGCGAGTGTACGGTTTACCGTTGTCCGTTTACCGTACACTCGCTTTTGAAGTTCACTCACGCAGATGCTCCAGTTGCTCCCGGAGTTCGTGCCGCGCCCGGTGGATGTAGGTCTTCACCGTACCGAGCGGTAAATCCAGAGTCGCCGCGATCTCTTCGTAGCTTCGGCCTTCCACATGCCGCAGCAGAATGCAGGAGCGGTACTCCGGGCGGAGCGAAGCGATCGCCCGCTCGATGGCCGAGCCCAGTTCCTTGCTTTCCATCTCGTCGAGGGCGTTCTCGTCGCTCGAGGCGACGTCGAACCGGGTGCTCTCGACGTCGGCCGCGGTGCTCGCGTGCGGGGAGCCGTCCATCGAGATCGTATTCAGCTGCCGCCGGCGCAGATGATCGATTGTGACGTTGTTCGCGATCTTGAACAGCCAGCTCGAGAGTTTGAACTCGGGCCGGTACTTATCGATGTTGTTCAGGACTTTGATAAAGCTGTCCTGCGCCAGATCCTCGGCCATCGCGGTGTCGCGCACCATGCGGAAGATCAGCGAGAACACCGGACGCTCGTACCGGCGTACGAGTTCGCGAAACGCGTCTTCGCGGCCCCGTTGGGCCAGCGCGACGACGTCGGCGTCGGGGAGATTCGAAAGATCGAGAAGTGGGGCCATTCGCTATCGCTAAACTTGCCCGCCCTCTCGCAACCGGGCAACTTTCGAGTCTGATGACGACCACTGAATCCGAGACTCGCGTCGCAGTCGACGCCGCAGGCCACGCCGGGGTAGCCCGGGCGGCCGCTGCGGGCGAATCCGTGAAGGCTGCGTACGTGCAATCGATGTTCTCCGACATCGCGCCGCGCTACGATCTGCTGAACCGCCTCCTCTCGATGGGGATCGACCGCTCTTGGCGACGGACGGCGCTTCGCCGGCTCGGCTGGGACCGTCGTCCCGAGGGGAATTATCTCGATCTGTGCGCCGGCACCCTCGACGTCGGTGCCGAACTCAGCCGACAGCCGGGGTTCAAGGGCCGGATCATCGGCGCCGACTTTGCCGAACCAATGCTCCGGGCCGGCGTCGGCAAGGCGCCGCGCGCGGTGCTCGCGCCGGTCGTCGCCGACGCGCTGTCGCTGCCGCTGGCATCGAACAGCATTGACGGGGCGATCGTCGCGTTCGGAATTCGTAACGTCCAAGACCTCGACGCGGGCCTATCGGAAGTGCACCGCGTGCTCTCGCCCGGCGCCCGTTTCGTGATTCTCGAGTTCTCGACGCCGCGTGTGGCACTTTTTCGTGCGCTCTATCTGTTCTACTTCCATCACCTCCTGCCGCGCATCGGCGGCGCGATCAGTGGACACCCAACGGCGTACTCGTACTTGCCCGACAGCGTTGCCCATTTTCCCGAGACCGAAGAACTGGCGCGCCGCATGAGCGCGGTCGGCTTCTCGACCGTCACGTGGGAAGCGCAGACGTTCGGCATCGCGGCGATTCATGTCGGCGAAAAGACCTAAGGCATAATCCCGCATGACTCTCGATACGCTCTCCGAATTCATTCAGGCGATCGACGCGATCGGCGAACTCACGCGAATCCGTGAGCCTGTCCGCGTCGACCTCGAACTTTGCGAAATCACCGACCGCGTCAGCAAAATGGCCGACGGCGGGAACGCGTTGCTGTTCGAAAAGCCGGTGCTTCCCGATGGTACGATTTCGCAGTTCCCGGTCGCGATCAACCTGTTCGGCTCGATGAAGCGGATGGCGCTCTCGCTCGGCGTCGAGCGGCTCGACGACCACGGCGATCGCATCACGAAGCTGATGGATCTCAAGGTCCCCGCGGGAATCCTCGGCAAGCTGTCGTTGCTACCGCGGTTGCTCGAGGTGGCGAAGTTTCCGCCGCGGATGAAAGGCGGGACTCCATCGTGCCAGGACGTGGTCTGGCGCGGCGACGAGATCGACCTGCGCAAACTGCCGATCATCACCTGCTGGCCCGACGACGGGGGCCCGTATATCACGCTGCCGATGGTGATTTCGAAGGATCCGAAGCGCGGCATTCGAAATGTCGGGATGTATCGCGTGCAGTATCTCTCGAAGAACAGCGTCGCGATGCACTGGCAGCGCCACAAGGTTGGCGCGGCGCATTTCCGTGAGATGGCCGAGAAGGGGGAGACGATGCCGGTGTGCATCGCGATCGGCGGCGATCCGGCTTCCATGTATTCGGCGAGCGCGCCGCTTCCACCGACGGTGGACGAATTCATTTTCGCCGGCTTCCTGCGCAAGTCGCCGGTGCAGCTCGCGAAGGCGATCACGTGCGATCTCGAAGTGCCGGCCGATGCCGAGTTCGTGCTCGAGGGGTACATCGATCCGAAGGAAGCGCTCGTGACCGAGGGGCCGTTCGGTGATCACACCGGATACTACTCGGAAGCTGATCTCTATCCGCAGGTGCACATCACCGCGGTGACGATGCGCCGGAATCCGATCTACGCCACGACGATCGTCGGCCGGCCGCCGATGGAAGATTTCTATCTCGGTCACGCCACCGAGCGGATTTTCCTGCCGCTGCTGAAGCTCACGGTGCCCGAGATCGTCGACTATCACATGCCGGCCGAAGGTGTGTTTCACAACCTCGTCTTCGTGTCGATCAAGAAGGAATATCCCGGCCAGGCCTACAAGGTGATGAACGCCATGTGGGGGCAGGGGCTGATGTCGCTGGCGAAGGTGCTCGTGATCGTCGACGAGTGGGTGAATGTGCGCAATCCGCAGGAGGCGTGGTGGGTGGCGCTCAACAACATCGACCCCGAGCGTGACGTGCGCTTCACGATGGGTCCGGTCGACGTGCTCGATCATGCGAGTCGCGCCTTCACGTACGGGTCGAAGATGGGGCTCGACGCGACGAAGAAGCTTCCCGAGGAGGGATTCTCGCGGAACTGGCCGCCGTTGATCCAGATGGACGCGGCGACGAAGCAGCGCGTCGACGACATGTGGCCCCGGCTCGGCCTGTGATGACTGGTAACGCCGACGTGGTCAAGCGCGAAGGGCAGACTTTCGACGGCGTGTCGCGACTGATTCGTTATGCGAACTTCGTGAAGCTGCCGCACACGGTGTTTGCGCTTCCGTTCGCGCTCGTCGGCGTGACGCTCGCGACATACCACTCGGCGGTGACGCCGGCGATCGTCGGCTGGGTGGTACTCGCGTTTACCGCGGCGCGGTTCGCGGCGATGGGTTTCAATCGAATTGCCGACCGCCATATCGACGCGAAGAATCCCCGGACGCAGATGCGGGAGATCCCGGCTGGCGTGATGAGTGTCGCCGAGTCGTGGTGGACGGTACTGGTTGCTCTGCTGCTGTTCGTGGTGGCGTCGTACATGCTGAATCCGTTGTGCCTGATGCTGTCGCCGGTGGCGGTCGCGTGGGTCTTTTTCTATAGCTACACGAAACGCTTCACACGGTGGTCGCATCTCGTGCTCGGACTCGGCCTCGGGATTGCGCCGGTCGGCGGTTATCTCGCGGTGACGGGGCAGTGGAGCGAGCCGTGGTGGATGCTCGTCGCGCTCGCCGTCGCGGTGATGACCTGGACCGGCGGGTTCGACATTATTTACGCGCTGCAGGATATGGAGTTCGATCGCGAGAGCGGATTGCACTCGGTGCCGGCGACATTCGGGGCACATCGTGCGCTGCGTGTGTCGAAGGTGCTGCATGTTGGGACCGTGTTGCATCTTGGGGCCGTCGGATATGCAACCGGCGCAGGATGGATTTACTATGCGGGCGTCGGCGTTGCCGGCGCGCTGCTCGCGTTCGAGCATTCGATGGTGAGTGCGGAAGACGTGACGAAGCTCGACAAAGCGTTCTTCACGGTGAACATGGTGCTGTCGGCGACGTTCTTCGCATTTGTGCTCGCTGAACGGTTGGCACGATGAGCGCTGACAACGACGCGCCGATTATCATGGCGTTGACCGGCGCGAGCGGCGCGCCGTACGGCGTGCGGTTGCTGCAGCAGCTCGTCGCGGCCAAGCGAAAGGTGTCGCTGATCGTCTCGTCGCATGGCCTCCGGCTGTTGCGCACCGAAACAGAGATCGGAGATGTCGAAGGACTGCGCGCTCACATCGGCGCCGACTTTGATCGCTTCGTCACGCTCTTCGATGACGCCGATCGCGGTGCGGCGCCGGCGTCGGGGTCGGCGAAGGCAGCCGGCATGGTGATCTGCCCGTGCTCGATGGGAACGCTCGCATCGATCGCGGCGGGCGTTTCGCGCTCGCTCGTTGAGCGCGCCGCCGACGTGGCGCTGAAAGAGCGTCGTCCGTTGGTGCTCGTGCCCCGCGAGACGCCGCTATCGGCGATTCATCTCGAGAACATGCTGCGCGTGACTCGCGCCGGCGCGGTAGTGATGCCGGCGACGCCGGGCTTCTATCACCGCCCGAAGACGATCGATGAGCTGGTAGACTTTATCGTCGCCCGCGTGCTCGACCATCTGCACGTCGAGAACACGCTCGCACCGCGCTGGGGCACTGAGCCGCAGTGACGGTCATCGGGCTGATCAGCGATACGCACAATCTCGTCCGGCCCGATGTACACACCGCGTTGGCGGGTGTCGCGCGCATTCTGCACGCCGGCGATGTCGGCGATCCGGAGATTCTTCTAGAGTTAAATCTCATCGCACCAGTCACCGCCGTGTACGGCAATACTGACGATCGATTCGAACTGACGCTTCCGGGTGCGATCGACATCGTGATTGACGGCGTGCGCATTCACGTGAGTCATGGCCATGAGCTCGGCCGTCCGAAGCCAGCGCAATTGGCCGAGGCGTATGATGCCGATGTGATCGTGTACGGCCACACGCACATTCAGCTGCTCGAGCGCGTTGGCGCGAAGCTCGTGATCAATCCGGGGGCGGCGGGCGCGCGGCGGTTCAAGTTGCTGCCGTCGGTCGCCCGCCTGACGATCGAGAACGGTGCCGCGAGCGCCGAGTTGATCTCGCTCTCGGTTTGAGCGAAACGGGAGTTCGTCTAGCGCCCGTACAATTTCGTCAGGCCTGTGCGTCCGTTGGTGACGACGAACGAGCCGTCTAAGTTCGCCGATACCTTTATCCACGCGCTCGTCGACTCGTCCAAGTTCACGACGCGCGCGTCGGTCATATTCACCGCACCGACCGCGACCGACCGATGCAGCTGCCAGACGTCAGTGCTCGGAAAGCCACGTAGCGTCGCAAACGTTTCCGCGGCGCCGCCCTTTCGAGGGCCATTGTTGAAGACGGCTACACGCGGCTGCACCGTGCGGAAAATTGTTGGATCCGCGGCGTCGAGGCCAGCGTGATGCGCCACCAGGTAGACGTCGGCGCGTCCGATCATATCGTTTGGACAGGTGAGCGCGAAGAGCGGCGCGCCGCTGAGATCGCCGACGTCGAGAAACAAAAACCTGCCGAACTGCACCCGTATTCCGGTACTGCGCGGATTTTCGATCGTCTCTTGTGCCGGAAGTCCGGCGTTTGAGCACGACGCGTTCGCGCCGCCCGCGCCGGTCAACGGCTGCGTAAGAGTCGCGCCGCCCGACGAGACGACGAACGCATCGACGCCGCGCACTGGCAGCCGGTCGCCCGGCTTTGGTTCGATGTGACCGCCGGCTGCCCGACGCGCGAGATAGCCCGCGTAGACCGCCATCGTCCCCGGGACGCCCACCTCCGCCTCGGCTGGCGGCGCACTGTGATCGATGAACGTCCCGATCGGCAGCAGTTGTGACAGCTCGACCACGCCGCCGGCATGATCGGCGTGATAGTGCGTCAGCATCAGATAGTCGATGCGGGAGATGCCCGCGTCTCTCGCCGCCGCGAGAACGCGCTGTGCGTCTCGGGCCTTGGCCGGATCGCCCGGCTTCGATGCGAAGGTCCCATCGCCCGGGAAGCCGGCGTCAATGAGAAATGATTCGCCAGCTGGCGTGACCAGCAGCGTCGATTGGCCGCCCTCGACGTCGATGAAGTAAATATCGAGCGTTTGGCGCGCCGACGGGCGCACCGTAGCGCGCGGTGTGCAGCCGATGACGACGGCGAGAAGCAACAGGACGCCTTTCATCCGGTAAAGATAGGGTCGGAGTAGCGCGGGCCGTCAACCTGACGCAATGTACCGATGCGTGTATTTTGCGAGCATCCTCCAGCCGGAGTCTCCCGATGATTCACCTCGTCCGCCGCGTGGCCCTTGCCGCGCTCGTTTTCGTTCCTGCGGTCGCAGTCGCGCAGACCGGCGAAGCGCTGCTCAAGAAGATCGGCGCGAGCAATCGCATCGAGAACCCGACCTTTCCCGCGAGCAAGAAACTCGAATACAAGGTCGCGTGGGATGTGACCGAGGGCGCGGCGAAGCCGGAAGATCCGACCGCCGGCTTCAACGTCCCGGCCAACTTCCTCATGATGGCCGACGAAAACGGACTCGACCGCAAGAAGGTGCATCTCGCGATCATCGTCCACGGGACGGCCACGCGATCACTGCTGAACAACGATGCGTACCTGGCGGCGACCGGAAAGGACAATCCAAATATCGCGGTGCTCGAGGCGCTCAATGGCGCCGGTGTGCAGGTCATCGTCTGCGGGCAGGCGCTGATCAATCGGAAAGTTCCGCGCGACAAGCTGCTTCCGTTCGTGAAAGTGTCGACTTCGGCCACGATGGCCCGCGCCACACTTCACGCGATGGGCTACGCGACGTTCACGCCGTAACCCATCGCGCGGTCGCGCTGCTGCTTCGCCAGCGCTACTGCGCCAGCGCTACTGCGCCAGCGCTACTGCGCGAGTGCGAGTGCGGCTTCGATGTCCTGTGTGCCACCGACGCCGGTGTACATCACCTTGCCGCTCTTCGAGATGACGACGACGTACGACGTGTGCGGCGCCGAGAACGCCTTGTAGGCCGCGCCGTCGGTGTCGAACAGGTACGTCCCCTTCATCTGATATTTCGCGATGAACTCTTTCGCTTTCTCGGGCGTCTGGTTTTGCGGGACGGTGACGCCGATGAACACGACACTCGTGCCGTGCTTTTCCTTCGCCGCCGCCAGTTGCGGCTCGAGCTGTTTGCACAGCGGGCACCACGTCGCCCAGAATTCGATAACGACGGGCGTTTTGCCGACGTAGCTGGCGATGTCGACTGCCTTGCCCTCGAGCGTATGTACCATCGCCGACGGCGCGGCCGAGCCGACCTTAATCCCGGTGTCCTGCGCGCGGGCGGCGGACGAAGTGACGGCGAAGAGGCCGGCGATGAGCGCGACTGCAGATTTCTTCATATGACGAGTTTCCCCATTTCAATCAAGTAATACTCGGCGACGCCGAGCAGTGTGATGCCGAACCCTTTTTTCACCCACACCATCCACGCGCCGGATTTCGGCAGGCGCGTCGCCAAACCACTCGACAGGCCGACGACAATGAGAATCGCCGACATCCCGAGCGAGAATGACAGCAGATAGAGAAAGCCGAGCAGGGCGCTGTGCGTGCGTGTGACCCAAGTGAGCACCGCACCGAACACCGGTGCGCCGCACGGCGCGGCGACGACGCCGGAGGCCGCACCCATCATGAATGCGCCAATGGCACGGCCACGCGTGTCCATCGTCGCGGCCCGCTTCATCAGTGATTGCGGCACCGGCACCGGTATCAGATCGAACATCATCAGCGCGAATGCAAGCAGCAGATTTGCCTGTGCGAACAGCGCCCACGGATTTGTGCTGACGCCGCCGAAGAGCGTGCCGGTGAGGCCGGCGAACAGCCCGAGCCCCGCGTACACCGCAGCGAGACCGGCGACGTACGCTCCGGTGAGCGCAACGGTGCGCGCCCGTGAACCCGCGCCGCCCACCGACCCGCCACCGACGATCGCCGCCGTGATCGGGATCATCGGGTATATGCACGGCGTGAGACTCGCCGCGACGCCGCCCACAAAGACGAGCGGAACGGCGAGCAGCGGATTATCGGAGAGGGAACTCCCCAGCGAGAGCGTTAGCATCGACTAAGCTAGACGCGGCCTGATGCGGAAGTTCCCGGTACACGACTGTCATTGCCGACGCACTTAGGCGCTCTTCGCCCTCGGGAAGGCGGCGGCCGGCGTGGTGCGCTCGAGTTCGGCCGGAAATTTCCGGAACCAGCTCGAGAGCAACAGCAGCTCATCGACCTCGTGCGCCGACACCGTTGCGTGTTCGCGTTCTCGCGGCGCGAAAATCTCGGCGGCACGGAGTGCTAACGCTTGCTGCTCCGCCGGTGTTTTCGGCGCCGGCAGTTCACCGCGCACGCGGCCGCGGCGGATGATGTAGGCACGATCGTCATCGCCGTGACCTGGGACGGTATACACGAACGACAGCTCTTCCACCGCAAAGCGAAGGCGTGCGAATTGCTCCCGCAGCGATTCGAGCTTCGCGATCTTGTCGCGCAACGACGCGGCGCGCTCGAACTCGAGCTGTTCGCTCGACTCGTCCATCGCTTTCCGCAGCGTCACGATCGGCGCATCGTGCGCGCCATCGAGAAAATCGCGCGCCAGTTTGAAGCGCGACTTGTACTGCCGCTGCGTCGTGCCGCTCACGCACGGTCCGAGACATTTGCCGATCTCGAACCGAATGCAGCCGGGGGTTCGCGGCGGCGCGACCGGCATCTCGTGCTGATCGGCGAAGTGCATCGGCTGGTCGAGTTTGCAGTCGCGAAGGCCGAGGACGTCGTTGAGATCGCGCAGTGCCGCTTCGAGCTGTCCGGCGCCGTGGAACGGGCCGAAATACGTGCCGGTCGTATCGTTGCTCGCGCCGCGCGCGACGGTGAACTTCGGCGCCGAGCCGTTGGAAATACGGACGAACGCGTAGTGCCGCGCATCGCGCTTCATCATCACGTTCATCCGCGGGCGATATCGCTTGATCAGCCGCAGTTCTTCCGTGAGCGCGGCGAACTCGCTCGGCAGATACTCCCACATCACCTCGCCGGCCTCGCGAATGATTCGCGCACCCTTCTCGGCGGGGTACTCGGCGCGAAAGTATCCCATGAGCCGCGTCCGCAGCTTTTTGGATTTTCCGACGTAGACGATCTCGCCGTCAGGTGAAATCATGCGATAGACACCCGGCCGGTCGCGCACTTCGGCCTTCACGCGCTGGTGCATTTCGACGACTCGCGCTTCGATTTCCGGCGTCGCTGGGCAGCGCTTACGACGGCTCACGACTGGCACTCGCGGCAGAAGACCGTGATGCGTCCTTCGAGTTTGTGATGGCCGACGAGCGTTGCGCCGCAGCGGGTGCACGCCGCGCCCTCGCGACCGTACACCTGGAGCTCGGCGACGAAGCCGCCCTTCGCTCCGTACGCATCGACATAATCGCGGAAGCTCGTCCCCCGCAGCTCGATTGAGCGCACGAGCACCGCACGGATCTCGGCGAGCAGCGCGGCCGACTCGGCGCGCGTGATCGACGTGCCGCGGCGCCCCGGACGGATCCGGGCGCGCCAGAGCGCTTCGTTTGCGTAGATGTTGCCGATGCCAGCGAGTCGCTTTTGATCCATCAGAATCGTCTTGATCGCCCGTTGGGATGACCGAACAAGAACCGAAAACCGTTCCGGCGTCAACTCCCCGCTGAGCGGTTCCGGGCCGATCGCTGCCGACCACGCGTCGAAGCGCGCCGGTGTCATCAGAGCGACGGTGCCGAGCCGTCGGACGTCACGGTAGCGCAGCGTCCGGCCGTCGTCGAGACGAAACTGGAGGACGGTGTAGTCGCCGTCATCGACCCGCATCGTACCGGCCTCGATGAGCAATGCGCCGGTGAAGCGTGGCGTGACGACGAGCCGATCGCCCGTTGAGAGCTCGAGGACGATGCATTTGGCGCGCCGCCAAATCGCGCTGATTATCGTACTCTGGGTGCGAGCGGTGAGTTCGTCTGCGGAGACTTCGCGCAGCACGTCTGCCCGGTGCACCAGCGCGGCGACAATCGTCGCGCCACGCATGGCGACACTGAGGTCGCGGGCGATCGTCTCGGTTTCAGGAAGTTCGGGCACTGCGCGCCAACTCGCGCCACCCGATATCACGGCGGAGCTGCCGTCCCTCAAACTCGATGCGCGCGGCGTGGCCGGCGCTCTTGGCCTGCGCCTCGGCGATCGTTGCGCCGAGTGCCGTCACCGCGAAGACACGCCCGCCGGCGGTGCGGAGCACACCGGCTTCATCGCGTCTTGTGCCGGCGTGGAAGACGGTGACATCGGCAGCGTCTGCGGGGAGTGAGATCGCGTCGCCGGAGCGGACAGTGCCCGGATACCCGCCGGCGGCGACGACGGTCGTCACCGCGGAACCCGTGTGCCACGTCAGGGGTGCCGCACCGGCGAGCGAATCGCCGTTCGCAATCGCACGCATCGGTTCGAGCAGGTTCGACGACATCAGCGGCAGGAGCACTTCCGTCTCCGGGTCACCGAAGCGGCAGTTGAACTCGACGACCTTGGGGCCATCGGCTGTGAGCATGAGGCCTGCGTAGAGCAGTCCGGTGAACGGGGCACCGTCTTCTTCCATCGCGCGCAACGTTGGATAGAAGACACGTTCCATCGCCATCGACGCAACGGACTTCGTGGCAGTTCCAACCGGCGCATACGCTCCCATCCCGCCGGTGTTGGGACCCGTATCGCCCTCGCCGATGCGCTTGTGATCCTGCGCGGCGATGAACGGGAGGACGGTCGTCCCGTCCGTAAGCGCGAAGAGCGAAATCTCCTCGCCGTTCATGAACTCTTCGACGAGCACTTCGTGTCCGGCAGCACCGAAGACATTGCCCTCGAGCATCATGGCGATGGCGTCGTCCGCTTCGGCGATCGTCGTGGCGACGATGACGCCCTTTCCCGCCGCGAGTCCCGACGCCTTCACGACGACCGGTGCGCCGAGTCGGCGAACCTCCTCGCGCGCCGCACCGGCGCTGACGAACACCCGCGCGTCGGCGGTCGGTACGCCGGCGCGCGTCATCAGCGACTTCGCATATCGCTTCGAGGTCTCGATGCGCGCCGCGGCCTGCGTCGGGCCGAACGCGGCAAGGCCGAGCTCACGAAAGTGATCGACGAGTCCCGCATCGAGCGGTGCCTCAGGTCCCACGATGGTGAAGGCGACGCCCTCGGTCTTCGCGAGCGCCGCGAGCGCCGCGATGTCGATCGCACTCGTGGGAACACAACGGCCAAGCCCGGCGATCCCAGGATTCCCCGGCGCGGCGATGATTTCAAGCGACGGATCGTCGCGCAGCATTTTCCAAGCGAGCGCATGTTCACGCCCGCCACCGCCGACGATCAGAACTTTCACCGTGGCCCTCGAGGTGCGTTGAAGGCGTCGTTGAATGCATCCTTCGCACGGCCGAGCACGTCGACTAACTTGCCGGCCGCCTCCTTGGCCTGCGCGCTGTAGTAATCGGCGGCTTCGTTCATGTCTCGGCCGACGTTGCTCTGCGCCTGTGCATCGGCGCGACGCACGTACGTGCCGGCGAGTACGGCGTCGTAGCCGCCGCTGTCGATCCAGCGCTGGAGTTCACCGGCGCGCACGGTGTTGAACGGATGATCGCGCAGAACGGTGTTGATCACCTTCCAGATCCGATCGACCGCATCACCCTGCGCTTCATACTCGGCGGCCTGCTTCATGAACTCGTCGAGACTCAGCGTATCGCCGTAGTCTTTGCCGCCGGCGAGTTTGAGGAAGGTCATCATGGCGGCATGGCGGTCTTGTACGGCGAGCAGCGCGCCGCGGTCGCTCGACATCTCGCTCTTGCGATACCACTCGAGCAGCGCGACCTGAAACGGAAAGAGCACCGCGGCCGCTAGAAACGGGAGCGCGCTGAGGCCGACCGTCAGGATGATCAGCGCGATCGTGCGATAGAGGACATGCCCGCTCATGATGTGCGCGACTTCGTGCGCGAGGATCACGCGCTGCTCGTCGGCGTCGAGGTGCTCGAGCGCGCCGGTATTGAACACGATAAACGGCTTGTCGAAGCCGATCGCCGCCGCATTCATCATCGGCGACTGCGTGACGTACAGCTCCGGCCGTTCCTTCCAATCGAGTGCGGCGCAGACTTCGGTGAGCATCGCGTCGAGCTGGGGCCGCTGATTCGGGCCGACCCGCACGGCATTCGCCAGAAATAGCTGGCGCAGTCCGCGCTCGCCGAAGAACGCAGCGATTTTGCGAATGACTTCATCGAAGCCCGGAATCGCGCGCACCGCGTTGAGCGCAGCACGGTCGGCGGGATGCTCCCACGACTGCGGGGCGATATCGGTGAGCAGGATTCGGTCGGCCATTGATTTCTCCGGGAAGACGGGTCTGTCCGTCCCTACGTAGCGGGGTCGGGCTTCGTGTCAGACGCCGTCGAAAGCCTGCTCGAGATCCTCGAGGAGATCCTCGACATCCTCGACACCGCACGAGAGGCGAATAAGCCCCTCGGTGACGCCGAGCATCTTTCGGCGCTCCGGCTCGACCGAGGCGTGCGTCATCGACGCGGGATGGCTGATCAGCGACTCCACGCCGCCGAGCGATTCGGCGCACGAGAAGACGTGGACGCGGCTCAGGACCATGTTGGCCTTCTCTTTGGTGCCGCATTCCACTGACATCACGCCGCCGAAGCCGGACATCTGTTTCGTGGCGAGTGCGTGCTGGGCGTGAGACTTGAGTCCCGGGTAGAACACATGCTCTTCGCCCATCCGCTTGGCGAGCCATTCCGAGATCGCCATGCCGTTCGCGTGATGCTGGCGCATCCGCAGCGCGAGCGTCTTGGTGCCGCGCAGGGCGAGCCAGGCGTCCATCGGGCCCGGGACGGCGCCCGCCGAGTTCAGGATGAACTGGAGGCGCACCGCGAGATCGTCGTCGTTGAGGATCGCGATGCCGCCGATGATGTCGCTGTGGCCGTTCAGGTATTTCGTCGTGCTGTGAAAGACGATATCGGCGCCGGATTCGAGCGGGCGCTGGAAGTACGGCGACGCGAAGGTGTTGTCGACGATCATCATCACGTGCTTGCGCTTCGCGATCGCCGATGCCGCGGCGAGATCGGTAAGGCGGAAGAGCGGATTCGTCGGCGTCTCGAGAAAGAGCGCTTTCGTGTTCGGCAGGATCGCGTCTTCGATCTTTTGCGGATCGCGCGTGTCGACGTACGTGAACGTGAGCCCGAAGCGCGTCAGTACTTTGTCGAACAGACGATAGGTGCCGCCGTAGACGTTTTCGCCACAGACGATATGATCGCCGGCGCTGAACAGCTTCATGATCGAATCGGTGGCGCCGACGCCGCTCGAGAAGGCGAAGCCGTGGCGGCCACCTTCGAGCGCCGCGACGTTCCGCTCGAGCGCCTCACGCGTCGGGTTCTTGCCGCGCGCGTACTCGTACCCCTTGTTCGAGCCGATGCCGTCCTGGACATACGTCGATGTCTGAACGATCGGCGGCATGATCGCGCCAGTTATCGGGTCGGGACGCTGGCCGGCGTGAATCGCGCGGGTCGAGAAGCGGTACTTGAAATCGTCTTCGAAGGCTTTGGTCACGTTCGGAAACCGTTGGAAGTAGATGGGGAAATCTACACCACGCGAATGGTGCTTGGCTGCTTGTAGACGGCGAGACGGCCTTCGCACCACAGCCGCACCTCGTTGGCCGTCACGGGGCCGGCGATTTCCAGCCCGACCTCGTTTTCGCTGCGGGGATCGGGGATCGCGAAGACCCGGGCTGACGTCACGCCGGGCATCTCCCCGGCAATGCGCTCGACTTCGCGCGGATAGACGTTGAAGCCGTTCCGTGTGAACATGTTCTTGAGCAGCCCGTGGAAAGTGACCGTGCCGTCGGCGTTGCGGACGCCCTTGTCGCCGCTTCCGAGCCAGCCGTCGCGCACGGGCAGGCCGTCGGCGCCGTTCCGCACGTAACCGCTGAACACCGTCGCGCCGCGAATGCAGATCTCGCCGGGATCTCCTGCGGAGAGCTCGGCGCCACTCTCCGGATCGCGGACGGTGACCTCACATCCCGGAAACGGCACGCCGAGCGTGCCGCGATGGTTCGGCATCGAGACGCGATTGAAAAGGCAAACGGGCGCGCATTCGGTGAGTCCGTAGCCCTGGCGAAGCTCGACGCCGGTCACGTCGTACCATCGGTCCTGTAACTCGCGCGGCAGTTCGGCTCCGCCTGAAATGCAGAGGCGCAACGAGTCGCTGCCGAGTGCGCCGTCCTTGCGTTCGATGGCCGTCAGCATCGTCGCGAATACCGCCGGGACGCCGACGAATTCTGTGATGTCGTTTACGCGAAGGACATCGACGGCGGCAATCGGGTTGAACCGCGCCATCGTTGTGACCCTTCCGCCGACGAGCAACGGCGCCATCGCGGTGACGGTCAGCCCGAACAGATGCGAAAACGGAAGCACGGCGAGACAATTATCGTCCTTCGTGTTCTCCGCAGCGATGACGGTCTGCCGAGCATTCGCCAGCAAATTGCGATGAGTCAGTATCGCCCCGAGTGGCTGCCCAGCCATCGCCGAGGTGTAGACGATCGCGCACTCTTCGTCGCGCCCCTCGGCGCCGACGTCGAGCTCCATCTCCATGGCGAAGTGGGTGCCGAGGTCGATAGTTTGCGTAGTGCCGTCGGCGACCACCCGCGCGCTGCGCGGGGCGTCATCGAGGAGAACGACCGTTAGGCCAGCCGGTACGCGCGGGGCGAGGGCAGACACCGTGAAGACCGCGCCAACGTCGGCGTCGGTGCACTGATAAGCGATCTCGGCGGTCGAGGCGAGCGGGTTGATCAGGACCGCGCCGCGGCCGTCGCTCGCCGCGAGGGCGATCAGGAACTGTGGCGACGTCGGCAGGAGAATAGCCGACCGTTTCCGTCGCAGTGCGCGCACGAGGGGGGCCGAGCGCTGCAGGAGCGTAAAACCCGCCGCGACCAGCTGGGCGGCGGGAAGTCCGTCGATCGTTCCGCCGTGTGCGGAGGCGGCAATCGGGAGGAGGGCGGTTGGGGCGGTCATGGCCGCTGAATATATGCGGGTTGCACCGCGTGTCGCCGGCGATAGCTTCCGCATCTATGACAGAAGACTCTGCTTTGATGATCGGCGTCTCGGGAATTCGTGGCCGCGTCGGCCACGGACTCTCCCCAGAAGTCGTCTCCCGCTACGCAGCGGCCTTCGGTGCGTGGGCGCTCGCTCAGGGAAAATCACGCGCCGTCGTCCTCGGACGCGACAGCCGGGTCACGGGCCCCCTCTTTCATCAAATCGCCCGGGCTTCGCTCGAGGCGGTCGGCGCCGATGTGATTGATCTGGGCCTGACCACGACCCCGACGATCCAACTCGCCGTCGAGCATCATCATGCGGCCGGCGGCCTCGGGATAACCGCGAGTCACAATCCGATCGAATGGAATGCGTTGAAGTTCATCGGCTCGTCGGGGCTCTTCCTGAGCGATGACGAAGGGAAGGAAATGCGGGCGCTGATCGAACGCGGCATTCCGTACGCCGAGTGGGATTCCATCGGCAAGACGCACTTCGATGCCGACGCGATCACGCGCCACATCAATGCGGTGCTGAAGCTGCCGTTCATCAATGTCGAAGCGATTCGCGCGCGCGGCTTCCGCGTCGCCTACGACGCCTGCCGCGGCGCTGGCGGTGCGATCATTCCGCACCTCCTCGACCTGCTCGGCTGCGAAGTGCACGAAATTAATATTGAGACAGACGGTCGATTCCCGCGGCCGCCTGAGCCGGTGCCCGAGAATCTCAAGGATCTCGAGAAGCTCGTGAAGGACACCGGCGCGCAGATCGGCTTTGCGACCGATCCAGACGTAGACCGACTCGCGCTCGTCTCCGATGCTGGAGTGGCGATTGGCGAGGACTACACACTCGCGATGGCGATCCGTGTCGTCCTGCGACATCGAAAAGGACGCGTCGTGACGAATCTCTCGACCAGCCGCGTCGTTGACGACGCCGCAGCCGAGTTCGGGCAGAAGGTGATTCGCGCGGCGGTGGGCGAAGTAAATGTTGCGATGCGAATGCGTTCGGAGCACGCGGTGATCGGTGGCGAGGGGAACGGAGGAGTGATTCTCCCGGAGTTGCATCTCGGCCGCGATGCGCCGCTCGGTGTGGCACTTCTTTTGCAACTGATGCTCGAGGACCAGCGCCCGATTTCGCAGATCGTATCGGATGCACCGCAGTACTCGATCATCAAGGACAAGCTCGATCGCCCGGCGGCGGCGCTCGACAGCGTGTACGGCGCATTGCGTGCGGCGTCGCCGGAGGCGGAGGCGGATACGCAGGACGGGCTTCGTCTCGGATGGTCAAACCGTTGGATTCACGTGCGACCGTCGAACACCGAACCGATCGTTCGGGTGATCGCCGAGGCGCCGACGCGCGCCGAAGCGGCGACGCTGGTGGAAGGCGCCCGAAAGTTGTTGGCTACTCTGTCCTGAGCGAACTGACCATATGTGCGGAATTATCGGTTACATCGGTGGCAAGGAAGCGGTCCCATTTCTGCTCGAGGGGCTGCGGCGCATGGAATATCGCGGCTACGACTCTGCGGGCGTCGCGGTGTTTGACGGAACCAAGCTGCAGGTCCGTCGCGCCGCCGGGAAAATCGCGAAGATCGAAGCCACGCTTATGGCCGATCCGGCGCACGGGATGACCGGAATCGGCCACACCCGCTGGGCGACGCACGGTCCGCCGACTGAACGCAACGCGCACCCGCACCGCTCCGCGGACGAGACGATCGCTGTCGTGCACAACGGCATCATCGAAAACTCGACGGTGCTCAAGTCTACGCTCCAGGACCTCGGCTACGAGTTCCGGTCGGATACCGATACCGAGGTCATCGCGCATCTCATTCAGGAGCTGTATGACGGCTCACTCGAAGAGGCCGTGATCGAGGCGCTGCGCAAGCTCGAGGGGACGTACGGTATCGCGGTCGTATCGAGCCGCGATCCAGGAAAGATCGTGGCGGCACGCAAGGGTTCGCCGTTGCTGATCGGCCTTGGCGAGGGCGAAAACTTCCTCGCGTCGGATGCCTCGGCGATTCTCGCCCATACTCGCCAGGTCGTGTACCTGAATGACGGCGACGTCGCGGTGATCGAGCGCGACAAGTATCGCGTGATCGACATCGACGCCACGCCGCAGCCGCGCAAGGTCGATCGTATCAACTGGGACCTCGCGGAGATTGAGCGTGGCGGCTATGCGCACTTCATGCTGAAGGAGATCTTCGAGCAGCCACAGACGATCGAGAACGCGATGCGCGGCCGCCTGATTCTCGAGGATGGTACGGCAAAGCTCGGCGGCTTGAATCTGTCGCACGAAGAGCTGATGAAGATCGACAACGTCATCATCACGGCGTGCGGCACGAGTTGGCATTCGGGGCTGAT
>JAYVPN010000077.1:0-2097 GCA_043757365.1 Gemmatimonadota bacterium | reverse complement strand
ATGCTCGCGAAGCATCCGGAACGCATCATCGAGAAGGCCGTGCACGGCATGCTGCCGAAGAACGCCCTCGGTCGCAATCAGCTGCGCATCATGCTCCGCGTCTACGCTGGTGCGACTCATCCGCACATCGCGCAGAAGCCGGAAGTGTTGACCTTCACGAAGAGCGAGGCGAAGTAATGGCCGATACGACGATCCACACGATCGGCCGCCGCAAGGAAGCGGTCTGCCGCGTGTACATCAAGCCGGGTTCCGGCAAGTGGGACATCAACGGGCGCACGCTCGGCGATTACTTCCCGCGCCCGTCGCACGTGTCGGCGATTCAGCAGCCGTTCACGGCGACCGACAACCTCGGCCGATTTGACGTCACGGCGAATATCGACGGCGGCGGCCTCACCGGCCAGTCCGGCGCGCTTCGCCTCGCCGTCGCTCGTGCCCTCGTGAAGATGGACGAAGGTCATCGTCCGAAGCTTCGCGACCTCGGACTCCTCACCCGCGACGCGCGCTCGGTCGAGCGTAAGAAGCCGGGCCGTCCGAAGGCGCGCAAGAAGTTCCAGTTCAGCAAGCGCTAGTCTTTACTCCGTAGTTCATCTCTCAGGTGGATTGAGCCGGGAGCGGGTGCCGTGCCGAAAGGCGCGGTCGCTCCCGGCGATGAGATCCTCCGACGTAACCAACCAACTGGTATTTCCATCATGTCGCAGCCCACGATCGACGAACTCCTCAAGGCCGGTGTCCACTTCGGCCACCAGACCCGTCGTTGGAACCCGAAGATGCGTCGTTTCATCTTCGCGGAACGCAACGGCATCCATATCATCGACCTCCAGAAGACGCTCCGTCAGATCGAGATCGCGCAGAAGCTCGCGCGTGAAGTGATCCTCCGCGGCGAGAATGTCCTCTTCGTCTGCACCAAGCGCCAGCTCGCCGACATCGTCAAGGGCGAAGCCGAGCGTTGTGGCGCGATGTACGTCACCGAGCGCTGGCTCGGCGGCCTGCTGACGAACTTCGCGACGATCAAGAAGCAGATCAAGAAGCTCAAGGATCTCGAAGCCGGCAGCGAAGAAGGCGGCGATTTTACGAACTACACCAAGAAAGAGCAGCTCCTTCTTTCGCGTCTCCGCGACAAGCTCGCGAAGAATCTCTCGGGCATCAAGCCGATGTCACGCGTGCCGGGCCTGATCTTCGTCGTCGACGCCAAGAAGGAGCGCATCGCCGTCTCCGAGGCGAACGTCCTCAAGATCCCGATGATCGCGATCTGCGACACGAACTCGGATCCGGACCTCATCACCGTGCCGATCGCCGGCAACGACGACGCCATCAAGTCGGTCGAGCTGATCACGCAGGCCGTGGCCGACGCGATCATCGAAGCCCGTCGTGAAGCGCCGATGCGCGAGGACGCGGAAGACGGAGAAGCGATGACGTACTCGTCCGAGCGCGGCACCGAAGCCGCCGGTGGCGATCGTGGCGACCGCAAGAAGCGCCCGCGCCGCCGCCGTGCCAAGCCGGAAGCGATCGCCGCCCGCCTCAAGGACGGTAGCGCTTCCGAAGGCGACGTCGAAAGCGCCGTCGAAGGCGCCGTCGAGAGCGCCCCGGAAGGCGAAGCGACGGCCGAGTAAGTCTGGCGGAAGCCGGGCGGCCTCGTGCCGCACGTTCAGGCGCAGTAGTTTTCAATCGCCGCCGGCGTCGCAGGATTTACGCTGGCGGCGATTGTACAACGGACCACCGAACTTTGTGTTGTCACCTCATAATGTTTATTACCGTTTTTCATAGCGAGACTGCCGTGAGCACCGTTCAGATTACCGCCAAGGATGTCGCCGCCCTCCGCGCCCGTACCGGCGCTGGCATCGGCGACTGCAAGAAGGCCCTCGAAGAAACCAACGGCGACATCGAGCAGGCGATCGACGCCCTCCGCAAGAAGGGCATCCTGAAGGCCGAAAAGCGCGCCGACCGCGCGGCGTCCGAAGGGCAGATCATCACGTGGGTCTCGCCTGACGCGACGATCGCCTGCATGATCGAACTCAACTCGGAAACCGACTTCGTCGCCCGCAACGAAGAGTTCGTCGCGCTCGCGACGCTTGTTGCGCGCCACATCGCCGAAGACAC
>JAYVPN010000076.1:0-2100 GCA_043757365.1 Gemmatimonadota bacterium | reverse complement strand
AGATCCTGCTCAACGGTTTCGAGGCGGAAGGAGCGACGCACGAACAGCGCGATGACCGCGAACAATACGAGGCCGTCTCCGTCGGAACAGCGCGCCTCGAGGATCATCTGCGCGAGCAACTCGTGCTGCTCGACCTCACGCCGCGGGAGATGCTGCTCGCCGACGAATTCATCGGCAACATCGGCGACGACGGCTATCTCACCGCGACGCTCGATGAGATTCTCGAAGGAATCAACGACGTCGTTGCCAAGGCGGCCGACAAAGAAGGTTACGACAGCGGCCCGCTGCCATTCTTCACGATGGTCGAGGCCGACGCGATGCTCACCGTGATCCAGCGTCTCGACCCGCCCGGCACCGGCGCGCGCGATCTGCGCGAGTGTCTGCTCTTACAGCTGCGTGATCACGGAAGTGAAGCCTCGCTCGCGGCGCGTCTCGTGCGCGATTTCTTCGAGGAACTCGTCGCGCATCGATGGAGTGACGTTGCCCGTAAGGTCGGATGCACGCCCGCCGAGGTGCAGAAGGCGGCCGATGAGATCGCCAAACTGAACCCCAAGCCCGGGCTTCAGCAATCGGGCGGCTCCGACAATTATGTCGTTCCGGATATGGTCGTCGATAAAATCGACGGCGCGTATCACGTTTTCATCAACGACGGCAATCTTCCGCGCCTCAAGCTCAGCCGCATCTATCAGGAGATCGCCGGCGACAAGAAGAAGTTCGACGGCGAAAACAAGGAGTTCATCACTTCAAAGCTGAATGCCGCGCAGTGGCTCATCCAGGCGATCGAGCAACGTCGGCAAACGATGCTCAAGGTGATGCACTTCATCGTCGACCGGCAGCGCGATTTCTTCGAGAAGGGCGTGCAGTATCTCAAGCCGCTGACGCTGCGCGAGGTCGCCGACGTCATCGGGATGCACGAGAGCACCGTGAGCCGCGTGACGAACGCCAAGTACGCGCAGACGCCGCGCGGCGTGCTACCGCTCAAGTTCTTCTTCTCGAGCGGTCTCGCCACCAACGACGGTGAAGACGTCTCGGCCCGCGGCATCAAGGCAACGATCGAGAAGATGGTGAACGAGGAAGACCCCAAGAACCCCCTCACGGACCAGGCCATCGTGGAACGACTCGAAGCGGACGGCGTACAAATCGCCCGGCGCACCGTGGCGAAATACCGGGACCAACTCGGCGTGCTCTCGGCGCGCATGCGGAAGCGCGTATGAACACGGCGCTCGAACGTGGCGGTGTTGATGTCTCGGTCCTCGTACCGGCCAAAGACGAGGCCGAGAATCTTCCGCTCTTTCTCCAGCTGTGCGACGAGACGTTTCGGGGACGGAGCGAACGCTATGAGGTGATTGTTATCGACGACGGATCGCGAGATGCGACGCCTCAGGTGCTCGTCGAACTCGCGGCACAGTATCCGTTCCTGCGCGCCGTCCGCCATCGCAGTCAGCGCGGTATCGCCGATGCCCTCCGTAGCGGCTACCTTGCCGCACGATCGGACGTGATGGTCTTCTATCCGGCTGACCTGCAGTTCAAGCCCGAGGACATTCCGCGACTCGTCGCGCCGATTCTGGCCGGTGAGTCCGACATGGTCACCGGATACAAGCAGGGCGCATACGAGAAGGCGTTCGTCTCCAGCATTTATAACGCGCTCTCGCGCTCGCTCTTTCACGTGCCGGTGCGCGACCTCAACAACGTCAAGGCGTACCGCCGTGAGATCATGGCCGATCAGCCCGCGCGCCCCGACTGGCATCGCTACATGATCGTCCTCGCCGCGGCCAAGGGATACACGGTGACCGAGATCCCGGTGCCGCTTTATCCGCGACACGCCGGCAAGTCGAAGTTCGGACTCTCGCGCATTCCGGTTGGTGTGCTCGACATGCTCGCCGTCTGGTTCGAACTTCGCTTCGGACAGAAGCCGCTCCTCGCCTTCGGTATGCTCGGTGCGGGCCTCTTCGCGATCGGCTTGCTGAGCGGCCTCGGCGCGCTCGCGTGGCTTGCCGTGAGGGGGCAGGGCGTACGGGCCGTCTGGACGGTGGTACAGTCCTGCCTCTTGCTCGGCTCGGTCTTCTTCGCGACCGGACTGCTCGGCGAACAGATTGCCGT
>JAYVPN010000075.1:0-28351 GCA_043757365.1 Gemmatimonadota bacterium | reverse complement strand
TTTGCGGTTGTATGACATATGCATGAGAAAATACATCGGCCATATTCACGATGTTGATATGCATTTTGTGTCTGCATATCATCAATTCTCACTGTGGCAGTCTGGCAGTACTCACAAATCTGCTGAGAATCCATTCTGGTGCAAAACTAGCTGGCGACGTCCGGGCCACTTCATGCAGGATCTTGGACGCCGGAGCGCATCATCCGTTGCCGAGCCTCGATCATTCGGGCTCGGTCCTTACCCCAAGTATCGGCGCCAATATCTACATTCTTAAGACTGTCAAGACGGCGGAATGTTTCACGGTTAGCGCCGAGCCCGAAAATCGGCTCGGAGCTGGCTTTATGCCGCTGGACGAAGCTGCGGATAAACGCCGAGCCGGTCGACGATCTGCCACTTGCGGCTCACACGCTTAGTGTCAAAATAGTAGACGGCTGAGCTTTCGCAGAAATCTGCTGTGTTCGGCGTGCTAGGTGTCAAACGCGTGCCCGCACAAAACAAAAGAGCCGACCCAAAGGCCGGCTCCACACTCACGATCTCAATCTCGAAAACTACGCCGCTTTTTTGCGAGCGACCGCGTCCTGCAGCCACGTCATCGGGATCAGGAACAACGGCGTCAGGAACATGCCTAGCAGCATGTTGATCCAGATGAGCGCGGCGTAAAAGGCGCCCATGCCGAGTCCAGCGATCAGAGTGCCGAGGGGTCCGCCGAAGCTGTGTTCCACGATGCGATTCCCGAAGAGTCGTTGCGCGAGACGAGGTGACTGACGCGCAGTACATTAACCGAATGCGCCGTGGAGTGGAAGTCGCCAGTCTCGAGCGCCGGATCGCGGCGTCCGTGCGGGCGCTTCCGGTCGGGCGCTATCTGCTTGCCGTTTCCGGTGGTCGCGACTCGATGGTGCTGATGGACGCATTCGCGCGTTGGCGTTCCGATACCTGCGCCGTCGCGACGTACGATCACGGAACGGGCGAGGCCGCCACGCAGGCCGCGCTTCTGGTGGAACTCGAAGCCGCGCGTCGTGGCCTTGCGACGGCGGTCGGCAGCCGGATCGCTGCGGCGAACGACTCCGAGGCCGACTGGCGCGCCGCACGCCGGAGCTTTCTTCTTGGATGGGCGCGACAGATGCGTGCGACCGTCGTCACCGCGCATACGCGCGACGACCAGCTCGAGACCGTTGTGATGCGCACGCTTCGCGGCTCCGGCGCTCGCGGCCTCGCGGGGATGTACGCGCCGTCAGCCGTCATGCGCCCTCTCCTCGGTATTACTCGCGACGAGATCACCCGTTACGCGGCCTCCTGTGAGCTCCGATTTCTCGACGATCCCTCGAATGTCAGCCGGGCGCATCTGAGGAATCGCGTGCGGCTCGACCTTCTGCCGGCGCTCGAACGCGCGGCGCCCGGGTTCGGGGCGTCGATGCTCGCGCTGTCGGTGCGGGCGGCGGAGCTGCGGGCCGGAGTCGAGCACGCGGTCGATGCGCTCGGGATCATCGAGACGGAGGGCCCGTGTGAGGTCCGGACGATTGCGGTGCCGGCGTCAGCGTTCGCCGGACTCGGCGTTGACGCTATCGGCACGCTCTGGCCGGCCATCGCGGCGCGGGTCGGTGTCGCGCTCGACTGGCGGGGAACCCGTCGGCTCGTGGCGTTTACAATAGAAGGGAAGCGCGGCGGGCGGATTCCGCTGTCCGGCGGTGTCGAGGTTTTGCGAACGCAGACGACGTTCGTGGTCCAAACGCAACTGTCCGTTCCTCCGTTATATTCCTCCGAATGACTGTCGCCCAACTCGTTGGCACTGGCGATCCGCGGCTCCTCGGCCGGGCCGTAAAGCGCATTGCGTTCACCGAGCAGGCGATCCAGGGTCGCGTCGTCGAGCTTGGCGCCGACATTACGGCGGCGTATCCCGATGGAGAGCTGCTCGTCCTCGGATTGCTCAAGGGGAGCTTCGTTTTTCTGGCCGATCTCGTGCGGCAGATTCGTCGCCCGCTGCACGTCGACTTCCTCGTGGCGTCGAGCTACGGCGATGCGACGGAGTCGAGCGGGAACGTCCGGCTGGTGTACGATCCGGAAACGAAACTCGAGGGCAAACACATTGTACTAGTAGAGGATATCGTCGATTCCGGACGAACCCTCGCGAAGCTGATGGAACTGCTCCAGGCGCGGCACCCGGCGTCGATCGAGATCTGCGCACTGTTGCACAAGCACATTGCCACCGAACTGCACCATCCGACGAAGTTCGTCGGCTTCGATGCACCGCACGAATTTTTGGTCGGGTACGGTCTTGACCACGCGGAAAATTTCCGCCACTTGCCGTACGTCGCGAGTTTGGAATAGCCTGAAGGTTCCCGCTGGGAGATCACGCAGACTCTATGTCGAATACGCCTCCGAACAAGCCCGGTAACTGGGGACGCCTCAGCAAGACGCTGGCGTTCTGGATTCTCGTGCTGCTGGTGCCCGTCGCTTTCATTCAGTTCTCGAGTACCCGCACCGACGGTGTCGAGAAGCTCGATTACTGGCAGTACGACCAGCAGCTCACCGCCGACAATCTCGCCAAGGTGACGATCACCGCCGGCAAGACCGCGACGGGCGAGTTCAAGCAGAAGGTGATGATTGCTGGCAAGCCGGTGAGCCGCTTCACCGTGACGCTGCCGGTGGAGAACTCGGAGCGCGAAGTCGATCGTCTGCGCGAGAAGAACGTGCGGATCTCGAGCGCCGAGGCGCGGCCGAGCATCGGCGGGCTGATCATCCAGCTGTTGCCGTACGTGCTGCTGATCGGCTTCTGGATTTTCATCTTCCGGCAGATGCAGGCCGGCGGCAACAAGGCGTTCTCGTTCGGCAAATCGAAGGCGAAGTTGCTCACGGGTGACACGCCGAAGGTGACGTTTGCCGATGTCGCGGGTTGCGACGAAGCGAAGGTCGAGCTCGGTGAGATCATCGAGTTCCTGAAAGATCCGGCGAAGTTCACGAAGCTCGGCGGCCGTCTGCCGAAGGGCGCGCTACTCGTCGGGCCGCCAGGTACGGGCAAGACGCTGCTCGCGCGCGCTGTTGCTGGCGAAGCTGGGCGTCCGTTCTTCTCGATGTCGGGTTCCGACTTCGTCGAAATGTTCGTCGGCGTCGGAGCGAGCCGCGTGCGCGATCTGTTCGAGCAGGGAAAAGCGCAGGCGCCGTGCATCATTTTCATTGACGAAATCGACGCGGTCGGCCGTCATCGTGGTGCCGGGTTGGGCGGCGGGCACGATGAACGCGAGCAGACGCTCAATCAACTACTCGTCGAGATGGACGGCTTCGAATCCAACGAAGGCGTGATTCTCATTGCGGCCACCAACCGTCCCGACGTCCTCGATCCGGCGCTGCTTCGTCCGGGGCGTTTCGACCGTCAGATCGTCGTCGACTTGCCGGATCTCCGCGGCCGCGAGGGCATTCTTAAGGTGCACGTTCGCAACAAGCCGATCGCGGCCGATGTCGATATCTTGGCGCTTGCGCGCGGCACGCCGGGCATGGCCGGTGCCGATCTCGCGAATCTCGTGAACGAAGGGGCGCTGCTCGCGGCGCGCCGCAACCACGACAAGATCTACCGCATCGATTTCGAGGACGCGAAGGATCGCGTGATGCTCGGCGCCGAGCGTAAGTCGCTCGTGATGAAGGATGATGAGCGCCGTCTGACGGCGTTCCACGAGGGCGGTCACGCGGTGTGCGCGATCAAGGTGAAGGGCAACGATCCGCTGCATAAGGTGACGATCGTCCCGCGCGGCCGTGCGCTCGGACTCGCGTTTACGTTGCCGGAAGACGATCGCGTGAGCGTCACGCGCGAACAGCTCGAGGCGCGTTTGGTGATGGCGTTCGGCGGGCGGGCCGCGGAAGAACTCGTCTTCGGTCGCGATCGCGTGACGACCGGCGCGGCGAGCGACATTCAGCAGGCGACCGGCATCGCGCGCCGCTACGTCTCCCAGTGGGGACTGAGCGATGCGATCGGTCCGGTGCTCGTCGGCGACATCGAGCAGGAAGTCTTCCTCGGCCAGCAGCTCACGAGCCGCCGTCAGGTATCGGAGCGGACGGCGCAGCAGGTGGACGACGAAGTGAGTCGCGTGATTCAGGAAGCGTACGGGCGCGCGAAGGCAGTGCTGATCGCCAATCGGCCGTTGCTCGAATCGATTGCGGCGAATCTTCTCGAGCGCGAGACGTTGACGCGCGAGGATTTTGTGGTGCTGATCGCCGGCGGCACACTGCCGCCGATCGAGCCGCACGTGAATGCGACGTCGGAGCCGATCGCGGCGCCCGTCCCGATTGCCGAACCGCGCCGCACCACTCCGCCGCTGCTGGGCGGACCGGAACCGAGCCCGGCCTGATTTCGGGCCGATTGGTTGGTTTTCTGACGATGACAACGGGCGCGATTCCTTGGGGATCGCGCCCGTTGTCTTGGCCGGTCGTTCGACCGTGATATTCAGGGCGTGAAAACGCCCTTGCCCAAGATACGTAACTTCCTGTAATTTAGTGTGTTATGCCATTTTCAGACGTCCCCGAACGGGTCGCGGAGATTCGGGACAAAGTTGCCCTCGCGGTGACGCGAGGTGGACATGCGCAAACGGTCTGTCTGATCGCGGTCACAAAGACGCACGGACCCGACGCGGTGGACGCGGCTTGGCGCGCCGGAATACAGGACGTTGGTGAGAACAAAGTGCAGGAAGCGCTCGACAAGCAGTCGGCGATCGTGGGCGATGCAGCGGCGGTGCGATGGCATCTCATCGGGCATCTGCAGCGCAACAAGGCGAAGCATCTGGGAAAGTTTTCGCTGTTGCACGCGCTCGACAGTGCACGGCTCGCCGATGCAGTGCATGAGGTGGGCAGAACGCTCGGTCGGCCGATTGACGTACTGATGCAGGTGAACATCGCCGGTGAAGAAACAAAGGGCGGGTTTGCGCCGTCCGACGTAGCAGCGGAAGCGGACCGCTTGATGACGCTCGGCGGTGTGCGGGTGCGGGGCGTGATGACGATGGCGCCGTTCGACGCCGACGAGGCGACGTTGCGGCGGGTGTTCAGTGGGGCGCGGGCGATGCGCGAGGTGCTGCGAAAGTCGGGGCACGATGCCGCCGAGCTGTCGATGGGAATGTCGGGGGATTTTGAGATCGCGATTCACGAGGGGGCGACGATGGTTCGCCTCGGAACCGTCCTGTTCGGAGCGAGGGCGTAATGAACGACGAAGCCTTTCATCTCACACCGGTCGATGCGCGCCGATATGATTTCGGCTCGCAACTGCGCGGCTACGACAAGACCCGCGTCGATCAGTTTCGCGACCAGGTCTCCGACGAACTGGAGCGGCTGACGCGCGTCAATCAGGAGCTCGAAGCGAAAGCGAAGGGCTTTCACGAGCAGCTTCGCGCCTTCCGCGAGCGCGACAAGGCGCTCAACGACGCGCTGATCTCGGCCCAGCAGCTTCGCGCGGAAACGCGCGAGCAGGCCGACCGCGAAGCGCAGCTGATCCTGCGTGAAGCGCGCGCCGAAGGGGAGAAGATGCTCGAGGAGGCGCGCTCCGACGTGCGGCGCCTGCAGGGCGAAATCAACGCGCTCGATCGGACGCGGCGTGCGTATCTCGCGCAGATGCGCTCGCTGGCGGAACGGCAGCTCGCGGAGTTGCAGTCGGCGGAAGCGCAGCCGGCGCCGGTGACGCCGTCGCACGGGGAAGACGCGGTCGAGGAGCGTCTGGCGGTGAAGAGTCCGTCGTGGCTCGATCAGCGGCCGGCGGTCGAGGAGTAGCCGGGTGAACGGAGCCGAGCACGCGCACGCGATGACGGCCGTTACGGCCGCCGCCACGGCGATTCGCACGCGTACCGCTCTCGTTCCAGACGTTGCGATCATTCTCGGTACCGGACTCGGCGCGCTCGGTGCGGCGATCGCCGTCGAGACGACGATCGAGTATGCAGACATTCCCGGCTTTCCGCTCTCGACGGTGGAATCGCATTCGGGCCGGTTGCTCGTCGGCACGCTCGGCGGCAAGCGTGTGATGGCGATGCAGGGACGGTTCCACCGGTACGAGGGTTACTCGCTGCAGCAGGTGACGTTTCCGGTGCGCGTTCTGCGGGCGCTCGGCGCGCCGGTGCTCGTGGTGAGCAACGCGTGCGGTGGGATGCATCCGTTGTGGAACGCCGGCGATCTCATGCTGATTGCTGATCATATCAATTTTCTTGGAGATTCCCCGCTGATCGGCGTGCACGACGCGGCGTTCGGCGATCGCTTTCCCGATATGAGCGAGCCGTACGATCCGGCGCTGCGCGCGCTCGCGCGCGCGGTGGCGGGAGAGATGAGGATGACCGTGCGCGAGGGCGTCTACGTCGCCGTCACGGGACCGGCGCTCGAGACGAAGGCCGAGTATCGTCTGCTGCGCTCGATGGGTGCCGATGTCGTGGGGATGTCGACGGTGCCGGAAGTGATCGTCGCGCATCAGAGTGGGATGCGCGTGCTCGGATTGTCGATCATCACTGATATGTGTTTGCCGGACGCGCTGGAACCGGCGAGTCTCGAGAAGATTCTCGCGGTGGCCGCGACGGCCGAGCCGAACCTGACCGCGCTCGTGCGCGGTGTCCTGGAGCATCTGTGAGCGTAACGAAGTTTGCGGTGCTGCCGCCGGACCGGGCGGCGCGCGAGATCGAAGAAGAGCTCCTCGAGCGGTGGCTCAGCGAGGATCTTTTCGGGCGTTCGGTGAAGGCGCGCGAGGGCGCGCCGGAATACGTGTTCTTCGAGGGGCCGCCGACGGCGAACGGCCGGCCGGGCATTCATCATGTCTTCGCGCGCACCGTGAAGGATCTGTTCTGCCGTCATCGCGCGATGAAGGGTTTTCACGTCGCGCGTAAGGCTGGCTGGGACACGCACGGTTTGCCAGTGGAGATCGAAGTCGAGAAGGCGCTTGGCATCAGCGGCAAGCAGGACATCGAGAAGTTCGGCGTCGAGAACTTTAACCAACGCTGTCGCGAGAGTGTGTGGAAGTATCGCGAGGACTGGGAGAAGCTGAGCGCGCGGATGGGGTACTGGCTCGACTACGCGCATCCGTACGTGACGTACTCGAACGACTACGTCGAGAGTGTGTGGTGGGCGCTGAAGACGCTGTATGACAAATCGTATCTCGTACAGGGGCACAAGATTCTGCCGTACTGTCCGCGGTGCGGGACGGCGTTGTCGTCGCACGAACTGGCGCTAGGATATCAGGATGTGACGGATCCTTCCGTTTACATCGCGCTCGATCTTGTTGAAGGACAACAGCGAGTGGACGGTGCGCCGTTGTCCGTCGACGGTTCACCGTCAGAGCGAGTTCGTCGACGGATAGTGGTGTGGACGACGACGCCGTGGACGCTGGTTTCGAATACGGCGTTGGCGGTGAATCCTGAGCTTACCTACGTCGAAGTGAAGAAGGACAACAAGCCGGGGGAGACGCTGATTTTTGCGGAGTCGCGCGCGGCGGCGGTGATCGGGCAGAACTGGGAAGAGCGGTGGAGCGTCGTCGCGAAGTTCACGGGAGCGGCGCTCGCGGGGATGCGCTACACGCGGCCGCTCGACTGGGTCGAATACGGCGAAGGCGAGCACGAGTTGATCATCGCCGAGTCGTTCGTCTCGGAAGGCGACGGTTCGGGCGTCGTGCATATGTCGCCAGCATTTGGTGAGGATGACTACGCGGCTGGGAAACGGCACGGGCTCGCCTTCGTCCAGCCGATCAACGCGCGCGGAGAGTTTCCAGCGGAGCTTCCAAAGATCGGCGGGCTCTTCATCAAGAAGGCCGACCCCGTCATCATCGAAGAGCTGAGGGCGCGAGATCTGCTGTGGAAGGCTGGTACGCTGGTGCATCCGTATCCGCACTGCTGGCGGTGCGGAACGCCGTTGTTGTACTACGCGCGCGGTTCTTGGTTCGTGCGGACGACGGCATACAGCGACCGCATGATCGCGCGAAACAATGAGGTGAACTGGAATCCGCCTGACGTGGGCGCTGGACGGTTCGGCCGTTGGCTCGAGAACAACATCGACTGGGCGCTGTCACGCGATCGGTTCTGGGGAACGCCGTTGCCGGTGTGGGTCAACGACACGGACTCGACCGAGATCGACGTCGTCGGCAGTTACGCCGAACTCGCCGAGAAGGTGGGGCGCGCGCTGCCGGAGAACTTCGATCCGCACAAGCCGTACATCGACGCGTACACGTGGCCGGCGAAATCCGGCACCGGGACGATGCGCCGCGTGAACGAAGTGATCGACGCCTGGTTCGACTCGGGGTCGATGCCGTTCGCGCAGTGGCACTATCCGTTCGAGAACGCCGAGCAGTTCGCGAAGAGTTTCCCCGGCGACTTTATCGCCGAGGGTGTCGATCAGACGCGCGGCTGGTTCTACTCACTGCTCGCGATCGCGACCGGCTTAGGCGACGCGCTCGGGCCGGCGAACACCGACGGTGCGTCGCCGTACAAGAACGTCGTCGTGAATGATCTCGTGCTCGACGCGAAGGGACAGAAGATGTCGAAGAGCCGCGGCAACGCGGTGGAGCCGATGGCGGTGATGGATCGCCATGGCGCCGACGCGGTGCGTCTGTTCCTGATGAGCGGGAGCCAGGTGTGGAAGCCGCGTCAGTTCGACGAAGCGGTGATTCGCGAAACGGCGGGGCGCTTCCTGCTGACGCTAAAAAACGTCTACAAGTTTTTCGCCGAACTGGCCAATTTCGGATGGACGCCATCGGCGGTCGATCCGAAGCCGGAAGATCGTCCGCTGCTCGATCAGTGGGTGCTCTCGCGTCTCGCGACGGTGGAGCGCGAGTGCGATGCGCTCCTCGAGGCCTACGATGCGACGAGCGCGGCGCGCGTCGTGATGACGTTCGTCGACGACGATCTCTCGAAGTGGTATGTGCGGCTGTCGCGCGATCGCTTCTACGAAACGGGCGGCACCGAGAATCGCGCCGCCTTCGCGACGTTGCACGAGGTGCTCACGGTGTGCTGCCGGTTGCTGGCGCCGCTGGCGCCGTTCGTGACGGATTGGATACATCGTGAACTCACCGGCGAGTCGGTGCATTTGGCATCATACGTTCGGGCGAAGCCGTTTGGCGCGCAGCCGGCGCTCGATGAAGCGATGAACGAGATTCGCGCGCTCTCGACGCTCGCGCGTGCGGCGCGTGAAACGGCCGGCGTGAAGGTGCGTCAGCCGCTCGGACGACTGGTGTGCGTCACACCGGCGCACGAGCCGGCGGTGATGGCGCTCGTACGGGAGCTCACGCCGCTCATCGCGGCGGAGCTGAATGTGAAAACGGTGGAATTCGCATCGAGCGCCGATTCGCTGGTCACGCTCGAGGCGAAGGCGAATTTCCGTTCGTTGGGAAAGAAGTGGGGGAAGGAAACGCCGCGCGCCGCCGAAGCGGTGAACGCGTTGAGCGCCGCAACGCTCTTGAAGTTTGAGCGTGGCGAAGCAGTCGTGATTTCGGTTGCGGGCACCGATCACGCGCTCGCACCCGACGATGTGACGATCCACCGACGTGCGAGTGGCGCGCTGGTGGTGCAGGAAGACGGGCAGCGCTTCGCGGCGATCGATCCGCTCGTCACGCCGGCGCTGCGCAGCGAGGGCATCGCGCGCGAGATCGTGAGCCGCACGCAGCGCCTGCGCAAGGAGAGCGGTCTCGCCGTGAGTGATCGCATTGCGCTCCGCATTGCTGGACCGTCCGACGTGCAGTCGGCCGCGCAGGAACACCGGCAATGGATTGCCGGCGAAGTGCTCGCCCGGGAGGTCGTCATCAACGACGTCCTCGCCGACGATTCTGAAGCCGTGTCCGTCGATCTCGATGGCGCGACCGCTTTCATCGCTCTCACCAAGGACGTTTGACGATGACGCCAACCACGGGCGGCGACAAGAAGTTCAGGCCGATGACCAAAGCCAAGATCACATACTTCGAGAAGCGCCTGATGGAGGAGCGGAAGCGTGTGGTGAAGGAACTCGGTCACTACGACGAAACCTTCGGCTCGACGCCGCAGGGTGCCGACGGCGACCTCTCGTCGTACTCGTTCCACATGGCCGACCAGGGAACCGACGCGTCCGAACGCGAGAAGCAGTTCCTCTTCGCGTCGAAAGAAGGGCGGTTCCTCTGGCACGTCGATCAGGCGCTGCGTCGCCTGTACCGGAAGCCGGACGAGTTCGGCAAGTGCCATCAGTGCGGCAACGAGATCGCGTTCGAGCGTCTCGACGCACTTCCGCACGCACGGTTCTGTATCGAATGCAAACAGCGGGAGGAAGATGGAAAGAAGTAACCCGATCGCGCGGAAGTCCCGATTGTACTGGGGCGTCGCGATCGCCGTGGTGCTGACCGACGCGTTCACCAAAATCATCGCGGTGGACACGCTGGGTCCCATTCACCTGCCGCGGCCGGTGATCGGAGAAGCACTGCGGTTTTCTCTCGTATACAACCAAGGCGCAGCGTTCGGCCTGCACCTCGGCGCGTACTCGCGGTGGATCTTTACCGGACTGACGTTCGCGGCGCTCGTGTTGCTCTGGAATCTGTATCGGTCGACGAAGGCCGGCGATCGGCTGCGACTTTTGGCGCTGGCGCTCGTGAGCGGCGGCGCGGTCGGCAACGTGCTCGATCGGCTCAAGTCGGGACGCGGCGTCGTCGATTTCATCGACGTCGGTGTCGGTGTGCATCGCTGGCCGACGTTCAACGTCGCCGATATGGCGCTGAGCTGCGGTGCGGTGCTGCTCGCGATCGTCCTGTCACGCGAAGACGCGCCGGTCGCGCAGTCGGCGACGGCAGGAAACTTCAGTTCGACGGCTCGTGGAACCGACGCGCCGCTTCGAGGTTGAGGGCGGGGACGCCGAGCGGCTCGACACGCTCGTCGCCCGGCGCCTCGAATTGTCGCGCACGCAGTCGGCGACGCTGATCGCCACCGGGCGCGTGCTCGTCGACGGCACGGCGCAGAGGGCGAGCTTCAAGCCGGAGCCCGGAACTGTCGTCTCGGTTCAGGAAGAAGCGCCGGTCGTCGCGCGCGCCGTTATCGCCGAGCATATCGATATCTCCGTCGTGTACGAGGACGACGAACTGCTCGTCGTCGACAAAGCGGCGGGAATGGTCGTGCACCCGGCGCCGGGCAACTGGACCGGGACGCTCGTTAACGCGCTCAAGGGGCGCGGGCAGGCGCTGGCGGCGGCGGGCGGGGAAGACCGCGCCGGGCTCGTGCACCGGCTCGACAAGGACACCTCGGGGCTGCTGCTCGTCGCGAAGACCGAGCGGGCCCATCGTGTGCTATCGAAGGCGCTCGCCGAGCGGCGCGTGTCGCGACGGTATGCGGTGCTGTCGTGGGGCCATCTCGACAAAGATTTCGTCACGGTCGACAAGCCGATCGGTCGCGATCCGAACGACCGCAAGAAGATGGCGATTGCGCTGACGGGCCGGGCGGCCAAGACGGATTTTGTCCGCCTCGCGCGGTTCGAATCGACCGATCTGCTGCGGGCCCATCTACATAGCGGCCGAACGCACCAGATTCGCGTCCATTTGACGGCGATCGGCCATCCGGTGGTCGGCGACGACACGTACGGTGGCGGCGGGGCGCGCCGATTGGTGAATTTGCCGGGGAAACGGCATTTCCTTCATGCCGCCTGGCTCGTCTTCAAGCACCCGGTGACGGCGCAGTTGATGGACTTCCGCTCCCCCTTGCCGGTGGATGTTCGGGAATCGCTGATGACGGTCTCCGAAATGTCCGAATTAATTGCCCACCCCGATCCGCTGGAGTACCTTGGCTTCTATAGAGTCGACGGCTGAATTTGAGGGGCGTCGCTACCTGTTTTTCGCGGTGGCGGGACGCCTGTGTGCCTGCGACTTGGGGTCGGTACGGGAAATTGTCGCGTCGCGACCCGCCACACGGCTGCCGGGGGCGGCGAACTGGGTGCGGGGCGTGATCAATCTGCGTGGGACGTTGCTGACGGTCGTCGATCTCGCGCCGCGATTTACGGGCGTGACCGACGTCGTCGACGGGGCGTGGTACGGCGGGCAATCGATCATCGTCACGGAATCGGGCGGGCGCTCGATCGGGCTCGGCGTGGATTCGGTGCGGGACGTGATGGTGGTGCGGGAGGAGGCGCTGGAAACCGTCGACGCGCAGCGCGCGGCCGGGGGGATCGTCTCCGGGCTCGCGCACCTAGGTGAATTGCACGGCGGCACCGCGCTGGTGTGCGATGTCGGCACGATCATGCAGCAGGCGCTCGCCGGTTAATTCTGCGGGACGGGTTCTCTGACTTTTGAGGGACTAATGGCTCAGACAGTGCTGATTTGTGATGACGCGATCTTCATGCGGACGATGGTGGGCGACATCCTGCAGCAGGCGGGATTCGAAGTCATCGGCGAAGCGGAGACGGGAACCCAGGCGGTGGAGAAGTACAAACAGCTCCGTCCCGATCTCGTGACGATGGACATCGTGATGCCTGATATGGGCGGCATAGATGCCGTGCGCGAGATCACGAAGTTCGATCCGTCGGCAAAGGTCCTGATGTGCAGTGCGATGGGGCAGCAGGCGCTGGTCGTCGAGGCGATTCAGGCGGGGGCGAAGGATTTCGTCGTCAAGCCGTTTCAGCCGAGCCGGGTGCTCGAGGCCGTCCAGCGCGTCCTCGGCTGACGCGCCGGGAGGCCGCTCCGTCGCCAATGCGCATCCCCCGCCGATGAATCTCGACCCGTCGCGCTACGCCGATTTGTTTCGCACCGAGAGCCGTGAACAGCTCGCGGTGATCAATCGCGCGCTGCTGTCGCTCGAGTCGGGAATCGATGCGTCCGAGCCGGTCGACGAAATCTTCCGCGCGGTGCACACGGTGAAAGGGATGAGCGCGACGATGGGGTACCAGGCCGTCGCCGAGTTTTCGCACGAGATCGAGTCGCTGCTCGACCGCGTTCGCCGGGGAGAGCAGCTCCTTGCACCCGAGCTGATGGACGCGCTCTTCGCGGCGGCGGATGCGCTCGAGGCCGGCATCGAAGGGGCGATGGAGGGCGCACCGCCGTCGGACGCGATGACGGCATCGTTACAGCGACTGCATGACGTGGCCGGCGGCGGCTCGACGAGCGAGTTCCAAGCGATGCGCATGACGACGGGCGGGACGGTCGTCGCGATCGCCGCCGCGGACGCTGACGACGCGCCCGTGGCGGGCGTTCTCGTGACCGTGACGCAGTCGCCAGCGACGATGCTTCCCGGCGTGCGCGCGTTCATGGTGCTCTCGAAAGTGCGCGAACTCGGCGAGCTCGCGACGGTGCATCCGCCCGAGGCGGAGCTCAGGAACGCGCTGGTGCCGATGGAGTTCACGATGCGCCTGATGACGCAGGCGAGCCGCGCGCTGATCGAGTCGACGGTGCGATCGGCCGGCGACATCGCGCGCGTCGTGATCGACGAGGCGCACCGCGCGCAGGCGTCGCGGGCGACGATCGGGATGACGGCGCGCGCCGACGCGATCGCCGACGCGCCGACCGGCGGTGGCGCGCGGCTGACGCGCCACGTGCGGATCGATCTCTCGCGGCTCGACACACTGATGAATCTCATCGGCGAGTTGGTGATCACGCGTGGTCGGTTGCTGCAGCTGACCGCCTCGAGCGCCGATCCGGCACTCGACGAAGCGATGCAGCAGGCATCGCGGCTGATCGCCGATCTGCAGAGCGAGATCATGACGAGCCGAATGGTGCCCGTGTGGCAGGTCTTTGATCGCTTCCCGCGCCTCGTGCGCGATGCGGCACGCCAAGTGGGGAAAGAAGTGCAGTTCGTCGTCGAGGGGAAGGAGATCGAACTCGACCGCTCATTGCTCGACGAGATCGGCGAACCGATCGTGCATTTGCTCCGCAACGCGATCGATCACGGCATCGAGACGCCCGAGGTGCGCGAGGCGGAAGGGAAGCCGCGCGCCGGACGGCTCACGCTCAGCGCGGCGCGCGACCGCGCGGCCGTGCTGATCAAGGTAAGCGATGACGGGCGCGGCATCGACCGCACGAAGGTGCTCGCGCGTGCGAAGGCGATCGGCTTCGTCGATCCCGCCGTGCGTGCGCTCGACGACGAGCAACTGTTCCGCTGCATTGCGCAGCCGGGATTCTCGACGGTCGACGAGGTCTCAGGATTGTCGGGTCGCGGCGTCGGCGTCGACGCCGTACAATCGAAGGCGCGAGCGCTCGGCGGTTCGGTGGAGTTGCAGACACGGGCATTCGAAGGGACCTCGATCACGATCCGCCTGCCGATCACCCTCGCGATCGTGCGGGCTCTGCTCGCGCGCACCGGTGGCGAACGGTATGCGCTGCCGCTGACGCACGTGCGCGAGACGGTCGAATACGGTCCGGATACGGTGCAGCGAATCAAAGGCAAGGACGTGCTGGTGCTGCGCGACGAGGTGCTGCCGTTGCTCGATCTCGGTGAGGTCGTGCAGCAGCCCTCATATGCCCGACAGACCGGCGCGGCCGGACGCGAGATCGTCGTCATCGAGCGCGGCGAACGCCGGTCGGGGCTCGTGGTGGATGAACTGATCGGACAGGAAGACATCGTCGTCAAGCAATTCGATGCACCGCGCGACGGCCTCGCGCTGTTCAGCGGCGCGACGATTCTCGCCGACGGAACGCCGGCGCTGATCATGGACGTTGGCAGTCTTTTTCAGGGGAATTGACGAGTGGACGACATCCGCCAACTGAAGGCGCTGCAACTCGACGCGCTGCGTGAGGTCGCCAATATCGGGGCCGGTCACGCCGCGACGGCGCTGTCTCAAATGACCGGGCAGACGATCATGATCAGCGTGCCACAGCTGACGATCGCGCCGCTCGAGGACGTGCCCAATCAGATCGAGGGGCCGGAGGAGCCGGTGGTCGCGGTGCTGATGAAGATGCTTGGCGACCTCACCGGACTCACGCTCTTGGTCTTTTCGCATCAGACGGCGCTCCGTGTGGCCGGCCTGATGCTGAAGCGACCGATCGGCGACGCGCTCGGCGAACTCGAGCAGTCGGCGATCAAGGAGGCGGGGAACATCCTCAGTGCGGCCTACATGAACGCGCTCAGCGAGTTCATGGGCATGATTCTGCTGCCGTCGCCGCCGTCGCTGGCGATCGATCTGTCGGACGCCGTGCTGAACTCGACGTATCTCGAGATCGCGCAGGGATCGGAGTATGTTTTCTGCGTCGAGAGCGAGTTCCAGCTCGTCGAGAATGGCGAGCGGCTGCGCGGTTTCTTTCTGCTGATGCCCGACGTGACGAGCCTCAACGCGATTCTTCGCGCCATCCGGGTCGCGTAGGCCGCCGCCATGCAGACCTCGCTCGCCTCCGATCGCGATCGCGACACTCTGAAGAGTTTTGCGCGGCGCATCGATCCCTCCGACGCCGGAGCGCATAACAACCTCGGCGTGCTGTACTACAACAAGGGATTGTACGAGGAGGCGGTGAGCGCGTTCACCAAGGCGCTCGAACTCGACGCGAAGATGCAGGTCGCGCAGCGCAATCTCGAAGTCGCCTATTTCAACACCGGCTACTACGACAAGCGGGTCGCGCAATTGCGCGAGCGCTTGCGCTACCGCGTGGACGATCGGGATGCCCGATGGGAACTCGGACGCGCGTACGCGCTGCTCGGTCAACACGAGGAAGCGATCGCCGAGTTCACGGCGCTGCTGCGGCATCATCCCGACGATCTCGGCGCGATCATGCAGCTCGGCCTCGCCGAGAAGGCGAACGGCAGTCTGCCGGCCGCGCAGCACTGGTTCGAGGATGCCTTGCGCCTCGACCCCGGAAGCTCGGTCGCGCACTTCTATCGTGGCGAAGTGCTCTACAATCAGGGGCGCGGGGACGATGCGCTCGTGGACCTCCGACGCGCGATCGAGTTGAATCCGGAGAATCCGGACGCGCACTTCCTGCTCGCGTTCATCTACGGCGACATGGGGCGCCACGATGAGGCGAAGGAATCGAGCAAGCGCGCGGTCCAGCTCAACCCGACGCTGTCGCGCGCGCAGGCGAACCTCTCGATCGACCAGTACAACCCGCAGAAGTACGAAGAGTTGTTGCCGGGACACAGTGATCGCCGGGCGGCGCGGCGGATCGAAGTGGCCGAGGGGGAACAACTCGCGCACTACAATCTCGGGCTCGCGTTCCGGCAGAAGGGTTACTTCGCCGAAGCGCAGCGCGAGTACCGTCTCGCGCTCGACCGCGGCGAAGATCGGATGCTCGTGTTGCAGGCGATGGCCGAAGTACATTTGCTGCGAAAGGATCCCAAAGCGGCGATCGACTTGTACGACACGCTCCTCGCGGAGCGGCCGGACAGTCCGAAGCTCTGGAACGAACGCGGCGTCGCCCTCCATCAGGACGGGCGCTACGACGATGCGGCCGAAAGTTATCGTCGCGCGCTCGGCGCCGACCCGCGCTATGCGATCGCGAATAACAATCTTGGCGTCGCGCTCTATCACGCCGGCCGCCGGGACGACGCCGTCGACGCATTTCGCGCCGCGCTCGAGGCGAATCCGGCATTCGCGAAGGCCCGGCTCAATCTCGCGCTGCTGCTCGGAAAGCACCGCCGCTTTCAGCTCGCCCTCGAGTGCTACCGCCAGGTGCTCGTCACCGAGCCGGAGAATCCGCAGGCGTGGAATGGCATCGGCGTCGTGCTGGCCGATCTGCGGAAGTTCGAGGACGCACGCAACGCATTCGCCCGGGCGATTCAGGCGTCGCCGGATTTTGCGGAAGCGCATTACAACCTGAGCTTCACGCTCTCCAATCTCGGCGATTTCGAGGGGGCGTTGCGCGAGACCAAGCGCGCCCTCGAACTCGATTCGTTTTACGTCCCGCAGAAATTCTCATTGGCGATCGATCTCGAATACGAGGACCCCGATCTTTCGGTCATTCCGGATCTGGGCGGCGAGAAACGGATGAGCGCCGAGGTCGACACCTTCAGCTTCGATCCGAAATTGCTCGACTCGCTGTTCAGCGAGCTCGCGCCGCCTCCGGAGCCGGAGCCGACCGCGGTCGTCGACGCCGATCCGTATCTGATGGCCGCCGACTATCTGACGAAAGGGCTGTACGATCGCGCGATGGCCGAGACGAGCCGTGCGATCGCGCGCGGCGCCGATACGGCGAAGGGGAATGCGCTGCTCGGCGATATTCTGTGCCGGCAGGGCGCGTACGGTGACGCGCTCGAAAAATATCGCGCGGCGCGCGCGGCCAGTCCAACGCACGAGCGCGCGATGCGCGGCGAGGCGCAGACGTTGCTGATGCTCGGCCGCGGCGGCGAGGCGCGCGACGTCGCCGACGAAGTGCTCGTGGCTTTTCCGACGGACGTCGACGCGCTGATGCTCGCCGCGAGCTGTCGGTTCGAGGCAGGCGATCCGGCGATGGCGCTCGCGGCGCTCGATCTCGCGCGCGCGTACGCGCCAGCACGGGCCGACGTCATGCGCTGGATCGGCAACATCACCCGTTCGCTCGGCGACATCGATGGTGCGATCGCCGCCTATCGGCACGCACTCGAACTCGACGGGGATTTCGCGGCGGTGCGTTTCGATCTGTCGCGCCTCCTCATGCAGCGCGAACAGTACGACGACGCGGAGCGGGAGTTGCTCGCCGCGCTCGACGCAGTGCCGACCTACGCCGAGGCGACGCTCGAACTGGCGACACTGCGCCGGTTGACGAGCCGTCAGGGCGAGGCGGTCGTGTTGCTCGCGGAGCTGTTACAGCGCGATCCGTACAGCTTCGACGCGATGATCGCGCTGGGTGAGACGCTGCTCGAGCTCGGCCGTCGTCAGGACGCGGCGACGGCGTTTCGTCGCGTGCTGGCGTTCGATCCCGATCATGTGGGCGCGCTGTTCTACGAGGGCGTGTTGCTCGCCGGCGGACAGAAGCGGTACACGGAGGCGATCGCGCGCTGGGAGCGCGTCGTCGATCTGGAGCCGGCAGGCGAGTATGCGCGCCGGGCGCGCCGCGAGGCCCGCACCGCGTCGGATTTGTTGAAAGTGTTCGGCGACCGTTTGCAGGAAGACTGAGCCATGGCTATTGAAGGTCCACTTCGCGAACTCGGCATCCACGACGTCTTCCAGCTGCTCGACCTGAGCCGGAAGACGGGGACGCTCGGCGTCACGTCCGAACTGCGCGACAACGAAGGCACCGTGCTGTTCGAGAACGGGCGCGTTGTTGCGGCGACGATCAAGAGCAATCCGCATCGCCTCGGTGATCTGCTGATGCGCTCCGGGAAAGTCACCGAGGGCGAGATCGCGCGGGCGATGGCGGCGAAGGAGGAGCGCGGCGACACGCGGCGACTCGGTGAGATCCTGCTCGAGATGGGGGCGATTTCGCCGAAGGAACTCGAGCGGCACATCCGGCTGCAGATCGAAGCCGTGGTCTTCGAGTTGCTGTCGTGGCGCGAAGGTTTCTTCCGGTTCGAGGAAGGGACGATCGGCGGCAAGGCGATGCTGCAGATTTCGACCGAAGCGTTGCTGATGGAGGGCGCGCGCCGTATCGATGAGTGGTCGCGGATCGCCGATCGCGTCCCGAGTCTTGAGGCGGTTCCGGTGCTCGCGCCGGTCGACAACGAGCACGGGGGGTCGCTCGATCTGCTGCCGAGCGAATGGGAAGTCTTGGCGATGATCGACGGCGAGCGGAATCTGCGCGGGATCGCGGCGATGCTCGCGCGCAGTGAATTCGACGTCGCGAAGGTCGTGTACGGTCTCGTCAGCACGGCGGTGATCCAGTTGACGGTGCCCTCGTCGGTGGCGCGGCGCGTCGCGGCGCGTCAGTCGACGCCGGCGATTCCGATGCGCGCGGTGTCGTCGACGCCGGTGGCGCCGCAATTGGCGCACGGCACGACGCATGATCCGGTCGACGTGCCGGTCGAAGTTTCCGCACCGGGCTTCTCGGGCGAAGGAGAACCGGCCGACGATCTCGAGCGTGGCTATCGTGCCCTCCGGCCGGCCGACTTCGACGCGGCGGTCACGTCGTGGGCGCTCTTTCTGCAGGCGAATCCCAAGCACGACATGACCGAGCGTATCCGCAGCGGACTCGAAGCGGCGGCACGACTGCGTGGCATGGTGGAGCAGCGCTATGGTGGCTGACGACATTCGCGCGATGAGCGAGGCGCTGGCCGCCGATCCGTCGAGTACGGTGTTCCTCGAGCTCGGCGACGCGTTGCGTCGTCAAGGGCAGCTCGATCTCGCGTTCCGGGTTGCGGTGCGCGGACTCGAGCGGCACGCGCAGCGCACGGACGCGCACGATCTCGTGGCGCGCGTGGCGATCGATCGCGGCGAGTTCGAGCGCGCGAAGTCGGAGTGGGAGACGGTGCTGACGCTCGATCCCGGCAATATTGCGGCGATCAAGGGGCTCGGTTTCCTCGCGTTCCAGCAGGGCGATCTTCAGCGCGCCGGCGAATACTTCGGTCGCGCGCTTGAGGCGTCGCCGGAGGATCCGTCGATTGAATCGGCGCTCGAGACCGTTCGCACGACACTTGTCGAGGCGCAGCGCCAGCCGTGGGAACGGCCGACGGCGATGCGCACGCCGACGCACACCGCGGTGGTGCAGCCCGCGCCGCCATTCGCGCCCGCTCCGGCCGATGCGCGGACGTTGTTCGCCGAGATTCTCGGCGATCAGCCGCAGACCGCGCTTTTAATTGACGCCGATGGCTATGTCGTGGCGGGGCAGTATGTCACTGCCGAAGGGCAGGATATCGGCGCCGATCTTGGTGCGCAGCTCTCCGGAGTGAGCGAGGAAGCGTCGCGCGCGATGCGTCATCTCGGGCTTGGCCAGTGGCGGCAGATTGTCTTCGAGGCCGAAGCGGCGAGCGTCGCGATGGCGCCGAGCGGTGAGGGGATTCTCCTCGTGGCGGCTCCGCGCACGGTCCCGCTCGGGTTTGTGCGTCGTCTGCTCGAGCGCTCACTGGAGCGGGCGCGGCGTTGGATCGAGAGTGGGACATGAGTCAGTTCACCCAGATGCTGCAGTCGCTCATTCGCCACCGCGGCGTAACGGGGTGTATGATCGTCGGTCAGGCCGACGGTCTGATCGTCGACTCAAGTCTGCAGATTGGCGTAAATGGCAACGCGTTTGCGGCGCTCACGGCGTCGCTCTATCGCAAAGCACAGAAGGCGTCGACGGCGGCTGGCTTCGGTGCGACCGGTTTCTTCGAGCTCGGCGCCGACGGTGGCCGCGTCTGCGCGGCGGGGCGGAACGATCTCGTGTTGGTGGTCGTCGCGGAATCGCGCGTGAATGTCGGCCTGATCCGGGTGGAGATGTTGCGTGCGCTGGAGCTGTTCGCGTGATACTCACGGTCGCCGCCAACTGGGTGGAAGCCCCCCTGAAGCAGTTCGTCGACGAGGCGCGCCTGCAGTTGGCAGTGCTGCTGCATCCGACCGGGCAGGTGCTCGGTCAGTTCGGTTTCGCGCGGTCGGTCGATGTGATGACCGCGTGCGCGCTGGCGTCGGCGACAAGCGCGTCGTCGGCGGCACTGGGAAAGCTCGTTGACGGCAGGCCGTTTCGCGGGGTGCACTACGTCGGGCAGGAACGGCAGCTCTATCTCGCGCCAGTGCCGATTGAAGGAGGATCGCTGATCCTCCTGACGGTGTTCGACCAGGAGAGTTCGCTGGGGATCGTGCAATTGTTCTTTCAGGAGTTCTGCGCGTTCGTCGCCGCTGTGGCGCCGCCCGCATCAGACGGCGCGGTGTCGTTGGACGACGACTTCGAGCGCGAGCTGAACCGCAACCTCGCAGTGATGTTCGGGAGAGCGTAACTGTGTCACTCGTGAACTACGCGACGCGTGAAATCACGTGCAAGATCGTCTACTACGGGCCCGGACGGTCCGGCAAGACGACCAACCTGCACTACATCTACGGACAGGTGCCGGGCGACCGAAAGGGACAGATGGTTTCCCTGGCGACGCAGACAGACCGTACGCTCTTTTTTGATTTCTTGCCGATCGACCTCGGCATCATCTCAGGATTCACGACCCGTTTTCAGTTGTACACCGTGCCCGGTCAGGTGTACTACCAGACGACGCGTAAGCTCGTGCTGCAGGGCGCCGACGGCGTGGTGTTCGTGGCCGACAGTCAGACCCGACAGCTCGACGAAAATATCCAGTCGATGCAGGACCTGCACGCGAATCTCGCCGACTACGGTGTCGAGGCGCGCACCGTGCCGCTCGTCATCCAGTACAACAAGCAGGATCTACCGTCGGATCTGATCATGAGCGCACCGGAACTCGAAGATGCGCTCAACTTCCGCGGCGTCCCATCGTTCTCGGCCGACGCGCTCCACGGTCCCGGCGTCTTCGAAACTCTCAGGGCCATTTCGGAGCAGGTGCTGCGCAAGCTCAGCACCGGCAGCGGGAGAGCGAGTTAATTGCGACTCGATCCGCGACTTCGTTTCGATTCACTCGTCGTTGGCGCGGGCAACCGACTCGCCGTCGCCGCGGCGCGCGCCGTCGCCGAATCGCCGGGCGCGGTCTACAACCCGCTCTTCATCTACGGCGGCACGGGTCTCGGGAAAACACATCTGCTCGGCTGCGTCGGCCATCTCGCGGAAGCGCTGCATCCGGGAATTGAGATCGAGTACCTGTCGCTCGACGAATTCATGGAACAGCTCCACGCTGCCGTCTCGGCGGGGCAGATGGAGTCGTTCTCGCGCCGCTACGAACGCGTCGGCATTTTGCTGATCGACGACGTGCAGTTCCTCACGGGGCGGCGCGAGACGCAGGCCGAGTTGCTGAAGCTCTTCGAGCGCATGCAGACGGCCGGCGGTCAGATCGTGCTGACGAGCGATCGTCCGCCGTCGGAAATTCCGGACGTCGATGATCGGCTCATCAGCCGGCTCTCTGGCGGACTGATCGTCGACGTGACGGCACCGGACTACGAAACACGCGTCGCGATCCTGCGTAACAATTGCGAAGAGCGGCGGCTCGCGTTTAAGGGTGGCGTGCTCGAAGAACTGGCACGGTTCAATTTTCAGAACGTGCGGGAGCTGCAGGGCGCGCTGAATCGACTTGTCGCGCACCAGACGGTGAGCGTCGAAAGTCCGGCGGTGAAGTCGCCGACGCCGACGCCGCGTCCGACCGGCGAATTCGAGGATTTTCTCTCCGAAGTCACCATCGTCGTACAGGCGCACGTCGAGGCGTGGCAGGCGCGCATCAAGGAAGCGATCCAGTACTGGAGTGGCGAAGGGTACCGCACCACGGTGCTCGAGCGCGCGCTCACGTTACCGAAAGCGCCGGATGTCGCCGGACTTCTCGGGACCTTCAGCGCCGCCGTCGAGCATCTGCGCGGTCTCGAGAAGCAGGCGACGGATATCGACGTGTCGCTCGGCAGCAGCAGCGTCTTTCGCGATCCTGAGAAGATCGAGCAGGCGGAAGATCTCGTTGAGCGCGCGCTGGCCGGCGAGACGCCGCCGAGCGGTCCGAGTTCCGAGTTCGCCCGCGACACCTACGAAGTGGGGCCGTCGAATCAACTCGCTGCGCACGCGGCCGATGCGGTCGTCGCCGAGCCGGCGACGAAGTACAATCCCCTCCTGCTCTTCGGCCCGAGCGGCGTCGGCAAGACACACCTGCTCAACGCGATCGGTAACAAGCTCGCCGAACGCGACGGCGGTACGGTGGTCGCGTGCGTGCACGCGCAGACGTTCATCGACGAACTGATCGCGGCGATTCAGGGCGGCACGGTCGAACGGTGGCGCTCGCGGTACCGCTCGGTCGCCGCACTGCTGATCGACGATGTGCAGTTCGTCGCCGGAAAGGAGCGGACCCAGGAAGAGTTCTTCTTGCTCTTCAATACGCTCGTAAGCGCCGGAAAGCAGATCGTGCTGACGAGCGATCGGGCGCCGGCGGAGATTCCTGATCTCGAGGCACGCCTGCGGTCGCGATTCGACGGCGGGCTCGTCGTGCCGATCCAGTCGCCCGACCGGACGCTCCGCGAGCGGCTCTTCGACCGGTTCCTCAAGGCCGCCGGTCGTCATACCGACGCGGCGCTCCTCTCGGTGCTCGGCGAGCAGCAGGTGCTCAGCGTGCGCGAGATCATCGGAATGGTAAACCGTCTCGGCGCGGCCGCGGACACGACTGGGATCCAGCTGTCGGCGCAGATGGTGCGCGCCGAACTCGGCATGCCGACGCCCTACGCCGGTGTGCCGACGGTGAGTCAGGCAAACGATACGCGCGACACATCGTTTCTCGACCGCGAGAAGATTATCTGGGAGTGGCCTGACGTCACCGCCCGCGTGATCGAGGAGTTCCGCTAATGGCGATCAAGGGAAGTCTGAAGGAGGCGAGCCTCCCTGACGTGCTGCAGCTGCTCTCGATGGGCAAGAAGACCGGCTGCCTCTCGGTGACGCATCGCAATAACTTCGGGTCGATCTACTTCGACAAGGGGCGCATCTGCTACGCGGCGATCGTCAATCGCCGCGACCGGCTCGGCGATATTCTCACGAAGAGCGGGGCGATTACCGTCGAGCAGCTCGACCAGGCGATCGCCGCGCAGTCGCGAGAGCGCGACAAGCGACTCGGTGAAATTCTCGTCGGGCTCGGCATCATCTCGAAGGAAGATCTGCATAAACAGATCACGCTGCAGATCGAAGAGGCTGTGTATTTCCTCTTCACGTGGACGCAGGGAACGTTCAACTTCGAGGCGGACATCCGTCCCGAAGAACAGGATTTTCTCGTCTCGATCAATCCCGAAAATTTGCTGCTCGAGGGTGCGCGTCGTGTTGATGAGTGGAGTCTGATCGAGAAGAAGATTCCGTCATTCGACATCGTCTTCGACGTCGATCGCAAACGCATCGAGGAGAGTGGCGGGAAGCTCACGCGCGAGCAGAACGTTGTGTTGCCGTTGATCGATGGCCGCCGCGATGTTGGCTCACTCGTCGAGGAATCCGGGCTCGTCGAATTCGAGGTCGGCAAGGCGCTGTACGGCCTTGCCACGGCCGGCTTTCTGCATCGTGTCGGCAAGTCGCGCGCGCCGGATGTCATCGCGCCGGACGCGCGCGTCGAGGAGCACCGCAATCTTGGAATCGCGTTTTACAAGACGGGGATGCTCGACGAAGGGGAACGCGAATTCCGCCGCGTCGCCGAATTGCGTCCGACCGACCTGCAGGCCCGTTTCTATCTTGGGCTCGTGCATCTTCGCCTCGGACGGTTTGAGGACGCGGTCGCCGATTTCGAGGGGGCGACGCACGCGCGAGCCGCGGCGCCAGCGGTATTTCATAATCTCGCCTTCGCCTTCGAACGGATGGGCGAGATCGGCAAGGCTCGTGAGGCGCTGAAAGAAGCCGTGCGGCGGGGCGGGGAGCGTGATCCGCGCATCCATACGTCGCTCGGTGTGCTCGCGATGCGCGATGGCGATCTCGAGTCGGCGGCGGCCTCGTTCACCGCGGCGCGCCCGCTCTTCACGGGGAAAAGTCCGTCGGCGGCGTGGTTCCATTACGCGGCGCTCTGTTCCGCGCTCTCCGGTGATCTCGAGCATGCGACGACGACACTCGAAGACGGCGTTGTCGCATATCCGCACTCCGCCGTGCTGCTTAATAATCTTTCGGCGACGCTCGAGCGCCGCGGTAAGTTCGACGAGGCGATGCAAGTCGCCGAGCGCGGCGCACTTGAGGACAGCGGAATTGCACAGCTTCATAAGAACATCGGTGATGGCCACTACCGCCGCAGTCATTTTGACGAAGCCTACGACGCGTATCAGCGCGCCGTGAAGTTCAACGACGCGCTCGGCTCCGACGTCTGGATGCGACTCGGCAACATCAAGTTGAAACGTCAGGAGACGGAGGACGCCGTCCGCTTCTGGCAGAAGTCGCTCACGCTCGACCCGACCAATCAGATCGTCCGCCAGAATCTCGAGGCGGCGCAGGCGTTACCGTGAGCGAAGTGCTCGGTGACGCGGAGGCTTTCATGGCGCTGACGGCGAAGATCGCCCGCGACCGCGCGTTCAATGCGACGAGTTACAAGCACGGCTGTCTCCGTCGACGGATCGCCGTGCGGATGCGTGCGTGCGGCGCCGACTCGTACGCGTCGTACAGCGGCATGCTCGATCGCGATGCGACCGAGTATGACAAGCTGATCGATGCCCTGACGATCAACGTCACAAAGCTCTTCCGCAATGCCGAGGCGTGGGAGGAGCTGATGCGAACGGTGTTCCCGGCGCTCTGGGCGCTTCCCTCGGCGCTGATCCATTGCTGGGTCGCCGGCTGCTCGTCGGGCGAAGAGGCGTATACACTGGCTGCGATGTGGCATCATTTCGCGACGGCGAAGGGCGAGACGGCCGGGCTTTCGAGAATCAGGATTACGGCAAGCGACATCGATACGGCGTCGTTGGAGTCGGCGGCCGCAGGGAGCTACGAGCCCGAGGCATTCACGGAAGTGCCGCCGAAGATTCGTGAACGATATTTCACCGCGAAGGCGGAGGGACGCTCCGCTGCCATGCCCGAGCTTCGCGCGATGATCCGGTTCGAGCGCCGGGACCTGCTGCGCGACACGCCGCCCCGCGGGCCCGTGCATTTGATCACGTGCCGCAATGTCATCATCTATTTCGACCGGCAGAGCCAGGAGGCGCTGATGCAGCGTTTCCACGATGCGCTCGCCGCGAACGGGTATCTCATGCTCGGCAAGGTCGAGACGTTGCTCGGTCCTACGCGGACCCTGTTCCACGTCATCGACCAGCGCGAGCGCATCTTTCAGCGGGCGTGAAGGAGCAACGTGTGCCGATCGCCCATCACGCCGTCGCCAAGGGGCAGGGCCGTCTTGTGACGATCGGGCTCGGCTCGTGTGTGGCGATCGCGATCCATGATCCGCTGACGAAGATCGGTGGCCTCGCGCACGTCCTGCTTCCCGATCCGATCGGTGCGACCGCCGCCGAGCATCCGGCAAAGTTTGCGTCGACCGCGGTGCCGCTGTTGTTGAATGAGATGCGCGCGCTCGGTGCGAAGGGACCGTTCGCGGCGAAAATCGCCGGCGGTGCGTCGCTGTTCGGGAAGCTGTTGTCAGCCGGCGGCAGCATGGGAGCACGCAATGTCGCGGCCGTCCGCGCCGCACTTGAACGCGCGAGCGTCGAGGTAAAAGCCGAAGATGTCGGCGGCGATACGGGGCGCACCGTCGTGCTCGATGTCGCGAGCGGGGCGATGACGATCACGTCGGTGCAGCGGGAGGATCGTGTCATCTGAGCGGAAGACGCGCGTCCTCATTGTCGACGACAGTGCCCTCATCCGCACTGTCGTTGCCGACGTCATTGCCGAATTTCCAGAATTCGAGGTCTGCGGCTCGGCCCGCGACGGTGATGAGGCGATCGAGCGCGTGCACGCGCTCGATCCCGATATCGTGACGCTCGACATCGAGATGCCCGGCCTCGACGGCATTGACGTGCTCGGCTACATCATGAGCGAGACACCACGCGCGGTGGTGATGCTGAGTGGCGCTGAGACGCGCGACGGCGTTGATCTGACGCTTCGCGCGCTCGAACTCGGTGCGGTGGATTTTGTGCGGAAGCCCGCCGCCGCAGGCACACAGCAGGTGCGGCAGGTGGCAGGCCGTCTGCACGATGCGTTGCGCGCGGCGGCGATTGTAAATTTGCGCGGCGTGCCGATGCTCGAGCGGACACTGCGCACGCTGCGTGTTCGCGAGGCGGCACGGGTGCGTCGTCCGACGCCCGATCCGCGCGCGGCGCGCGCGGTAGTCGTGATTGCGGCGAGCACCGGCGGGCCGCGTGCGCTCGCGGAAGTCGTTCCAGCTTTCACGCGTGCGCTCGACGCCGCCGTACTCATCGCGCAGCATATGCCGCGCGGATTTACCACCGGACTCGCGCGACGCCTCGATGAGGCATCGGCGCTCACCGTGCGGGAGGGGACGGACGGCGATTTGTTACTGCCCAATCATGCGTACGTCGCACCCGGCGGCCAGCACATGACCGTACGCACGACGACCGACGGGCCGCGTCTGGCGCTCGACGATTCGCCGACGGTGTGGGGCGTCAAGCCGGCGGCGGATCCCCTCTTTCGCTCGGCTGCGGCAGTGTTCGGAAGCCATGCCGTCGGCATCGTCCTCACGGGGATGGGACGCGACGGCAGCGACGGCCTGGGCGCGATTCGTGCGGCCGGCGGCGGAGCAATTGTGCAGGACGAAGCGTCGTCGACGATTTATGGTATGCCGGCGGCGGCGCTTGAGCATGCCGGTGCCGACCGCGTGGTGCCGCTCTCCGGTATCGCCGCGGCCGCGACCGAGTTGCTCACGGCCCGTCGTAGTGCATCACGAGGCATCGCATGACCGCGCCGTCGCGTGAGTCGAGCGAGCCGTACATCATCGCGCGCATCGGCGGCGAGCGGTTCGGCTTCGCTACGCGGGACGTCGAGGAGGCGCTCGACGCACCGACGGTTGGCTGGGTGCCGGTCGCGCAGAACGGCCTGCTCGGGCAGATGCGGCACCGGGATCGCACCGTCAGCGCATTTGACGGCGGATGGATGTTTGGTTTGATGCGGAGTGCTCGAACTGCCGATGCGCCCGAAACCGCGCTCATGCTGCGCGACGGTGATCGTTGCGTGGCGCTGATCGTCGATGAAGTCGAGGATCTCTGTACGATCGATATGCTGGGTGTGCGGCCAGTGCCGCGCGGTGCGGATGTGGACGGCGTGCTGCGCGGCGTGGTCTTCGCGCCGGCGCCGCTCGAAGGGCTGTTGAGTCTCGTGCGGGTGGCCGCATTGATCGACCGGGCGACCTCAAACGAGGCGATCTCCGAATGACGTTTGGCACTGGGAGCAGAAGATGACCGACACTCCGGCAGGAACACGCACCGGCGAGCGGATGAAGCTCGTGACCTTTCACGTCGGCGACGACCGGTTCGCCACTGATATTTATGCGGTCGAGCGAGTGCTGCGGTTCACGGCACCGCGCCCGATTCCGAATGTTCCAGCGTGGCTCGTGGGGGTCATCGACTACGGCGGGCGCGTCGTGCCGGTGATCGATCTCCGGGCCCGCTTCGAGCTGCCGGCCGCTCCCAGTCGCGAAGGCGCGCGCATGCTTGTGTTCGTCGTCGCCGAGGAATGGATCGGCGCGATCGTCGATAGGGTCGATGAGGTCGCGACGGTGTACGAAAGTCAACTCGAGCCGCCGCCGACGATCTTCCGCGGACTCGCACGCCAGTATCTACGCGCCCTCATCCGCAGCGCCCACGAGGGTGATCCGGTGACCGTGATGCTCGACGTCAGTGAACTGCTCACGGCACGTGAACGTATCGTGCTCGACCACGCGGTCGCCGGTGCGATACCCGGTGCGGCCGCAGAGGTATCCCATGGCGGATGAAACGGTGCAGGGACTTCGCGCGCGATATGCCGACATCGACGGCCGGCTCGACGCCGGCGCGTCGGATGCCGCGATCAAGAGCGAAATCATCACGCTCTTCAAGTCGGTCGAAGCGCAGGTCGCCGAGTTGTCGA
>JAYVPN010000074.1:0-2105 GCA_043757365.1 Gemmatimonadota bacterium | reverse complement strand
AAGTTTCCGGTGAGCTGGCTTGTGGCTAACGCGTCAGCACCAATACAGTATCGCGCCATCATGGAGGTAGCGAAGCTCGGCGACAAGGTTCCGCCGGCGTTTCACTATCTGCCGTATACCCACAAGCCGGCGATTGAGCTGGCGGTCGGGCAGTCGCTCGACGGCGTCTGGAACGAGTCGCTTCTCGAAGTGCCGACCAAGAGTGGTCCGCAGTTCGAGGATGTCGGCACCGTGCACGCCGTGCGCCGACTGCTCGAATACGGATGGGACAAAGACTCGCCGCCGATTCTTCAGGCGCGACGCGTGCTGTTCCGTTTGCTCTCCGAAGACGACGATCCGGCGCTCTATTTCGAGTTCGCGCCGAAGATGATGGCCAAGGGCGTCGAGGACGAGCAGCGCGCGATGGTCCGACAGTACCTTCGCGAAGCGGCAGGTGCGGCGCTTGCACAGGCTGGCTTTGAGTCCGATCCTCGCCTGCGCGGCGCGGCCCGTCGCACGCTCGAGCGGATGATGCAGTTCCTCAAGGGCCCGGTCGGCGACAAGCCGTGGATTCGCGTCGGCAATCAGCAGGTGCTCTCGCCTGATGCGTTCCCGCCGTCGATCTACGCGCTCCAGATGTTCTCGCACATGCCGCTCTTCCGCAGCGAGCACTATGAAGGGATGGAGCTACTGTACAAGTGGCTCACGCGTCCGCTCCCGCGCCAGGAACAGATGCAGATGGTCGGGAAGAAAATTCTCCCCGTGCCGCATCTCGTAATGGGCGACCGCTTGCCGCACCGCAACGCCGTCGAAGCCGACGTGTCGGCGGCAGTAAGCTGGATCGAGCTCGTCGCCCGGTTCGGATTCCTGCGCCGCAACGACAACTGGTCGAAGATGTACGAGCGGTTCGTCGACGACTGCAATCGCTACGGCATCTGGCATCCGCATTCGGGGAGCACGATCCCGAAGAAGGCGAGCGGCTGGGTCTGGTCGTCGTATCCGCTGCAGCCGGCCGACAGCGCCGACGAGCTACGGGTCGCCGACATCACGTTCCGCATTGGCCTGATCGCGCGGCTCTCGGGGCGCCCGGTCGACCTCGTCTAGCGATCGCGTGTCGTCGGCGACGCACCTCCCGCCGGCGGAGTGGTTTCCCGCTGGCCGCGACGATATTTCCGTCCGGCAGGTCACCCTGCCGGACGGCGTCTCCCTCCGTGTGCTCGAGTCGGGAGACGCTGCTGCGCCGCCGGTGCTGCTCCTCCATGGATGGGCGATTACCGCCTATCTCTGGCGGCATACGATTCCGGCGATCGCGCGCGCCGGCTACCGCGCGATCGCGATCGATCTTCCGGGGTGCGGACTTTCCTCGGCACCGGACGCCAAAGGCAGCTACTCCCTCGACCGATTCGCGACGCGCATCGTCGCACTACTCGACGCGCTGGGGATCGACCGCCTCCCAATCGCCGCGCAGTCGATGGGCGGACGCATCGCGCTCGAAGTGGCCCGCTTGGTGCCGCATCGCGTGACCAAGCTCGCGCTGTATGGCCCGGTGGGCTTTGGCGACGTCTCACCGATGCAGCCGTTCGCGCCGTTCATTCCGAAGCTCCCGGGCGATCTCCCGTCGCTCCTCGTCACGCGCCGGATGGTCGACATCGTGGAACGCCGAGTGCACGGCAAGCTCGGCTGGTTCACCGAACGCGATACGGACGAATACTGGGCGCCGACGCAGTTTCCGGATGTCGTGCGCGCGCAACTGCAGATGCTCGTGGAATTCCAGTGGAAGCGGCTCCGGCCGGAAGACCTCGCATCGATTACGATGCCGGCGATGGTCATCTTCGGCACGCAAGACCGCATCGTGCGCCCCGGCCCGACCGAGCAAATCGTCGCCGCGATGCCGAACGCGCAGCTGCGCTGGATCGAGAACGGCGGCCACGTCGTCATGGAAGAAACGCCCGAGCTCGTGAACGCCGAACTGACCGCCTTTCTGGCCCAGTAATGGCGCCGCACGGCCGGTTCGCATAGTTTTCGAGTAACGAGATAGGCCGGCCGGTCGAGGATGTCGCTGACATTCCCGCCACGGGTCTCGTGGGGCCGATCATCCGATTCGCGGAGACATTGGCCCACCGCGG
>JAYVPN010000073.1:0-2118 GCA_043757365.1 Gemmatimonadota bacterium | reverse complement strand
ATCGAACACCGATTCGCGAGTGACGCCCAAGCGCGCCGACGCGGCGTCGGCCAGGTTCTCGAGGCGCTCAGTCGACGTGTAGCCGGGAAGTACGGTATTCACCGTAACATTGTCCCGAGCTACTTCCTCGGCCAGCGTACGGAAGTATCCCGTCACTGCCGCGCGCAAACTGTTGCTGAGCACGAGCGAGGGCACCGGCTGCTTCACGGCGAAAGAGGTAATCCCAATCACCCGGCCCCATGTGCGTTTTTGCATGCCGGGCACGAAGGCGCGCGCGAGTTCCACGGCACTGCGGAGCAGCAGATGGCTCGCTCGTTCCCACGCCGGCCAGTCGTGCGCGAGGGCGCTTCCGGTGGGCGGCCCACCCGTGTTGGTGATGAGAATGTCCACGCGGCCGTGCGCGGCCATGGCGCCTTCGATTACCCGCGCGATTCCGTCGGTCGTGCTCAAGTCGGCGACGATGGACACGACCGGTGCGCCCAGGCGCGTCAGACGGTCTGCCGCGCTCGCGAGCGAACGCTCGTCGCGCGAACAGATTACGAGCACTGCGCCTTCGCGCGCGAATTGCTCGGCGGCGGCGTACGCGATTCCGCGACTCGCGCCGCACACCAGGGCGACTTTTCCGCCAATACCGAGATCCACCTCAGCGCGTCCCGCGCAAGTACGCGTCACTGCCATCCAGCCAATCCTGTCGAGGCGGATCGAACACGTCGACGTCGAGTGTATCTTCGAGCGCTTCAGCCCGATGACGCACGTTGCCCGGGATCACCAGGACCTCGCCGGCACGCACGTCGGTGTACACGTCGCCCGGCTCGTCGGCGTGGGCACCAATCCAGAAGCGCAGGCAACCGGAAAGGATGTACGTAAACTGTTCGTTGTGGTGATCATGAGCGGGAACGATGGCGCCTGTCCTGAGAAAAACCTGCGCCAGCATCATGCGCTCACTCGTGATCAGCTTGCGGCCGATGAGCGGATTCAGCTGTTCGAGGCGAACATCTTCCCACGCGTGCTTGCGTACGTCGTCCATCGGTTGGGTGTCGAAGGTGAAATCGGGCGGTGGACACGGTCCGGTGAAAGCTACGCGCGCGGCGTACCGGAAACGTATACAGTCTGCCCGACGAATCGCGGTGTTTCGATTTCGGCGAGCAGAAATTCCGCTACCGTGTCGCGTGCAATCGTGCTGCGCAGCCCCACATCGAGATCGATTCCGGCACGTACGGTTTCGCCCTTGCCGTTATCCGTCAGTCGCGGCGGCTTCACCAGTGTCCATTCGAGCCGGCTGCTCCGCACGATCCGCTCCTGTTCCGCACGGTCGTCGGCTTCCTCCTCGGTGCGAAAGCGCCGCGTGGCGATCGCTGCCGCGCGCATCACCATCGAGACATTGCCGGGCATGGCACCGAGTGTTGCGCACCCCATGCACAACAACCGCGTCTGCTGTTGCCCACGCATGGCGTCGACGACGGCGCGCGTGGCCTTGGCGCAGAAAATGTCCTTGCTGCCCGTGCGCGGACCCAACATCACCACCACGGCATCAGATCCGCGCAACGCTTCGCGAACCGCCGTCGGGTCGGTCAGGGCGCCCACCACGATCGTTGCCAGATCTGGTGGATCGTCCGGCGGGGCGGATCGATAGTGCAGACGCAAAGTCAGGCCGGCATTGCTCGCCGCCGCAACGAACCGCCGACCGGTCGCGCCGGATGCACCGAACACGGCAATGCTCATGGAGTAGTCCGGCAAATGAAGTCGATGTGTTCGCGGTCCGGAATCCCAGCTCGCTCCAGAACGCGGGAGCGCGCGTGTTCGGAATTGTACGGGCGCATGGTGGTCTCGGCACGCCTCAAGATGCACCCGCCTGCAGAGTGGCGTTAGCGTCGCTGTGCCCGGGTTTACTCCGAAAATACCGCCTGTCCGCGCGTGACATCGACAACGAGTCGAGCGCCCGCTGCACCGCGCCGCTGTATGCCTTCACCAGGCCACCGGTGCCCAGTTTCCTGCCGCCAAAATAACGGGTGCGGTTCGCCATCGATCGCCTGCTCCACCCGATGTTGCGCTACCGGAATGTCGTAGCGCGCACACGATTACCGACTGCGGCCCGAACCCGATGGCTTGCCGCTGCGG
>JAYVPN010000072.1:0-2129 GCA_043757365.1 Gemmatimonadota bacterium | reverse complement strand
CCGCTTCCGCCTGATGGAACGTGATCGCATGACGCAGGTCGACGTGCTCACGCTCGGCGAGCTCCTTCGCCACCGAGATGAGATAGTCGCGCGTGCGGCTGTACACATCCTTCGTCTCCGCGCTCACGCCACGACCGTTGAGGTCGTTGACGCTCGCGTCGTGCATCAGTTCGACCTTCTCTTCGCCGATCGCCGGACGCAGATCCGCAAGGAACCCCTTGATGTCCTTGTCCGAAATCTCGAGCGGCGGCGTCGTGAGCTCCAGACCGCCGTGCGCCCACGTCAACGACGCGAGCCGCATGAGCAGACCGATTTCCTTTTCGGTCGCGCCCGAGAACACCGGCGTCTTCGCATAAAAGCCGAGAATCTTCGCCGCCCACCCGAGGTGGGTTTCGAGGATCTGACCGACGTTCATTCGCGACGGAACGCCGAGCGGGTTCAGCACGATGTCCACCGGACGCCCGTCCGGAAGGAACGGCATGTCTTCTTCCGGCACGATACGGGCAACGATACCCTTGTTGCCGTGACGGCCGGCCATCTTGTCGCCGACCGAGATCTTGCGCTTCTCGGCCAGATACACCTTCACCAGCTGGATCACGCCCGGCGGCAGTTCATCAGGCTGCAGAATGCGGTCGATGCGCTCTTCCGCCTTCTCTTCCAGCTTCGCCTTGATGGTGTTCGCCGCTTCGATGATCTCGCGGATTTCGTCGTTGACCTTCTTGTTCTCGACGCGGAACGTCTTGAGGTCGAGCGTCGCGAGACGCAGACCATCCAATACATCCGCGGTGAGCTTGGTGCCGGCCGGAATCGCTTCCTCGACCGTGCCGCTCTTCAGCGCCAGCGCGATCGTCTGACCGGCCAGCAGCTCCTTGAGCTCGGCGTCGCGCACGTCGTTCACGCGCACCTTCTCCTCGCCCTCGAGACGGCGCACTTCGCCGATCCGCTCGCCGCGATCCTTTTCGACGACCTGATCTTCAATGCGCGAGAAAATCTTCACGTCGATGACCACGCCTTCCATGCCCGGGCTCACCTTGAGCGACGAGTCCTTCACGTCCTTCGCCTTCTCACCGAAGATCGCCGTCAGCAGCTTTTCTTCCGGCGACAGCTCCGTCTCACCCTTCGGCGTGATCTTGCCGACGAGGATGTCGCCCGGACGCACGTGCGCGCCGATGCGGACGATGCCGCGCTCGTCGAGATCGACGAGCGAGTCTTCCGAGACGTTCGGGATTTCACGCGTAATCTCTTCCTGCCCGCGCTTGGTATCGCGCACGTGCAGTTCGAGCTCCTGGATGTGCACCGACGAGTACACGTCGTCCTTCACCAGACGCTCGCTGAGAATGATCGCGTCTTCGAAGTTGTGGCCGTACCACGACATGAACGCCACAATCACGTTCGAGCCGAGCGCGAGCTGTCCAAACTCGGTCGCTGCGCCGTCCGCCAGCACCTCGCCGGCCTTCACCTTCTGGCCGAGCTTGACGATCGGGCGCTGGTTGATCGCGGTGTCCTGGTTCGTGCGCACATACTTCTTGATCTTGTACCGGTCCTGCGCGGTCAACGCGGCAAGCGGCAGGTCGCCTTCCTTCTTCTTGTCGATGCCGGCCTCGATGAGGATCTCGTCGGCCGTCACGCGCGTCACCACGCCGGAGCGCTTCGCAATCACGGTCGCGCCGGAGTCGCGCGCCACCGTCTCTTCGAGACCGGTGCCGACGAACGGCGTCTGCGGATTGAGGAGCGGCACCGACTGGCGCTGCATGTTCGAGCCCATGAGCGCGCGGTTGGCGTCGTCATGTTCGAGGAACGGAATCAGTGCGGCAGCGATCGAAACGAGCTGTTCCGGCGCGACATCCATGTACTCGATGCGCGACGGCGGCAGCAGCGGGAAGTCGCCGAGCTGACGGCACAACACGAGCTCATCCGTAAACGTTCCGTCATCGTTGAGCACGGCCGAGGCCTGCGCGATGCTGACGTCCTCTTCACGGTTCGCGTCGAGCCATGCCAGTTCGTTCGTCACCTTGCCGTTCTTGACGATGCGGTACGGCGTCTCGATGAAGCCGAGGTCGTTGACGCGCGCGTAGCACGCCAGCGACGTGATCAGGCCGATGTTCGGACCTTCCGGCGTTTCGATCGGG
>JAYVPN010000071.1:0-7806 GCA_043757365.1 Gemmatimonadota bacterium | reverse complement strand
CGGGGCCGAGCTGCACGAGAGCGGTCGAACCGGTGAGGATCTTCTGGTTCGACGCCGGCATGAAGAGCTTGCCGGCGTTATGCGAGTAGAGCGTGTCGCCGTTTGCCGGGTCGACGATCAGGACGCCCCAGTGGGCATTCCGGAATTGCGGATCGTTCACCATCGAATCGATCGCGGCGCGGGCATCGGCGCGCGAAGTCCACAACAACGCGTTCGGCGCCGGCGCGACCTTGGCAGGTGCGTGACTCGCGCACGAGGTCAAAAGCGGCACGCACACGGCGGCGAGGGCGAACGTACGGAAGGTCATCGCGTTCTCCGGACGAGTGCGTCGGCTTCGCGCAGATCGTCGTCGGTGTTGACGTTGAAGAAGAGCAGGGCGGGATCGCCAAAGTCCGAGACGTCGACGCGAATCGCGTGCACGTCGTCGAGCCAAGCCCCGGCACGAAGATCGCCTGCATCGAGACGACTTTCAATCGCGGCTCGGCAGGCCGGCGCGTACCAGGCGCACAGGGGTTCGAAACCCCACGGCCCGGGACTCGACGCAACGGCCGCATCGGCGCCGGCGCGTTCGCCGCTTTGGCGCAACAATTTAAGTAGCGCTCCCGGCACGAACGGCGCGTCCCACGGGAGGACGAGAATATCGGCGTGGGCGATCGCGTCACCGAGGGCGGCGTGAATTCCGGCGAGCGCCCCGGCGTCGGCATATTCGTCGCGCACGACGCGGGTGTCGAGCGTGTCGACGAGCCAGTTCGAAGCACCGGGATCGTTGGCAACGAGAATAAGATCATCCGCCGCCTCCCGTAGCGCGGCGGCGACGCGATCGATCATGCGCTCGCTGCCGACGCGTTCGAGCCCTTTTGCGCGCCCGCCCATCCGCGTGCCCCGTCCGCCGGCAATGACGGCGCCGGTGCAGCGCCGCGCGCTCATCCGCCGGTACGCCAGGTGGCACTGAGGGTCGGACTCTCGTGCACCACGACTTCCGTCACCAGCGCGCGATTGCCGAGCACCGCTTGCACGCGTCCGGCGACGAGCCGCGCGAGATTCTCGCTCGTCGGGATCAACTGTCCCTCAGCGAATTCCGGAATGTCGGTATTCAGGTTCCGATGATCGAAGCGATCCACCACTTCGGCCGCGAGGACCAGATCGATGAGACGGAGATCGAGGAGCATCCCTGTCGTCTCGTCGATCGGCCCGGTGACGGTGACGTCGCAACTGTAGCTGTGCCCGTGGAACTGCGGCCGCGCGCAGAGACCGAACACTTCCTCGTTCTTCGCGTCGCTCCAGTCCGGCCGCCGATAGCGATGCGCGGCGGCGAAGGAAACGCGGCGGGTGAGAAACGCGGTGCCCATCGCGCGGTGCGGCTTAGCGGAAGACGCCGAACGTGTAGCCGACCGAGATCAACCGATTGCCCGCCCACGGCGACAGCGTTCCCGTCGGCTTGATCGCGATCGGATCGACGGCGGTCGAGCGGTACGTCGTCGGATACTTCAGCTGCCACGCGTACCACGAAAGGTCGAACCGAAGTTCGGAGTTGTTGCCGGTGATGTAGCGCGCACCGAGTCCGTAGGTGAATTCGAACTTCGTGCCGAGGCGGAAGCCGGAGACGTCGGTGTCCTTATCGCCGGTGAACGAGGCGATACCGACGCCGACGTTGATGAGCGGCTGAAGATTATGCCACGTGCGATCGCCGGTCGCGCTCATGCTGATCCCGATATCGCCGGCGATCATCGCCGTCGACTTCGTGCCGACGTCGCGCTGGGCCGGCTTCTTCGTGTAGTCGAGGATCGTACGGGTCGTGGTGCCGCCGAGGAGGCGCGTCGTGAGGTACGCCGGACCGGTGATGTGCAGGTCGTGGCGGATGCCGAACAGCGGCATCGACTTCGGTCCGACGCCGGCCTCGTCTTTTTTCGTGAAGAGATAGCCGGCGACCAAGCCGAAGCGGCTGGCATCGGGCCCGATGTCTCTGAACGGAGAGTTGTCGGGGAGTGAGCCGACCGGCTTGGTCGTCGGTGCCGCAGGCGCCGTCGGTGGCGGCGGTGGTGTCGCGACCTGCGCGCCGAGTGACGAGACGCAGACGGTGAGAGCGGCGACGGCGAGCGAGAGGCGTGGCATCATCATCAGGCGGTTACTCCGGCAAGGCGCAGATTGCGCCCGGTCATTTCTTTGGGTGGCTCGAGTCCGAGCATGGCGAGCACAGTCGGGCCGACGTCGCAGAGCGCGCCGCCCGATCGCAGGGGCGTGGCGACGCCGTCCTCGACGATGAGGAAGGGGACGGGGTTCGTGGTGTGAGCGGTGTGCGGCCCGCCCGTCGCCGGATCGATCATCATTTCGCAGTTACCGTGGTCGGCCGTGATGAGCAATCGCGTGCCCGTGCGGGCGGCGCTGGCGACGATGCGTTCGAGACAGCGGTCGACGACTTCGCACGCTTCGATCGTCGCCGTGAGATTGCCGCTGTGTCCGACCATGTCGCCGTTGGCGTAGTTGACGAGCGTGAAATTGTGCGAACGCTTCTCGATCGCGTTGCACAGAACATCGGTAATACCCGGCGCGCTCATTTCCGGCATCAGGTCGTACGTGGCGACTTTCTGGCTTGGAACGAGAATTCGCTCCTCGCCGCGATACGGCACTTCGAGGCCACCGTTAAAAAAATAGGTGACGTGCGGATACTTTTCCGTTTCGGCGGTGCGCAGCGTCGTCATGCCAGCGTCGCAGAGGACGTCGGCGACGATGCGGTCCATCGAGAACGGCGCGAATGCGACCGGCGCGTTGAAGGTCGCATCGTACTGCGTCATCGTCGCGACCGTCACCGCCGGGCGATTTGCAATGTCGAATCCGTCGAACTCGGGAACGGTGAGGGCGCGCACGATCTGCCGCATCCGGTCCGAGCGATAGTTCCAGCAGATGACGGCGTCGCCGTCGCGCATCGGCGCGATCGCTTTGCCGTTGGCATCGAGGATGACGGCGGGCTTGATGAACTCGTCGGTGGTGCCGCTGTTGTAGGCGTCGCGAATGAATTGCACCGCATCGGTCGCACTCGGCCCGGTGCCGTCGACGGCGGCGCGGTACCAGAGTTCGATGCGCGGCCAGCGGTTGTCGCGGTCCATCCCGTAATAGCGACCGCCAACGCTGGCGATTTCGGCCCGGCCGCGCGTTGCCGCGACCAGTGATTCCGTGAACGCGAGTGCGGACGTCGGCAGCGTGTCGCGCCCGTCGAGCATCGCATGAATCGCGACGCGCGGAACACCCTCGCGCGTCGCGAGTTCGACGAGTGCCAACAGATGATCCTGCTGCGCGTGCACGCCGCCGTCGCCGACCAGGCCGACGAGGTGGAGCGTCCCGCCGTTCTTTTTCACGGAGGCGCAGGCCGCGCGGAAGACGGCATTGCGATAAAACTCGCCGCTCTTCACCGACTCCGAAATGCGGACGAGGTCCTGCGTCACCACGCGGCCGGCGCCGAGATTCATGTGGCCGACCTCGGAGTTGCCCATCTGCCCTTCGGGGAGGCCGACGGCCAGCCCGGAGGCATCGAGCAGGGTACGCGGCGCTCCGGCCCAGAGCCGGTCCCAGTTCGGGGTGTCGGCCATCAGCACGGCGTTGCCCTCGCGCTCGGGACGGTAGCCCCACCCGTCGAGCACGACCAGCACAACCGGATTTTTATGGTCCACGGCAGCCGCCATCTTGGCCCGGCGAAGTGTAAGAGAGTAGCTTTCGGGAGATCGCGCGCGACCGCGCGTCGTACGCCGAACGCCTCTCGCCGCACGCGGAAGAATCTATCGCCCGGCTCGCCCCCCTACCAGCGATGCGCTTGGTTCGTTCCATCATCGCTCTTGGCCTTGTGGCCCTCCTCGCCCCCGTCGCCTCGCCGCTCCTGGCGCAGGTGACGCTCGCCGCCCCGATCTCCGCGCAGGACGCCGAGGGCAAGTCCGTCGCCCGACTGAGCAGCGGTGCCAAGTTGACCGTCGGCGAGGCCAAGGGCGCGGAGACGAAAGTCACCCTGAACGGCTGGGTGGATGAATCCCGTCTCCGGATCAACCGCGAGAAAAAGACCGGCGTCGTGAACGGTGAATCGATGCTGCGTATTCGCGCCTCGGCGTCGCTCAACGGCGCGGTCTATGCGGAATTCCGCCCTGGAGTCTCGGTGACGACGGGAGCGAAAGAAGGGACGTGGATCCGGGTGACGCGCGTGATGTACGTCCTGACGTCGTCGCTCGGGAAGCAGGAGAAGACCGTCGCGAAGGCGCCGCCGCAGCCAGCGCCGAAGGTCGTCGCGAAGACTCCCGCGAAGACTCCCGCGAAGACTCCCGTGCCGGCGCCATCGGCGGTCGTTGAGGCGCCCCAGATTGCGCCCACCGGGAGCTACGCCGCGTCGCGTCCGACCAAGTTGGTGACGGCCCCCGGCGGCCGCGTGTCCGGAGAGCTCCCGAAGGGGGCGATCGTCGAGCCGATGGCCCGGGACCATGGCTGGGTGAAAGTTCGCATCGAGGGCTGGGTGAACGAGCGCGATCTCGCGCCGGCCGACAGCTCGTACGCGTCGACGATCACCGCCGCGGATCTGCGGGCCGAGCCCGAGCGGATGCGCGGAAAAACTGTGCGCTGGGAGGTGCAGATTCTGTCGTTGCAGACCGCCGATCCGCTGCGCAGCGATTTCGCGAAGGACGAGCCGTATCTCCTCGCGCGCGGCCCCGGGAGCGAGAACGCGATTTTGTATCTCGCCGTCCCGCCCTCGATGCTTCAGGAAGTGAAATCGATTCCGCCGCTGACGCCGATGATCATCACGGCGCGCGTGCGGACGGGACGCAGCGAACCGGTCGGGACGCCGATTCTCGATTTGAAATCAATCAGCAAGCACTGATGACGTCGCTGAACTCGCTCACCGGTTGGCGCGCACTGTGGGTCCGCAATCCGTGGACGATGCGATTCGTATGGGGAATCGCCGTGTTGATTTTTGCCGGCGATCTCTTTCTCGTGACGAAGCGTGTCGTGTATGCGCGTGAGACGACGCGGCTGCGTGACGGGATGTCGGGCGTCGAGAAGACGCGCATCGACGCGGCGATGCAGAACGACGCGAACCGGCTGCAGGTGATGATCGAACTCGCGCGCCGCCAAGCGCGCGTCGACAATACGCTCAATCTCGCGATCGCGCTCGACAGCGCGGCGCTTTATCTCGAACAGGACGGCGCGATTCTGCGCGCCGTGCACGCCGACATCGGTCCCGACACGTGGGAACGCCGAAGCACGAAGGACTCGGTGCAGATCACCGCGCCTCGTGGAACGCGCACGATCGAGCGGCTCGTGGGCGATACGGTGGTCATGCTGAATGGCGGCGCGTTGATCTACGCGCGCAGCGCCGCCGACAGCGGCGCGGCGCGGGCCGGCACGGTGCGCGTCGAAGCGTCGGACCTCAAAGTGCTGATGCCGAGCTTGAAAGCCGGCCAGCGCGTGTACTTCTACTGAGATGATCGAACTGCGCGGGGTTTCCGGCTTTTTCGCGACCGGTCGCGGCGCCGCGTGGGCGACCGTGCTCGTTTTGCCGGCGCTTGCCGCGCTCACCTTCTTTCTGATTTCGGACGTCGCCGCCGTCCGTTATCGCCGCGATGTCACACGGATGGGTTTCAACGACAATCTCGAGTTGCTTGACGACGTGAAGCGCGAAGTCGGCGCGACCACGGACACGCTACAGCGCGTCCTCGCGATTGGAGGGGATGCGGCAGCCGACAAGCCGTATCTCGTCGTCAGCATCGCCGATCACCGGCTGTGGTACAAGCGCGGGCCGGACGTCATCTTCACGACGCGCGTCGCGACGGGCACCGGCAAGAACCTCGAGCAGGCCGGCGGCAAGAAATGGAAATTCGAAACGCCGCGCGGGCGGCTCGTCGTCGAGCGCAAGGATGTCGAGCCGGCGTGGGTGCCGCCCGACTGGCACTACGTCGAGGTGGCGAAGAAAAAGGGGCTCCGCGCCGTGCGTCTCGAGCGCGGGCAGAAACTCGCGGCCGGTAATGGTGCCTATGTGGACGTGCAGGGGACCGAGATCGTGATGAACTATCCCGACGGCCGCGCTGTGCCGATGGAAGTGCGCGAAGGGCAGGAACTGCAGGTCGGTCGCGCGTTGGTGATTCCGCCGTACGGCACGAGTCAGCGCAAATATTTCGGGACCCTTGGCAGCAACCGGCTGTATCTCGGGGATGGCTATGGCATCCACGGCACCGACGCACCGACGTCGATCGGGCGCGACGCGTCGCACGGCTGTGTGCGCGTCCGCAACGAGGACGCCGAGTTGCTCTTCCGCATCGTGCCGGTCGGCACGGCGGTCTACATCTACTAGCCGATGATCCCGAGCGATCGGTGGTCGATCGGACAGATCCTCGCGGTCGGCGCGGTGATTCTCGTTGTCGCGATCGTTGTCGTGGCGCATCCGCCGCAGAGCCTGCTCGCGACGCCGTTTCCCGGTGAGGAAGGCCCCGAGCGGGCGCCGAGCGTGAGTACCGTCGCGGGCGCGTTCGGGGCGAGCGGCGACGTGCGCGTCCAGCTCCGCCTGCCGGGCGAGCTGTTTGAGTTTCCGGTCGATGTGAAGCGCGGCAAAGAGACCGTCGAGTATCTCTGGGTGAATGCCGACGATGCGGTGCCGATGACGCCGACGGCGCTGCTCTCTGGCGCGACCGTCACCGCGCCGTCGAAGCCGGGCTTCTATAAGCTCGCGATCGCGCGCCCGGGTTCGCGTACGCTCGTCGATTCGATCATCGTCGGCGTGATGATTCCGTTCTCGTCGAAGCTTGGCGCATCCATCAACGGCTATCAGATCGGCACCTACAACGCCGAGCGCGGGGAGGGATCGGCGCCGCCGCGCGGCTTCGTCGAAGTGCGGCCACAGAATTCGGAACTCGCGGTGAGCACGCATTTCCGGCTCGCCGATTTCCTTACGCACGACGGCCAGGAGCGCTGGCCGCGCTATCTCGCGCTCGACCCACGGATCCTCGATAAGGTCGAGCTCGTGCTCGCCCATTTGGGTGTCCGCGAGCACGACATGCCGATGAAGGTCAGCTCCGGCTTCCGCACGCCGCTCCACAACAAGCGGGTGCCACGCGCCGCGAGCGACAGCCGGCACCAATACGGTGACGCCGCCGACCTCGCGATCGATGTCGATGGCGACGGCCGGGTGACGTACCTCGACGTCCTAGCGGTCGCCCGGGCGGTGGAGCTGACGGAGCGCGACCATCCGGAACTGGTCGGCGGATTGGGCCTCTACGGTAACCGGGGGACCTCTCCGTACGTACATATAGACGTACGGGGGGTCCGGAAGCGGTGGAAGGGATGATCCGACGGGCGCTCCGTATGACCGTATTTCTATATACCCAGGCAGGCATATGAACGAGTTCCTCCGCGACCGTATCCTCCGCCGCATGGAAACGCTTTCCGACGAGCGGATGTACCAAGTGCTCGATTACATCGAGTTCCTCGAGTCGAAATACGCCGAGCAGAAAGCGGCGCCGCCGAACGTTTTTCAGCGGTTCGCCGAGGGCGTCGAGGACACGATGCGCGCCGGCAAGCTGTCGGCGAGTACTGTGGCCGAGACGATGAGCCTGATGTCGAAGGCGATGGGGGTGCTCAACGGGGTCGCCGCGGCGGGGAAGTCGGTGGCATCGGAGGTGTTGGCGTCGGCGCCGCGTGACAAGCCGCCATCCGGGCCCGCTGGTTCGGGCGGGGCTTGACGACGCTTCAATGAACGCGGAGAGGGGGAGAGAGAGGGGCAACGGCGGCGGCGGATTTCGCGGTAACGCGCGGATACGACAAAACCACTGGGGGAACAGC
>JAYVPN010000070.1:0-7818 GCA_043757365.1 Gemmatimonadota bacterium | reverse complement strand
TGCTTGGTATTTCCCTCGAAGGGTCGGTTGGGTAACGGCAACTGATGTGTACGGTTTACGGTTGTCCGTTGGCCGTTTACGGTGAGAGCAGACTTACGGGCGCATTGAAATTCATCTCTGACTTTACATACAATGTTGATCATTAAAGACCTGCACGCGAATGTTGGTGACAAGGAAATCCTCAAGGGGATTTCGCTGACGGTGAACCCGGGCGAAGTGCACGCCATCATGGGACCGAACGGCAGTGGAAAGAGCACGCTCGCGCAGGTGATCGCGGGACATCCGGGCTACACCGTGACGAGCGGGTCGGTGACGTTCGAAGGTGAAGACCTCCTCGACATGGACGCCGAGATTCGTGCGCAGGCCGGTGTCTTCCTCGCCTTCCAGTATCCCGTTGAAATCCCGGGCGTGACCAACGCCTATTTCCTTCGCTCGGCGTACAACGAAGTGCGCAAGGCGAAGGGGCTTGAGGAAGTGGATCCAATCGACTTTCTCGACTTCATGGACGAGAAGCTCAAGCTCGTCGCGATGGACGAGAAGATGCTGCATCGCTCGGTGAATGCCGGTTTCTCGGGTGGCGAGAAGAAGCGTAACGAGATTCTCCAGATGGCAGTGCTTGAGCCGAAGCTCGCGATCCTCGACGAGACCGATTCCGGCCTCGACATCGACGCGCTGCGCATTGTCGCCGAGGGCGTGAATAAGCTGAAGACTCCACAGAACGCGACGATCGTCGTGACGCACTATCAGCGCCTGCTCAACTACATCGTGCCAGACTTCGTGCACGTGCTGGCGAACGGCCGCATCGTGAAGAGCGGCGGCAAGGAACTGGCGCTCGAGCTCGAAGCACGTGGCTACGACTGGGTGTTGGAGGCCGCGTGACCGTGACGTATTCCGATTCATTCGCTGCGACTGGCACGGCTGGTCCGGCCTGGCTGCCGCAGCTGCGACGCGCGGCATTCGACAGATTCTCTGAACTTGGCTTCCCGACGACGCGCGACGAGAACTGGCATTACACCAGCGTGACGCCGATCGCCGAGAAGACGTTCAAGCCGGCCAAGCCGGGAACGCTCGCAGTCAGCCCAAATGACCTGACGCATCTGGTCATCGGCGACGCGTCGTGGCATCGCCTCGTGTTCGTGAATGGCCGTTTTGAGCGGTCGCTCTCATCGTTCAGCGAACTGCCGGCCGATGTGCAGGTGCTGACGCTATCCGAGGCGATCAAGGAAATCCCGGAGTTCGTCGTCGAGCACCTTGGCGCGTTGGCGAACTATGCGGACGCGAGCTTTACGGCGCTCAACACTGCGTTCATCGGTGAGGGCGTGGTGATTCACGTGCCGCGTGGCGAAGTGGTCGCGTCGCCGATTCACATCGTGCACATCACGGATACACAGGCGGCGGGCGGTGCGGTGCATCCGCGTCTGCTCGTGGTCGCCGAACCGTTGGCGCAGCTGGCGATCGTCGAGAGCTACGCGACGGTCGGTAATGCGAGCTACTTCACGAACGCCGTCGCCGAGATCGAAGTCGGCAACGGCGCGCGAGTGGACCACTACAAGATTCAGCGTGAAAGCACCGACGCGTTCCACATCTCCACCGTTCAGGTGAAGCAGGGGCGCGACTCGATATATCACTCATTCTCGTACGCCGCGGGAGCGCAGCTCTCGCGCACGAACATCTATTCGCGACTTCTTGGTGAAGGGTCCGAGGTAAGACTCAACGGCCTGTATATGATCGACGGCACGCAGCACGCTGATCACCAGACGTTCGTCGAGCACATCGCGCCGAACACCGCAAGTCGCGAGCTGTACAAAGGCATTCTCGACGGTAACTCGCACGGCGTGTTCAATGGTAAGGTGTATGTTGACTCCGAAGCGCAGAAAACCGACGGCAAGCAGACGAACCACGCACTGCTGCTGAGCGCGCAGGCCAAGGTTGACACCAAGCCGCAACTCGAGATTTTCGCTGACGACGTGAAGTGCACGCATGGCGCGACTGTTGGGCGACTCGATGAAGTGGGCCTCTTCTATATGAAGAGCCGCGGCATCGGCGCCGACAACGCCCGCGCGCTTCTCACCTACGCGTTCGCGGCCGAGGTGCTCGAGACGATCGAGCTCGACGCGCTGCGCGAAGGGCTCGAAGCGCTCGCGTTCGCGCGCTTCACCGCCGGAGAACAGCGATAGCGCGCGAGCGCTTCACTGACCGGCGATGAGCGGCGATCTCGAAGAGCTCTACCAGAGCATCATCCTCGACCACAACCGGCGGCCGCAAAACTTCCGCGCGATGGAAGATTCGACGGCTCACGCCGAAGGGCTGAATCCGATGTGCGGGGATCAGCTCTCGGTCTGGATCAAGATGGACGGCGACCGCGTGGCCGATGTCTCGTTTCAGGGACAGGGCTGTGCGATTAGCAAGGCGAGCGCCTCGCTGATGACGGCGGCGATCAAAGGGAAGACGCGCGCCGAAGCCGAGGTGTTGTTCGAAAAATTCCACGCGCTCATCACTGGTAAGGGTAATGGTAAGGACCTGGGAGGCCTCAAGGCCTTCTCCGGCGTCTCGCGTTTTCCGTTACGCGTGAAGTGCGCATCGCTTGGATGGCACGCGATGCATTCGGCGCTTCACGGCGGGGAAAAGGACGTGACCACCGCTCCCACTGAGTCGTGAGCGAGTTCGAGCAGGTCAGCGCTGACGACCTATCGCACGGTGAGCTGCGCGCCGTTCTACTTGCCGATGGAACGAAGATTTGCCTTGGAAATGCCGGCGGCGAACTCTTTGCCGTCCGCGATCGCTGTCCTCACGCCGAGTTTCCGCTGTCGGATGGTGAACTCGACGGCAAAGAGCTTATCTGTGCCTGGCACGGCGCGCGGTTCGATTGCGCGAACGGCGATGTACTCCGCGGCCCTGCCGACGAACCGCTCGCGCTGTATCCGTTGCGCGTGAACGATGGCGCCATTTGGGTGAGGAAGGAAGGATGACCGAGTCATTAGTACCGCGCACTGATTTTCCACTGCTCGCGGCGCAGCCGAAGCTGACCTATCTCGACTCGGCAGCGACCTCGCAAAAACCGCGTACCGTGATCGATGCGATTTCGGATTATTACGCCACCGTGAATGCCAATCCGCACCGCGGCGCTTACGCGCTCTCGGCGGCGGCCACCGAGGCGTATCAGTCGGCACGTGCGCGGATCGCCCGTTTTCTCGGCGTCGCCGATCCTGACATGCTGATCTTTACCCGCGGCGCGACGGAGAGCATGAATCTCGTCGCCAACACGTGGGGGCGACTCAATGTGAAGGCCGGCGATCGCGTCGTGGTGACGCGGCTCGAGCATCACGCCAACTTCGTGCCGTGGCAGCAGCTTTGCATCGCGGCCGGCGCCGAGTTCAAGATTGCGGAGCTGACGTCGTCGGGTGAAATCGACCTCGCTGGTCTGAAGGCGTTGCTGACGCCGAATACGAAGGCCGTTTGCTTCGGTCACGTCTCGAATGCGCTCGGGACGATCAATCCGGTCGCGGAACTTGTGGCGCTCGCACATGCCGTCGGCGCGATTGCCATCGTTGACGGCGCCCAGGCTGTACCGCACGTCGCCGTCGGCTTCGACGCGATGGGCGCCGACTTCTACGCGTTCAGTGGCCACAAGATGCTCGGGCCGATGGGAATCGGCGGACTCATCGGCAAGCGCGCGCTGCTCGAAGCGATGCCGCCGTATCAGCTCGGTGGCGATATGATCGCCGTCGTCGGTGATGCGACGACGAGCTGGAATGTGCTGCCACACAAGTTCGAAGCGGGAACGCCGAACGTCGAGGGCGCTGTCGGACTCGGCGCGGCCGTGGATTATCTCGAGACGGTCGGCCTCAAGCGGATTCACGAGCACGAGACGGCGCTCGTCACCGAGGCGATGGCTGGCCTTGCAGCAATCCCCGGCGTCACCGTACTTGGCCCCGAGGCATCACATCGTGCGGGCGTCGTGAGCTTCACCGTAACCGATTTGCATCCGCACGATTTGTCGCAGTTGCTCGACGCCGAGGGGATCGCCGTTCGCGCCGGCCATCACTGTGCGCAGCCGTTGATGCGGGCGATGAAGACACCGGCGACGACGCGCGCGTCGTTCTACCTCTACAACGACTCGGCGGATGTCGCGCGGCTCGTTGCCGCAGTAAGCGCTGCCTCTCGCCGGTTCGGCACGGGAGCCTGAGCGATGATCGCCGCGCTCGCCATTTTCCTTGCGATGCGCGTTGCCGGCGGACGACCGGACGAGGCACCCGCCAAGGATCTCTGGAAGCAGGTGGAGATCGTACGCACCACGCACGGTGTGCCTCACATCAGAGCTGAGAACATTCGCGCGGCAGGGTATGCGCTCGCGTGGCTGCAGCTCGAGGATTACGGGCCGCAGGCGGCGATGAATGTTGTAAAAGCGCGCGGCGGGCTCGCTCGGCTTTTTGGCCGCGACAGCATCGAGTCGGATTTTCTCGAGCGCCCGGTTCACAAACGCGCCGAGGCGACGTTCGAGAAGCTCGAACCGCTGACGCGCGAGATTTATGCTGGCTTCGCGGCTGGGATCAACCGGTACGTAGCGCTGCATCCGGAGGAGTTTCCGGCATCGATGCCGCGCGATTTTACCGGCGTTGATGTCGCCGCGCTCGATATCGGACGGATCGCTCCGGCGGCGATCCGCCGATTCCTTTCGAAGATGAATCCTGCCACGACTCCGCGCGATCCGGCGGGGCGCGACGACGATGACGCCCTCGCCAATGACAATGTGGGGTCGAACGCCTGGGCGCTGGCGCCGAGTCGGACGAAATCGGGTAAGGCGATTCTGCTGCGCAATCCGCATCTCGCGTGGACAGCCGGCTACTACGAAGCACACGTGACCGTGCCCGGTGTTGTCGATTTCTACGGCGACTTCCGGATTGGTGGGTTATTCGCGGTCGTTGGTGGGTTCAACAAGAACCTCGGTTGGGCGACGACGAATAACGCACAAGAGCTGAACGTGGTGTACGCGCTCGATGCCGATCCGAAACATGACGGCAGTTATCTGTTTGACGACAAATCTGTGCGGCTCCGTCGCGAGGTTTTGAGGATCGCGTATGCGAGCGGCAAAGCGCGTAAGAGCGAGACGCGTGAGTCATGGTATTCGGAGCTCGGCCCTGTGATCTACCGGAGCGCCGGCAAGATCTACGTGATGAAGTCCGCCGACGACGGCGAGTATCGCTCAGGCGAGCAGTTCCTACGGATGATGCGCGCGACGTCGCTCGCCGAGTGGAAGTCGGCGATGGCGCTGCATGCGCGGCCGACATCGAATTTTACGTACGCTGACGCTGCGGGAAATATTTTCTTCATGTGGAATGCCGCACTGCCAGTGCTGCCGCACGCGCCCGGTGGCGACACGACGGCCATTGCCGCGCACGGCGCGAAGGATGTCTGGAGCCGCTACGTATCGTTTGATTCGCTGCCGCAGTTTCTGAACCCGCCTGGCGGCTACGTGCACAACGAAAACAGCTCACCACACTTTACGAACTTCGGCGCGCCGATTGATACGACGAATGCCTATCCGAATTTCCAGAAGCCTGAGTTTTCGCTGCGCAGTCAACTCGGGCTGCAGCTGGTTGGCGGCTCGGACAAGTTCTCGCTAGAAGATGTCGTGGCGCTCAAGCACAGTTATCGCATGCTGCTCGCCGATCGCGTGAAGCCTGATCTTGTTGCGGCCGTGAAGGCGCAGGGCGCTACTCTGGATGTGGCGGCGGCCCTTGCGGCGCTAGAGCAGTGGGACAACACCGCGGCCGCCGCGAGTCGCGGTGCGGTGCTCTTCGAAATCTGGTGGACGCACTATTCGCAGGGACGTCCGGATTCACTGCGATACGCGAATCCGTGGAAGGCGAGCGAGCCTACGACGACGCCGAGCGGCTTGGCGAGCGCGACCGCCGCGGTCGAGGCATTCAAGTGGGCGGTCCTCGAGACGGTGAAACGCTATGGAAGCGCCGATGTTGCCTGGGGTACCGTGCACCGCCTGCGACGAGGATCGGTCGACGTGCCGATCGGCGGATGCACCGGCGCACTCGGCTGTTTCCGGGTGATCCAGTACGCTCGCGAGCCCGACGGAATGCTGGCGGCGAACGGCGGCGACGGCTGGGTGTTCGCCGTCGAGTTTGGCGAGGTACCGCGAGCGTATTCGGTGCTCGCGTACGGCGAGAGCCCGCGCCCCGACTCGAAGTGGCACGCCGATCAGGCGGCGATGTTCGCCCGAGGGGAGCTGAAAACGGTCGCGTTCACGCCGCAGGATGTGGACGCGCAGGCCGTCGAGCGGTATCGGCCGGGGGCGCCAAAGCCGTAAAGCGGTCGCCGACGAGGCCCGACGGTTACATTGCAGGCAGGGCGTACTGCGCCTCGTCGACCGGCGAATCCCGCTGGCTTGGCATACCTGAACCGGATGTGCCAGTGGCCCGAAAGCCCAATTACGATTTCGAGAAGCGTCGCAAGGAACAGGAACGCAAGGCCAAGAAGGACGCCAAGCGCGCCCGCCGGCTCGAGGAAGGACAAGCCGAAGGAGAGATCGATCAGGCCGACGGTGCCGATGGCGCCGAGTCGGGCGAGAACGCGCCGGGAACGGCCGAGTAGTCGCGACTGGTTCGCCGGGGCGGGCCGTCGAATCCTGACGGCGACCGCCCCCGTATAGTGGTGACACGCTTTCGGAGCGCCCTACCGATGCAGGCCACTACCCCCGCCGTCGTTCAAAACACCGCACCGAGCGCCAGTCAGGTCTACGAGGCCATGCGCGCCCAGCGCGACGTTCTCGGCGATCAACTTCGCGGTCTCGAGAACAAACGCGCCGACTTACACCGGCAGCTCAACGACGTGAAGAGCAATACGGACAAGGTCGGGCTCGAGAAGCGAATCGCCGAGATCGACGGGCGCATTGCGGAGGTAGAGAAACGGGTCAGCGCGTCTGAGAGCGCCGTCTCGACCGCCGCCGGCGTTCCTGGCGCGATCGTCGAACATCCGCAGCCCGTTCGACGCGGACCACCCGAGGAGGCATGGGTGCTTGGCGGACTGTTCATCGTCGTTGTGATGATGCCGATGAGTGTCGCGTGGGCGATTCGGATGTTGCGACGCAGCAAGGTTCCGCCGGCTCCCGCGCTGACCGGCATCGAACAGCGCCTCACGGCAATCGAGCAGGGCGTGGAATCAGTCGCGCTCGAGGTAGAGCGCATCGGCGAGGGGCAGCGCTTCGTCACCCAGTTGATCGGAGAACGCGGCGATCGTCAGCGTGCAATCGAAGGGGAGACGGCGCGCCGTCTCCCGTGAGTCACGCGCCGATCAGTTGATCGGCTTTCGGTCGTCCATCGGGACGAAGTTCGAGAGGAAGAGCCGCTCCTCAGGCGTGAGGCTCGTGAGCCCCGTCGCGTTGATCTTGTCGAGAATGCGGTTCACTTCTTCTTTGTTGAGATCGTGGACCTGCGTCATGTCGACGCCTTTCCAATTGCCGAGCTGTTTGGTCACCGCCGCCGGTACGGCGACCGCTTTCGCGCGGAATTTTTTTGCGGATTGGTTTGAGCGCAAGAACCAGAGATATGCCGCCGCGCCGACGAAGCCGCCGAGGTGCGCGAAATGGGCGACACCGCCGCCCGCTCCCGAGAGTCCGCTGTAGAGCGAGATGACCGTCGCGATGACGACGAGGACGCGGATCTCAACCGGGAGAATGCCCCAGATGAAAACTTTTTCGCGCGGCCAGAATGAGGCGAAGGCGAGCATCACGCCGTAGACCGCCGCCGACGCGCCGATAATCGGCGAGGTCGGCGCGAAGAGCAGCGAGCCGACCGCGCCGCCGAT
>JAYVPN010000069.1:0-7871 GCA_043757365.1 Gemmatimonadota bacterium | reverse complement strand
TCGAGTCCGAGGACGCGATCCGCGCCGCACGTTTCGATCATCCGGGCCATCATCTTCGCCCCGATCGCGACGCGCGGCTGATCCTTGCGATCCTGCCGTGCGTACCCGAAGTAGGGGAGCACCACCGTTATTCTCGCCGCCGAAGCCCGTCGCACCGCGTCGATCATGAGCAACAGTTCGATCACGTTCTCGGCCGGCGGATTCGTCGGTTGCACGATAAAAATGTCCGCACCGCGGATGTTTTCGTCGATGCGGACGAACACCTCACCGTCGGCAAAACGGTTGATCGTGCGTTTGCACAGCGGAATGCCAAGCTGCTCGGCGATTTCCGCCGCGAGAGGCTCATTTCCCGTTCCCGTGAGAACGCGGAAGCCGTGCACTGGAACTGACAGTCCGTCCATTTTGCCGTAGCCTTGTAACTTAATGGGATACTGAGACTTAGTCAAACTTCACGGGTGCTTTCCGATTGCCCCCGATGGATTCGAACCATCATTCGCGGCTCCAAAGGCCGCTGTCCTGCCATTGGACGAGAGGGCAGCAGGGGAAACGTACTCGATCGACGGAGTTCGGACAACGTGAGGGTCGATGGCGCGCGTCCTGACCTAGAGAAACGCGACCGGGGCGACGCGTTGCACGGTCGTGGCATCGACCACCCGCACGCCGTCCCCAAAGGCGGGCGGTTCGGTGGGAGGCGCGTCGTAGACGGCGAACAGCGTCGAACCCGAGCCGGTCATCCGGGCCAGCTTCGCTCCGCTCTGCGCGAGCGTGCGGAGCATGCCAGGAAGCTCTGGACGGCGCGTGAAGACAGGGCCTTCGAGATCATTCCCGGCAAGAGCCGCGACCATATCCCAGTTCAGCGCGCCGATCAACGGGACGTGCGGGATTGGAGTCGGTGTTCGGCCGGCCCGGTCGTCGGCGTACCAACCAAAGGCATCCTTGCTGGCAACGCCGAAGCCAGGGAGCACGAGACGCACTGGCCGCTCTGGCATCGGTGCGAACGGAATCAACTGCTCGCCGCGGCCGGTGCCGAGCGCGAGCGCCATCTCCGTCGTGAGAAAGGGGACGTCGGCGCCGAGCGTGAAGGCGATCGCGTTGAGCGCGTCCTGGCCGAGCGGCTCCGGCGCGAGGGCGTTGAGCGCGCGCAGCACGGCGCCGCCGTCAGCGCTGCCGCCACCGAGCCCGCCGCCAACAGGAATGTGCTTCTCGATCTCGATCGCGAACGGCACCTGCCACCGAGCGACGTCGCAGAAGGCGACGGCGGCGCGCCAGGCGAGGTTCTTTTCTGTGGGGCCGAGATGCGGAGTGGGGGTGGGGCCGCCGTCGGGGCCGGTCGTCGGGCCGGTGCAGTCGAGCGAGCGTGCGGTGACATCGAGCCGCACGGTGACCACATCGGCGAGCGAGATCCGCTGAAACAGCGTTTCGAGCTGATGGTACCCACTCGGTTCGCGCGAAAGGATGCGAAGAAAAAGATTGATCTTCGCCTGCGCCTGCACGCGCGCGGTTTGACTCACGCCGTCGTCGCTCCGCCGGCTTCACCGGCTCCGGCCGATTTGGCGCCGGAGAAATCCTTGAAGTGCAGGCCGAGCCGCGAGAGGTACCAGGCGCCGAGTACGGTGATCGGCAGATACGAGACAAGGTGGAAGCCGATGACCCAGCTCGCGGCTTGCGCTTCGGTGCCGCCGTAGAGGGCGAGTCCGGCTTTGCCAGCCGCTTCGAACGGGCCGAAGAAGCCGGGCGTCGAGGGAATCGCGACGCCGATCGCGATCAAGCCTTGAATGAGCATGCCGGCGCTGAACGGCGCCGCAACACCGATCGCCTTGAAGCCAAGCCAGAAGGCGAAGGCATTGCAGAGCCAGTGCAGAATCGTCCAGAGGAGCACTTCGAGCATCAGCGTCGGGCTGCGGAGGACGCCGAGTCCGGAGGCGAAGCCTTCGAGCAGCGCGCGGCCCTTCGGCGCGTGTTTCGGCGCTGTGCGGTCGAAAATCGCGTGGTAGATCGCGAAAATTTTCTTCGGCGCGGCGACGAGCAATGCGAGCACGAAGAGTACGACGAGGAGAAAGACGGCCGCGCCGCGCGTGTAGAACGTGAGTGGCTGACCGGCGATCGTTTGCTCTTTCGGGAATGCCGGGTCCATCGTCGCGACGAACATCATGAGGAGGACGACGACGCCGTCGAACAGCCGGTCGACGGCGAGCGAGGCGAAGGCAGCGGTGAACTTCACCTGCGGCTCGGCGCGCGAGAGCGCGAAGGCACGGGCGAACTCGCCGGCGCGCGCCGGGACGACGTTGTTGACCATCATCCCGACGGCGGTGCTCTGCCAGAGCGAGCGGAAGGGAAGCCGACCGGCGACCGGCGCGAGGAGCGCCGACCAGCGTCGTGCGCGCAGCGGAAAGATCGCGGTGCCGGCGATCGTCGCGGCGATCCAGAGCGGGAGACTCGACCGCGACAGCACCCGCCAGACATCATGGAGATTTGTGTCCTTGAGCGTCCACCACAGCAACGCGGCGCTCAGAAGGACGCCGAGCGCGCCGCGCCAGCCGGCTTTCATGGCGGACTACTCCGCGGCGGCGAGTTCGAGCAGGTCGTACAGCTCGGCGAGTGCCTCGGGATCGGGCGCGGCGGCCTGCTTCAGCGAGGCGCTGAGTTCGCGCGCCCGCTTGAGGGCCGCCGGACCGCGATAGAGCAACTCCTGAATCGCCACGATACCATCGTCGTCGAATTCGGCGGGTTCGCTCAGCGGTTCACTCTCAAGACTGGAGAGACCGGCGATTCCCTGTCCGAGCAGCGAGTGAAGGTTGGCGCCCGATGGCGCGGCGCTCGGCGGGACGGCCGGGACGGCCTTCGACGGAATCGTCGGCTGGCGCATCTCAGTGGTGTCGCTGAGCGCGGCGATGCGCGGGGCGCTCTGTTCTTCGACGATCGGCGGCGCGATCGGCGCTGTGATCTGCTGCGATGGGCGTCCGGCGAGGAGCTGTTCGAACTGTTCGGCGAGCGGTTCGTCGCTGGAGTTCGTGAGGAGCGCGCTCGCCTGTTCGAGCAGGCCGAGGGCACGCGCTTCGAGCATCGAGGCGCCTTCCATGAGCGTTTGCATCGTCATCGCGATCGTCGTTTCGCCGAAGCTCTCGGCCGCACGGCCCAGCGCACGCACGGAGCCGCGCAGTTCGTGACCGAGGCGCTGGCGCGTCGGTACGTCGTGCGCGAGGCGCACGTCGGCGAGAAGTCGGCGGAGATGCTCGGCCTGGCTGACGACTTCCATCCGGAATCGCTGGGCCGGCGTCGTTGGCGGGTTCGCCGACGCTTGCAGAAGATGCGGACCGGCGTCGTCTGGGAAGAGTGAGCTGATTGGGACGATGTTGTCGTGGTCGGTCGCGCCTTCGATGCGAATCGCCGCGGCGGTCGCGAAGGCCTGAACGGCGCTCGACGAGCTGTCGGGCTTGCCGCCGGCGTGGAGCGCGTCGGAGCCCTCGCGGAGCACGGCGGATGCGGTGATGAGCAAGTCGCGCTGGGCGGTCGTCGGTGCGGTGCGGCTCATTTCGAGCGATTTCGCGGCTTCATCGACGACGGCGATGACTTCGGCGAGGGGCGGGAGGTCGTTCAGCGCCGCGACACCGCGGAGCGCGCGGAGACGGCCAACGAGATCCTCGTGACCGGCGATCGGTCCGCCGCTGTCGGCGAAGCGGGCGAGACCCGCCGCGACGTCGGCCGTTTCGGCGGCGAGGAAGCCGGCGCTGCTCGAGCCGACCACGGCGGTCGCGATCGACTGGCGGCGCTTGAAGGCCGGGGCGAAACCGGACAGTTCGGCCGTGCGCATTGTCGCGCGGGCGGATTCATCGGCGCCCCATTTGCGGACGCCGCGGATGAGAATCTTGAGGTCGTCCACCGCGGCGATGAGCGCGGCCTTCAGTTCGACCGACCACATGACGGTGCCATCGCGCAGGCCGCGGACGATACTTTCGAGCGAAGTCGCGAGTTCAGCGATCCCGCCGACCTTTGCCATCGTCGCGCTGCCGCGAATGGCGCGCGCGTGGCGGGCGAAGGCGTCGAGATCCGGCGTCGACGCGGCGCGCGAGATCAACCCGTCGAGATGCTCGACGTGTTCGCTCGCTTCGAGAATGAAGAAGTCCAGGAGGCCTGCGTTCATGGTCTAGACTTAAGGTCGCGTCGTACGGCGGGCAAGATTAAGACGAGCGAGCGCGCCTCGGCGTCTCAGAATATCAGATGCGTGCGGCGGTCATCGCCTGGCGCATCGCGTGCACCGCATCGACGATGCCGGTGAAGACGGCCTGGCTGACGATCGAGTGGCCGATATTGAGCTCTTCGATCTCGCGAATCGCGGCGATTGGCCCGACGTTGCGCACCGTCAGACCGTGGCCGGCGTGGACGGCGAGGCCGAGTGTCTTGGCCTGACGCGCGCCGGCCTGCAGCGCCGCGAGGTGCTTGGCATCGTGCGGAAAGTTGGCGTACGCCCCGGTATGGAGCTCGATCGCCTGCGCCCCGAGCCACGCCGAGCGCTCGAGGATCATCGGCACGGCATCAACGAAGATACTGACGCGAATTCCCGCCGCGTTGAGGCGTTTGATGGCGGCGCCGAGCCCGTCTGGGTCGCGCGTGACGTCGAGACCGCCTTCGGTCGTGATTTCTTCCCGTTGCTCGGGGACGAGCGTGACCTGATACGGCCGGAGCCGCTCGGCGATGCCGAGCATTTCGTCGGTGCAGGCCATTTCGAGATTGAACGGGACGCGGAGGGCGCGCATGAGGCCGTCGACATCGGCATCCTGGATGTGCCGGCGGTCTTCGCGGAGGTGCGCGGTGATGCCGTCGGCGCCGGCGCGTTCGCAGAGTTCGGCGGCGGTGACCGGATTCGGCTCGTTGGCCCGGCGCGCCTGACGGAGCGTCGCGACGTGATCGATGTTGATATAGAGGCGCATGATCGGGGCGGGGTTGTGTCTCCGGTGTAACATACTACAAAACCGGATGCGCTTGCTGGCTTTCACGAGCGCCGCTAAACTTTGGGTATCACTTCGAACCGGAGCTGCGAGTGAAGCGTTCCATCCTGTTGCTCGTGCTCGTGTCGGCGTGCCGCACGGTCCCCGGCGGCAACCCGAGCTCGGCTGGTGTGGCATCGAGCGGGACATCGAGCGGCGCGGCTGGCGCATCGTCGCCGCGCGGCGCGCTCGATCTTTTCCTGTCGGCGGCGAAGACCCAGGACCTGCAGGCGCTGTCGAGCGTGTGGGGCGACGAGAACGGCGCCGCCCGGGATCGCAATCCGCGCCGTGAGTTCGAACAGAGCCAGCTCGTGCTCCTCTGCCTCGTGCACAACGATCAGGCGAAAGTCGGCGATCTCCGGCAGGCCGAGAACGGCCGGTTCGTCACGTCGGTCGATATGGTGCAGGGAAAGTCGAAGGCGACGGTTTCGTACACGGTCGCAAAGACGCCGGCCGGCCGGTGGTTCGTGCAAAGCGTTGATACGAAAACGCTTCAGAACAGCGGTTTCTGTACGAGGTCGAGCAGCCTTGAGGTCAAGAAGCCGTGAGTCACGGCATGGCTTCCCCTCGCGATTAGTATTCAGAGAGTTCGATCAGCACGCCGCCCGTCGATTTCGGGTGCAGGAAGGCGATGCGCTTGCCTTCGGCGCCGCGACGCGGCTCCTGATCAATGAGGGTGAGTCCGGCAGCGCGGCACTTTTCGAGCGTCTCATGGATATCGTCCACATAGAAGCAGACGTGGTGAATGCCGGGGCCGCGCTTGTTGAGGAACTTCGCGATGGGTGAGGCGGGTTCAACCGGCTCGAGCAGTTCAACCAGTGACTCACCGGCGGCGAGGCCGGCGATACGGGAACCGTCGGCATCGTCGAGCGGAGTTTCACTCAGGCCGAGGACGTCGCGGTAGAGCGGCAAGAGTTCGTCGAGGGCGCGCACGGCAATGCCGATGTGGGCGATGCGGGTCCCGCGGCGCGGTGAGTCGGTCATGGCAGTCGGTGTCCGGGATATGGAGTGCTGCGTTCGCAGCGTGACTTAAAAAGAATAACAGCCATTCGTGGGAGAGGGTCAAGCAATGTCGAATGCAATCGTGGTGACCGACGCGGATTTTGCGACGCAGGTTGAGGGGAGCACGGGGCTCACGGTGGTCGATTTCTGGGCAACGTGGTGCGGCCCGTGCCGCATGATTGCGCCGATTCTCGACCAGCTCGCGGTCGAGTTCGAGGGCAAGGTGAAGGTCACCAAGCTCGATGTGGACAACAACCAGCAGACGACCGTGAAGTTCAACGTGCGCTCGATCCCGACGCTGCTGTTCTTCAAGGATGGCAAGCTCATCGATCAGGTCGTCGGCGCGGTGCCGAAGACGGCGCTCGCCGCGAAGTTCGCGCAGCACGCGGCGTAAGCCTTCTCGGCGGGCCACCAGCCCGCGGGCGCAATGCCGCTTCCCGTCTCCACGTGGCGCTTTCCGCACGAGCGCGTGCTGCTCAACCGCACGCGCTTGGCGTACGTGCACCTGCGAAATCTCCTGACCGACGCCCAGCGCGATCGCGCGGCGCGGGTCTGGGGCTACGTGGCGATCTGGTTGCCTGAGGAATTCCTTCTGTTGTACCTACAGGAGGGGGAAGTGGTGAATGCGGTGGCGACGGCCGACGGAATCGCCTACCGCGCATTGCCGATCGCCGAGGCGATCGCTCGCGTGCCGCTCGCCGCCGAGTTCGGCGAGGTCTGCTTTCACGAAGCGGACGATGAGCAGCTCGCGTCGATGTTCGCGGCGCAAACGGGCGCGGCGCTCGCGTGGCCGCCGGAGCTCGATGCGCGGAGCGGGCCGGCGGTGCTCGCGTATCTCAACGCGTCAATGCACGACGGTGTGATCGAAGTGCGGATCGACGGTGGCGTGAACTACGGGATGGTGCGGCATGGTCGCATCGTCCGGGGCTTCTTTGCCGAGTCCGGAACCGGGACGGCCGACGCGCGGATTGCCGCGCTCTTTCTCCCAGGACGTCATGCGGAGTCGCGCTCGATCCGTTTGTGGCCGGTGCCGCCGCGGTTGCCGACGCAGGCCGCGCCGGGACTCATCCAGGCGTATCGCGAGCTGATGCAGGCGCTCGTGAAACGCCTCACCGAGAAGGGGATCGACAGCGCCGCGGCGATCACCGAGCATGCGCGGCTCGGGCTCGTTGCCGAGCATGCATCGCTCGAGCGTTTTTCGCTCGGCATTCCGAATCAGCGCGATCCAGTCGTCGGCCGGTCGCCGCTGACGGCCGCGATCGCCGCGTGGATCCGCGAAATTATTTGGGCGGCGGCGCCGGCAGGCTTCGAGTCGGGGCTCACGGCCGAACAGTTGATTTGTGAGCTCACGCACGATCGTCGTCACGTCTTTCAGTCGGCCGGATTGTTTAGCGCGCTGCCGTGGAAAGTCGCGCCGTGACGGACGCCGCCGCCGTCGCGCCGGGCACGTTGTTCATCGTCAGCACGCCGATCGGCAACCTCGGCGATCTGAGTACGCGGGCGATCGAGACGATGCAATCGGTGAGCGCCGTGCTCGCGGAAGACACACGTCACTCGCGGCCGCTGCTCGAGAAGTTCGGCGTGAAGACGTCGCTCTTGGCGTATCACGAGCACAATGAGGCGAAGGCGACGCCGACGCTGATCGCGCGCCTAGTCGCCGGTGAATCGTTCGCCGTGATCAGCGATGCCGGGACACCGCTGTTGTCGGATCCCGGCGCGCGGCTCGTGCGTGCGGCGATCGACGCTGGCGTCACGATCACGCCCGTACCGGGGGCGTCGGCGCTGCTCGCCGCGCTCGTTGGCGCTGGTCTCTCGGCGGAGCGCTTTACCTTCTTCGGCTTTCTCGCCCGAAAAGGGCGGGAGCGGACGGAGACGCTCGCCGAG
>JAYVPN010000068.1:0-75217 GCA_043757365.1 Gemmatimonadota bacterium | reverse complement strand
GGACGCGATGCCGCGCACAAGCGCATCGCCGACTTGTACGCGAGCGGCGAAGGACTTCCGCCCGGCGTCGACTTCACGAACCGCGTGATCTATTACGTCGGGCCGGTCGATCCGGTGCGCGACGAAGTGGTCGGCCCCGCCGGCCCGACGACCGCGACACGGATGGACAAATTTACCGAGATGATGCTCGAGAAGACCGGACTTATCGCGATGGTCGGCAAAGCGGAACGTGGCCCCGCCGGACTCGAAGCCATCCGGAAGCATAAGGCCGCCTACCTCATGGCGATCGGTGGCGCGGCCTATCTCGTGTCGAAAGCGATCCGCGCGTCGCGCTGCGTGGCCTTCGAAGACCTCGGCATGGAAGCGATCTACGAGTTCACGGTCGAGGACATGCCGGTCACCGTCGCGGTCGATTCGGGTGGCGCGAATATCCACGAAAGCGGCCCCGCCGAGTGGCAGCGGAAGATCCGGGAGCTTCCGCTCGCTGCGGTGTAACAGCTAGGGATTGAAGATTTTGGCCGAAATTACCGGCCCGGCCCTTCGAGTTTGAGCCGGGCCTGGTTAGCTTTAGTTGTTGCCGATCGACGGTACGCGCCAGACGGCGTTCCGGGATGTTTTTTTCTGGAGATTGCATGCGCAAACCCCGCCCAGCCTCGTACAATCCGGCTCAGGCTCTGAACCTTATCGCGAACGATCGAAACGGGACGCCCCTGTCCTGCCCGTCTTGCTCCGGCGCGATCGAACGCGATCCGGGCGACTATCCGCCGCCGCCCCGCTGTCAGGTTACGCTCCGCTGCACGAATTGCGGCCGCCTGGCCCGATATATCGCCGGAGCAGCGTAAGATCGTAAGCAGGTCGGGTCGCCGCTCTAACGGGGACCCTCGGCGAACTTCGCCGGCTTTCTCTGCATTCTGGAACAAAACGGGACGTCCTTTCAGCTAACGCCGACGGGACGCCTCACTGTCTCGTGTCCTGGAGACTTTACCCTTAGTGGTGAAGTGGTTCAACGACGCGAAAGGCTAAGGCTTCCTTTCGCCGGAAGGTGGTCCTGACGTGTTCGTGCACTTCAGTGCTCAGGGCACGGCTTCTAGTCGCTCGCAGATGGCGACAAAGTCGAATTCGAGATTGTCCAAGGGCAGAAGGGCCCGCAGGCTGCGGAAGTCACGAAGTCTCCGGCCTGAAGCTCTTTCAATCGAACACAAGACCCGGCGCCGTGCACTCGACGCCGGGTCTTGTGTATTCGGACATTCCGATGCAACTGATGATGATGCCAACCACTCGTCTCATGCGGCGCGCGAGCGTCGTCGTCCTTGTCGCCGTCGCGCCGTTCAGTCCATTGCACGCGCAGCGCGTCGTCGTGCGGGGCGATTCGGCGCGCGACGGCATCGTGATCAACGATCCGACCCGCCTCAAGCCGAAGCCGCCACCAGCGTCGATCGCCGCGCTCGTCGGCGAGTACGGCGCGGGAAAGGACACCATTCTCGTCGGCGAGCGGAACGGTGCGCTCTTCGCCATCGACGGCGCTCGGGAGATTCCGCTGACCGCGGCAATGTTCAGGACGCGCAGTTCCGCGGGGGTGCCGACACTCCGCCTCGGCGCCCGACGGTTGCCGCGACGTGCGGTCGGCACCGAAGAGGGCGTCACGTTCCGCATCGTCGTGCGGACGCCGGTCGACGAGCTTCGGCGCGTCGCACTCGCCGCGTCGCCCCCGATGGAACCCGACGCGCGTCGGTCGAGCGATCTCGTCGAACTCGTGGCGCTCGACCCGTCCATCAAGCTCGATATCCGCTACGCCTCGGCGAACAACTTCATGGGCGCCGCGATGTATTCCTCGGCGCATGCATTCATGCAACGGCCGGCGGCCGAGGCCGTCGTGCGGGCGCACCGGGCGCTCGCGGCCAACGGGTACGGCATTCTCATTCACGATGCGTATCGGCCGTGGTACGTCACGAAGATGTTTTGGGACGCGACGAGCGGCCCGGACCGCGAGTTCGTCGCGAATCCGGCGTCCGGTTCGAAGCACAATCGCGGCGCGGCGGTTGATCTGACGCTGTTCGATCGCGGCACCGGCAGGGCGGTGCGTATGACCGGCGGCTACGACGAGTTCTCACACCGTTCGTACGCCGAGTATCCGGGCGGCACCGCGCTGGAGCGATGGCAGCGCGATCTGTTGCGGCGCGCGCTCGAAGCACAGGGATTCACGGTGAATCCCACCGAATGGTGGCACTTCGATTTTCAGGGGTGGCGCGAGTATCCGATTCTGAACATCGCGTTCGAGGGGCTCGGGCGCTAAGCGCCCGCCGACGGCCGGCCGGCGGCCGCCGGCTTACGCTGAGAGCGGCAGCTCCATCTGATGACGCGCCGGCGCGCGCGGCGCGGCGCGGGTGACCGACGGCGAGACCGTGGCCGTTTCGACATCGCGTTCCGCGTCATCGGCGTGCTCGCCAAGCAAATGCGCAGTCTGATGCCGCAACTGCAGGAGCCGCAGTGGCGCCGCGACGGTGACGCCGAGGGCAACGCCCACGGCACCGCCGGCCGCGACGTGCTCGGCTTCGACCCGCGCGTCGTGCGTCAGGGTCCGGGCCAGTGGATGGGCCAGCAGTCTGGCGATCTCCGCCGGGTTACTCGCCGCAATCGCGGCGACCAGCGCGTCCAGGTAGGCGAGCACGTCTCCCTCCTTTTGACGTTATGTACACATTGCAACTAATACAGCTACACCGTCAAGTGGTTCCCGTGTCACCGTTCTGTCTCAAGCCGTACCGGTCAGCCGCCGAGTAGCTCGAACCGAACCCCGCGGCGCCCGCCGCGGCGCTTGCGGGGGGCGTACCGGAAGAGCTGCGCGGGGCGTCCGCGCCCCTCACTGCGCCACTCGTCAGTCGGCTCGACGAGATACGCGCCCTGGAGCGACCGGCGGAAGCTCGCTTTGTGCACGCGGCGGCCGAGCAGGAGCTCGTAGACCTCCTGCAACTCGGTCAGCGTGAACGTGGCCGGCAGCAGGCGAAAGGCGATTGGCGCCGAATCCATGCGGTCGCGGAGCACGGCGACGGCGGTCTCGATCATCACCCTGTGCCGCGGGGCGACCGCCGGCAGCGCCGTCACCGCGAACCACTCGGCGCCGAGCGGCAGGTCGCGCTCACGGGCCGGCGTAACCGCCGCGTAGCCGACTGAGAGCGCCGACTGTCCCGGATGCCGCTTGGCATCACCGAACGCGCCAAACTGCGTCATCCAGGCCGGACGAAGACCGAGGGCAGTTGCCGCGATCTGTTCGGCCGATTCGTCGACGCCGCTGTCGCTCGCCGCGCCGCGCCACGACGACCACGGCAGCGTCCACCGCTCACGGTCGCCCGACGGCGCATGGGCAAGCAGCACCGCGAGATGGCGGCCGTGCGGCGTGCACAGGACGATGTCGAGTGATACCGCAGCCGATCGGCCGGCGCGCGCGGAGGATGGGGGAGTTCGGTCGCGCATCGGAGCTAGATTAGTACCCTGTTGATACTAAAGTCAAGCCGCTGACGTTAATGCGTGATCGTGCCCTGCTTCGTCGTATCTACGTCATCCTGCTGACCGTGGCGGAAGAGAAACGCTTCCATATTGCGCGTCAGGAACTGACGGGCCTGCGGATCCATGACGTTGAGGCCGTAATGGTTGATCAGCATCGTCTGCTGCTTCAGCCATTCGGCCCAGCAGTCCTTGCACGTGCCGTCGAGGACACGTGCGCCGATCGCGCCCGGGAACGGCGCCCGCTCAAACGCGTCTTTTTCCTTCGCACATCGCGCGCACATCACCGTCTTGGATTCCGTCATTGCCTGCGTTGCCTCAGATGAATCGATGACTGCCTGCGCGTAATCTACTCGCCGCTGGAAGCCCCCGCTCGATCAGACGAGGCGCGACTCGAGCCAGTCGGCGGCGAACTGCTCGAGCAACTCATGACCGTAGTCCACCGTGACCACGTGGCCATTGCCGGACGTCCAGTGCAGCGTCTTGTCCGGCGATCCAATCAATCCGAACGCCTCGGTCGCCGCGATTTCAGAAATCCGATTGTCTTCGCGCGACTGCACGACAAGGACCGGCTGCCGAACGCGCGGCAGTTCGGCGCGCGCCCTCCGCACCAGACGATCGAGCTCGACCAGCAGGCGCGGGGTCGATCGGCCGTAGGCGATCATCGATGCGCCGGCGGCCTGATCGTGCACGGAACGCGAGCCGCCGGCCCACACATACTTGCTCCCGATCGCGGCAATCGTCGCGACCGTCTTCAGGATTGGGGCGGCGACCGGACGTCGCAGAAACGGTGCGAACGCGACCACGGCACGAACCTCTGGATGCGACGCCGCAAGCGCGAAAGAAATCGCCCCGCCCATCGACAATCCGCCGACCGCCACTTCATGGTGCGTTGCCAGCAGCGCATCCAACTCGGCGCGTCCGGCCTGCAGCCACTGGTCGGCGCGTGACGCGCCGAACGCCGCCAGCGACCGCCCGTGCCCCGGCAACAGCGGGGCGCGCACCGTCCATCCCCGGGCGTGAAAGGCCGCCGCGACGGACTTCATCGACTGGGGAGAATCGTTGTATCCGTGCAGCAGAAGCACAGCGCCGCGCCGAGTCCCTGTGAGCGTGATCGGTGCAGCGCCAACGATGATGCCGTCAGGATCGTGCGTGAAGCGTGCGAGAAACCGACGCTCTTCTCGGCGTGCAATGAGCGCACGCGCGATCCACCAGATCGTTACGGCGACAAGAAAACGCGCGGCGTTGATCAGTGTTGCGCTCATGCGCCCAATCTACGGATGATGCGCATCGATCCCACGATCGGCCCAGGAAATATTTTCTCGGATCGTCCGTTCGAAATCGGCGTGATTTTTCTCCAGCGCGTCGCGTGGGTGCGTTGGATGATAGAGATGCCACGCCACCGCCGCGAACTTGAGATTGCGACGGCGAATCCCGGCGTTCATGAGCCGCGCCGCTATCTCGCTGTCTTCACGCCCCCATCCTTCCATCGTTTCGTTGAAGCCGTTTACCAGCAACATGTCATCACGCCAGAAGGCCATGTTGCAGCCGCGCGTTCGGTACAGCGGATTCTGCGATCCGCGCACAAAGCGCGTCAGTAGTGGCGCGTGAATGCTGTTGATGCGATTTCGAACTCCCGGCGTGAACAAGCCGATCCGGTACGATGGATCGGCAAGTACCCGTTCCGTTGCCCGCTGCTTGAGCATCACCCGCCCGCCCTGTGCATACCATCCGCGCTTGGCGAATCGTTTGTGCGAAGCGACAAACGCCGGATGCAGCAACATGTCGCCGTCAAGCTGAATGAGATAGTCGCCTGTCGCGCGCGCCATCGCTTCGTTGCGGATGGTGCCGAGGCGAAAGCCGGTGTCGTCATGCCGGATATGACGCAACGGGACGGGAAAGGTCGCCGTCTCGCGCGCGATCAAGTCCCCGGTGTCGGCGCGCGATCCGTCGTCGGCGATCAGCACTTCCGACGGCAGCTCGCGCTGGATACGCACGGTGGAGAGAACGGCGGCCAGCGCCTCCTTCCAATTGTAGGTGGCGATAATCAGGCTGGTCGTCGGTCCTGACGGCACCGGGCGGTTACGGCGCGAGCGCAGCGCGTGCCGTGTTGATCGCCCGCGTCGCCGCCGCAAATCGCGACGCGAGGTCGGCAATTTCGGCACGCGTCAACGATTCACTGCCCGCCCGGATCGCTTCGTTGATTGAAGGAAAGACCATGTTCGCATAGCCGTTATTCTCATCGGCCACATAGATGAGATTTCGGAACCACGGTCGGGTCTTGAGGCCTTCGGGCCGGGTCAACGCGCGTTCGACCTGCAACAGCGCGGTATTCACCGCCGTCGCTTTTTCCGACGTCAGTCCGGCCGACAGCGCGGCATCGCGCGCCGCATTGAAAGCTTGCGCCGATTTCTCCATCTGCGTGATCGCGTCGGCGAGCGCCGTGGACGGCGCAGCCCACTGCTTGTCTTTCACGGCACGTTCGACGGCCGGTACGTAACGCTGCATCGTGCGCGCATACTCGACGTAGTCGTACGGAATGACATCGGCGTTCGCCGTCCGCATCATCATCGCGGCCGCGATTCGCGCCGCCGTCGCGTGATACTTGAAGCCGGGATCGCCGAACTTCTCCATCCATTCGTACGTGTCGTACAATGAATGGTAGACCCCGCCGCCGCCGCCGAAGCCCCATTCGGCGATCGGAATGCCGAGGTGGTTATAGAAGCCGGCGAAGTCGGAGCCACCACCCGGATCGCCCATCGCCGGTTCCTGTCCGACGGCGACCTTGTTCACGGTACGCCACTGATCGTAGACGCTCGATCCGGAGCCGTCGGGTACCGGAACGATCTTCGCAACGTCGCGTAGCAACGGCCTCAATGACGGTGATCCCCCGCCCCCGAAAGCGGCACCCTGCGCCGACACGTCTTGATTGAAGTACGCGACGCCGCCCTTGAGCAGGCGCAATGAGTCCTCCTCGACGTATTCCGTCGAGCCTATGAGTCCCCACTCTTCCGCGTCCCACGTCGCGAACATCAGCGTGCGCTTCGGTTTCCAGCCGGCCTTCATCTGTTCCGACACTGCACGCGCGGCTTCGAGAATGCTCACAGTGCCGCTGATATTGTCAGCCGCGCCCGGTCCCCACGCGTCGCGATGTCCGCCGATGATCACGAGTTCATTCGGTAGCTCCGTTCCCTTCACGATGCCAAACGTGTCCCAGATGGTTTTGAACGGCTTCGTCGCGGTATCCGTGACCACTTTCACGCGAGCTTTCACTGGCCCGGGTCCGATGTGATACCGGAACGACATGCCGCCCTGCCACGACTGCGGAATCGCCGTCCCGCGTACGTCGCGCAGCAGCTCGGCGGCATTGCCGTAACTGATCGGCACGACCGGAATGTGCGGCACTTCCATCTGCGACACGGGAATGCGCTTCGCGCCGGCAACGCTCGGATAGCCCGGCGTGCTCGGATCGCCGTCCATGTTCATCACGCTGCCACGTTGAATCCCCTGCGACGGACGCATTGGTCCTTCCGGATAGACATCGCCGCGCACAAAGCCGTCGTCCTGCGGGTCCGAATAGATCAGGAGCGCGATCACGCCGTGCTTCTCAGCTTCACGAGCTTTGATACCGCGAAAGCTTCGGCCGTATCGCGCGATGACAATTCTTCCGCGCACGCTCACGCCCAGTGAATCAAGCGTTGCATAGTCTTCGATCAAACCGTAGTTCGCATAGACGATCTGCCCCGAGACGTCGCCGCTGCCGCCGTAGCCGTTGATCGGCGGCGTTTCCGGATATTTCGCGCTCGTCGCATCGCCCGCCACCGGCCCCTCGCGCAGATCGAGTTCCTTCTGCGTCGGCGAGACGCGCCACACATGTGCCTCGACCAGATGCGGCATCCAGATATCGTACGCTCGAACTTCGGTTTGCAGTCCCATCGCCTTCATTTGATCGATTACGTAGTCGCGCGTACGCGCCTGCCCCGGGGTCCCCGCGACGTGCGGACCGTCGGACAGTGATTTCGAGTGCGCCTGCGCCTTCGATGGTTCCGGACGCGCGATCGCCGCCGCTTCGGCAGCTTTCTGTTTGTCCGCGTTCGACGGCGAGTAGCCGATCATGGTCTGGGCGGCTACGCATTCCGCGGCGGCGAGCGTTGCGACGATTGCGAGTGCGAAAGTTTTCACGAACCAATCCCGGCGAGAGTGGTGAGGTCGAACGTGTCGTGCGTGCGACTACGCGAGCGCGTCTTTCACGCCCGTAATGACGAACTGCACGGCGATTGCAGCGAGCAACAATCCCATGATACGGGTCATGACGCGAATTCCCGTCTGCCCCATGCGCTTCATGACCTGTGCGCTGAGTCGAAGCGTCAGCCAACAGATGAACGCCGTCAGTGCGACGGCGACGTATACCACCACCGCGCGCGACGGCGTGCGCGCCTGACCGGCGAGCACCATCACCGTCGAAATCGCGCCGGGCCCCGCCAGCATCGGCATCGCAAGCGGCGTCAGCGCAACGTCTTCCTTCGTGCGGCCCTCGACAATTTCGGCGCTCGTTTCCTGCGTGGTCCGCTGTCCGCGCAACATGTCCATCGCGACGAGCCAGAGAATAAGTCCGCCCGCTATCCGGAACGCCGGCATTGTGATGCCGAACAGTTTGAAGATGAGCTGGCCAAACAGGCCGAACCCGATCAACAGCACCGCGGCCGCGACGCAGGCGCGCCGCGCCGTGCGTGCGCGCTGCGCCGGCGTCTCGTTCTGCGTGATGACGAGATACGTCGGAATGATCGCGATCGGGTCCACGATGAAGAGGACCGACGTGAACGTGATGAGCGCGAACTGAAAAAAGTCGTTCACGACTGCTGGGATCGTGACATTACTTCACGTAACCATGCGCGATCCGACCGGACAAAGCGTCGAACTCCTGCGTCGTCTTGTAGCGCTCGAATCGTCCGTCGCCGGCGACAGGCCGCGACTTTTGCCGCATCGCGTCCATCTCGCCGGCGTGAAACGGCTTGAAGCCCGCGGTCAGCTTCAGGTTCTTCTTGAGCACCGCGCTGTTCTCCATCCCGCAGAGGACGGTGCTGACGGGCAGCGAGAAACAGTACCGCAACGATTCCTCCGGCTTCAGCACCTTCGCGCCGGCAATCGCGCCTCCGGCCATGGGCTTGGTGGCAATGACCGCCATCCCACGACGAACGACCTCCGGCAGCACCTGTTTTTCGAACGAGCGGTATATGGCGTCGAGCGGGTTGAGCGGCATCATCACCGCGTCCCACGCGAATCCGCGCTGCAGAAGCTTGAGATGAATATGTGGCGATTTGTGTCCGCCGAACGCGATCCATCTCGCTTTCCCCTGCTCGCGCGCTTCCTGCGCGGCATCAAGTCCGCCGTGATCGTACATCCACTCGGGGTCGTTGTCATAAATCACGTCATGAAACGACCAGACATCGAACGCATCGATCTTCAGACGAGTGAGCGACTCCTCCGCCTGCTGCATGGCTGTCTTGTAGTCCCGCTGCCGGGCACAGCACTGCCAGATCAGCGTCACCTTCTCGCGATAGCCATCTTTGAGCGCCAGTCCGAGCCAGCGCTCCATGCGTCCGTCGCCGTACTCCCATCCCGTCTCGATCACATTGACTCCGTGATCGATCGCGTCCTGAATGACTTTCGTCGCTTCCTTTTGACCGGAGTCGGCGAGCCGCCTGGTACTGAGCGCGAGAATCGACGTCGCGCGTCCAGTGCGACCGAAGGGGCGCTGCTCGAGAGCGGGGACTTCTTTCGGCATCGGGTTCGGTGGTCGGGGGGAGTTGGCGCGCGTCGAGAGGTTCAGTCGAGACTTTCGAACGCGCTGAGCGACGTGGAAATCAGGAACTGCAGCTGCCGGTCACGGTCGGTCTCATCGGGCGACATCGCCGACGAGAGAATGGAAAACTGACGAAGCATCTCATCACCGACAAACGCGTCGGTGCGAGGTGCGCCGAGCAACTCGAGTGACATCTCGGCGAGACGGCGGAGGGCATCCAATGTCATGACGTCGAGTGCCGCCAGCTCCGCCGGATCGGCCGTGATCGCATTCGGCTGCGGACCCCGACTTCGCGGCGGCGCTTCGAAGAGCGCACGAATGTTCGCCAGCGTCACAACGAACGATCCGGCGGTATGCTCGGCGACCGATGACACGACGCCCTTCCGTTTGAGCCTCGTGAACAGCCGCAAGACCGCCTCGCGCACGACCGCCACACCGCCGGGACTCCCGTTGCCGCGTCCCGTGATCACCAGAACATCGCCGGCCTTCGCGATCTGCCGCTCGCGCAGCCAGAGTTCGGCGCGCCGCACTGCCTCGTCGCCCGTCGGCATCGACGCGCGCAGATCGAGCGTTCGCGCGAAGCCGAACTTGGCTTCGTCGAAGGCGCGGCCGAGTGCCGACGAAGGCTTCGTCATCCGGTGAACGCGCTCACCGTTTGATCGCCTGCGTCAGCACGCGACCGTCAAGCGATTCCGTCGGCTTCACGCCGAGAATCGCCGCGAGTGTCGGTGCGAGATCCACGGTGCGAACCATTTGCGGATAGGCGCCCGGCTTGACGCCCGCGCCCCAGAAAATCATTGGCACACTGGCGTCGTTATCGTACGGCGATCCATGCGTGGCGTACGTCGTCGTCAGCCAATAGCTGTACTGCGTCAACGTGATCACCATGCGGACCGCACCACCGGGGGCAAACATATGCAGCCAGCGCCGCGCGATCACGTCTTTCGTCGTGTCCAGTTTCGCGAGCGACGACAGGAGATCGGCACGAGCGACGCCCTGCACGCGCAATGCCTGGCGACCGAAGCCCGCGAGCGCCGAATCGGCGTTCACACCGGCGCGCGCAAACGCATCGGGCTTCGTCACACTCACGGTTCCGTCGTCAAAGGACAGCGCCGTCGTATCGACACCCGCCGTTTTCAGTCCGGAGAGAAAGGCACGCCATACCGCGTCGAGCGAAACGCGCTTCGCGTTGCCGTTCTGATAGATCGTCGACTTGAGGGTCGGAAACGGCGTCATGCCGTGATCGCCCGTCAGCGCGACGACGTACCGTCCTTTGCCGACCCGCGCATCGACCGAGTCGAGCAAACGCCCTATCATGTGATCGAGACGCAAAATGTGGTCGTGTAGCTCGCGCGAGTCCGGTCCCCAGCGATGCCCCACCGCATCGAGCGTCGACAGGGAAATCGCCAATAGATCGGTCCGCGAACCACCATCGCCGATGCCGAGTTCGCGCATCCCGTGCAGCGCGAAATCGATCGTCATTTCGTCCATCCATGGATACTCGGCGATGCCGCGTGCGGCTGCCGCAGGATCGCTCGACAGGACATGAGGAAACGCGTAGTCGACGCCAAGCGATTCGAGCGCGACACTGTCCGGCTCGGGATACGCCGACGCGTCTTTCAACAGCACCCAGCTCTTCCCGGCAAACGACTGCGGAATCTTGTTCGCATTGAACCGCTGAACCCATGCGGGCAGCGTATCGGCGTAGTAGCGGCTCGTGGTAAATGTGCCGTTCGATGGCGCGTACCAGTACACGTCCGTCTTCGTGCGGCCGATCGGTAGAATCGCACCGCGGTCCTTGCGCGACACCGACAGCACGCGGGTCGATGGATCGACAGCGCGCATCCAGTCGGTAAGGGTCGTGCCGTTGAAGCGGAACGGCGACGCGCCGGCATCACTCGCGCCGATCAAGGGGGCATCTCTCGTATTCACGCCCTGCGAATTCATCACGATGCCGGTGTGCACGGGATAGCGGCCCGACATCGTCGTGGCGTGCCCCGGCGCGGTCTCGGTGATCGCATGGTCGTGAACACCGCGCGCGAACGACGCACCATCGTGCAGTCGCTTGAGACCGCCCGTCAGTTGCGGTCCGAATCGCGAGAAATAGTCGGCCCGCATCTGGTCGATCGTGATAAATACCACGAGCGATGGCCGGCGCACCGTCGATTGTGCCACGACTGTCGCTGGCGCGAGCAACAGGAACGCGGCAAGCAGCGTGACGAATTTGAGACGAAACATGACGGATCCGTGGAAGAAAAAACGGGGCGCAGCGCGCATCCCGAACGATGCCGCCGCGCCCCTCCGAGCCGCTAGAGGCAGCGCCCGGGAAACTCAGCCGATCGCCTGCTCCAACAGGGCCACGCCACGCTCCAAATCCGTTCTCCCCATCACCAGCGGCGGCAGCAGGCGCAGCGTGTGCTCACCGGCCGAGCAGACCAACAGCCCGAGGTCGAGGGCGCGACCGATCACGTCCTTGGCCGGGTCGACGATGTCGATGCCCCACATGTATCCCATTCCGCGCACCGCCCGAACCTTTTCCGACCGCCCCGCCATCGCGGCGAGCGCGCTCCCGAGCCAGGCACCGTTGTCCTTGACCTGCTGAAGCAACGCCGGATCGCTGAGCCGATCGAAGACATGCAGCGCGACCGTTGACACAAAAGGCCCGCCGCCGAAGGTCGTCCCGTGGTCGCCCGGCTGCATCTTCGAAGCGAGCGCTTCCGTCACGAGAATCGCTCCCATCGGCAGGCCGCCGGCCATCGGCTTCGCGGTCGTCAGCATGTCCGGTTCGATACCAATCTGCTCGTACGCAAAGAAGCTTCCGGTCCGCCCATAGCCACATTGAATTTCGTCGAGAATCAGCGCGATCCCGCGGGTCCGCGTCATCTCGCGCAACGCGCGGAGAAACGCGTGATCGAGGACGCGCACCCCGCCCTCTCCCTGTATCGGTTCGGCGATCACCGCCGCCACGGTCTCCGGATTTAACACCGCATCGAGTTCCGCTAAGTCGCGTTCGGCAATCGAGATCCCGCCCGCGAGCGGGCGGAACGGCGCGCGATACGACGGGCGATCCGTTGCCGCAAGCGTTCCGAACAGTCGACCGTGGAATCCACCGCGCAGCGCGATGATCTCGTGCTTCGCCGCACCGCCCGAGCTGCGCGCCCAGCGCCGCGCGATCTTGAACGCCCCTTCGTTCGCCTCGGCGCCCGAATTGCAAAAGAAGACGCGATCGGCAAAGGTGCGCTCGACGAGCTTCTCGGAGAGACGTTCTCCCGGCAGTGTGCGATACAAGTTCGAGACGTGCACGATGCCGCTCTCCATGCCGTCGCGCATCGCCGCCTCGAGCCCGGCGTCGCCATAGCCGAGGGCGTTCACCGCAATGCCAGCCACGAAATCGAGATACGCCTTCCCATTTTCATCGAAGAGCTCGACGCCGGCGCCTCGCACGAACTCCATCGGCGCGCGGCGGTACACGCCAAGCAAGGCGTCGGAAGTGGCGGAGGCGATGGGTGCTGTCATAAGGGGCAACTCAGACGGAGGAAAGAGAAAGCGTGATGTGCGTCCCCGCACGAAGATCACTGAGACCATCCAGACCGGCGATACGAACGCGGCCGACACCGCCCCGTAACGCTGCGAGCGCCGCTTCGAGCTTCGCCGCCATGCCGCCTGCGGCGACGCCGCGCGTGATCAGCGCGCGCGCGCTGTCGGCATCAACGGATTGAATCAGCTGATTATTCTCGAGGACACCGGGCACGTCGGCCACGAATACAAGTTCGTCGGCACGGAGCGCGGCCGCGAGCGCCGCGGCGGCATCGTCGCCGTTCACATTGAGCCCGGCACCGGCCGCGCTGTCGATGTCGCGGGCGAGCGGCGAAACGACCGGGACGAAGCCGCCCGCTGAGAGCTGCTCGACAATCGATGGATCGACGGCCACCTCACCGCCGACGCGTCCCATGACCGCGGCGTTCGTCGCGCGCGCCGCAAAGAGCGACGCATCCTCGCCCGAAATACCGACGGCGCGAACGCCAGCGCCGATCAGTTGCGCGACGATGCGCTTGTTGATCGTGCCGGAGAGCACCATGCGCACGATCTCCAGATCGGCCTCGCTCGTCACGCGGCGCCCGCCGCTGAACACCGGCTCGAGACCGAGCCGGCGTTGCAACGCACTGACTTCATCGCCGCCGCCGTGCACGATACACAGCGTCGACGCGCGCGACGCCTCCGCGAGAGCCGTAGCGAGCCGCGCATCACCCTGCGCGCGGCCACCAATTTTCACGACGCGCTTCATACCGGCAGTCCGAGCGTTTCGTTGAGCCCGAGCATCAGATTCGCGTTCTGCATCGCCTGCCCCGCCGCGCCCTTCATCAGATTGTCGATTGCGGAAAAGACGAGAAGCGTCGGCGTGCGGACATGCGCTGCCGGCGTCGCGAAAATCCGCACGACGTTGCGATGGTTCACGTGCCGCAGTTCGGGTGGCACATCGGAGAGTTCGATGAACCGCTCGCCAGCGAACCGCGTGCGCCACGGTTCCATCGGGTCATCGAGCGCGCCCGTCAACGGCACCGTCATCGTCGCAAGAATGCCGCGCGCCATCGGCAGCAGGTGCGGCGTGAACAGCAGTTCGGCGTTCGTGCCGAGCTCTCCGAGCAACGCGCGCATTTCATTGAGATGTCGGTGCGTGTTGCCGACGCCGTACGCGCGGAAATTTTCCGTGATTTCGCCGAAGAGCAAATCGTGGCGGGCGCTGTATCCCGCGCCGGTCACACCGCTCGCCGCACTGACGCTGATCGTCGCGCCATCCGCGACAAGCCCGCGCTCGAGCAATGGCAACAGGCCGAGGAGAATGGCTGTTGGGTAGCAGCCGGGATTCGCGACGAGCGCTGCGCCCTTCACCTGATCGCGGCGGAGCTCCGTCAAACCATAGGGAACGTTCGTCTCGCCATTGCCGATCCGTAGATCGGTCGACAAGTCGACGACCTTCGCGCCGGCGGCGCGCGCCCTATCGACCCACGTCCTCGACGCGCCGTGCGGCAACGCGCTAAAGATGAGCTCCGCGTCACCAAGCGGCGCCTCATCCATTCCAATGAATGTGACCGTGCCGCCGCCGGGCAATTCGGCGCTCGTCCCTTTCTGTTCATTGGCGGTGGCGAATGCGAGCGAGAGCGCTGGATGCCGCTTGACCAACGCGCACAATTCCCGTCCCGCATATCCGCTGGCCCCGAGTACTCCAATCGACTTTCTATGCATTAGTTAATGCATAAGTTTGCAGAGGCGTCTTGTCAACCGTGCCTTACCAATCCCCTTCGTCGCGGCTATCCTCTCCCTGTCCCCAGGAGCCCAGCGAATGAACAAACAAGAACGTCAGGCGATCATCCGGGAGCTCATCGCCACCCGCCCGATCGGGAGTCAGGAGGAGCTACGGCAGCTGCTCTCCCAACGCGGCCTCGACGTCACGCAATCGACCCTTTCGCGCGACATGCGTGACCTCCGGATCGCGCGCGTGCCCTCGCCGTCCGGCATCCGATACACGACCGGCGATTCCGGTGCGTCCGAAGAGGGGCGCGCCACGCTTGCTTCGATTTTTCCGCAGCTGTTCATGCGCCTCGATTCAGTCGGTGAGCTGATCGTCGTCAAAACCGTCGTCGCGGGCGCGCAGCCGATCGCCGAGGCCATCGACTCCGAGGGCAATCCGGACGTACTCGGCACCATCGCCGGCGAGAATACCATTCTTATTATTTGCCGTTCGGACGCGGCCCGCGATCGCATCGCGAAGCGCCTCCTCTCACTCGCGCGCAAGTAAACCCTCGTCGCCCCGCCGTGCACGTTGACACGGGTTTCCTTGCGTGCGCATAATTATGTGAGTAATATGCAGTGCTTATAGTCATCGAAGTTGTTGCAGAACCCCTGAAGAGGCTTCATTCCATGCGTACCTCCTCGCGCGTCGGCGAGTCCGGCTGCCGCCAGAGCGATTCTCCGTGAGCGCCGACAACGCGGGCGCCCACAAACTCTGGGGAGGGCGTTTCGCTAGCGGTCCCCACCCCGCCCTCGACGCCGTGAATCGCTCGATCCACGTCGATTTCCGGCTTTGGCCCTTCGATGTAAAACTCTCGACCGCCTGGGCGGCGGCGCTCGCCGACGCCGGCGTCCTCACGGCGGACGAAAATGCTCGCATCACGGCCGGCCTCGCCGCCGTCGCCGCGAAAATCGCGGCTGGCGAGCAGCCGGTCGCAACCGACGAAGACGTTCACACGATGATCGATCGCCTCTTGCACGTCGAGGCCGGCGAGGCCGCATCGCGCCTTCACACGGGGCGTAGCCGCAACGATCAGGTCGCCACCGCGACGCGTTTGTGGACGATCGACGCGATTGCTAAGGTCAGCGCGCTCGTGCTCGATTTGCAGCGGGCGATGCTCGCCCAAGCCGAGCAACTCGAGGCGACGATTCTCCCGGCGTACACGCACCTGCAGCGCGCGCAGCCGGTCAGCGGCGCACACTGGATGCTCGCGCACTTTTGGCCGCTCGAACGCGATCGGGCGCGCCTCGCCGCCGCGTCGGTTGCGGCCGCTGTCCTGCCACTGGGCTCCGGTGCCATCGCCGGGTCGGCGTTTCCGGTGAACCGCGATCGAATTCGTGCCGCGCTTGGCTTCACCGCGATTTCACGGAATTCCATCGACGCCGTTGGCGATCGTGACTTCGTCGCCGATACGCTTTACGCGCTCTCGATGCTTGGCGCGCACCTTTCGCGACTCGCCGAGGATCTCATTATCTTCGGTTCGAGCGAGTTTGGCTTTGTGCGTTACGGCGATTCGTTCAGCACCGGCTCGTCGATGATGCCGCAGAAGCGGAACCCAGACGCACTCGAACTGGCGCGCGGCAGCGGGGCGCGTGTGCTTGGCGATCTGGTCGCACTGCTTGCGACGATCAAGGGATTGCCGAGTGGCTACAACAAGGATTTGCAGGAGGACAAGCGAACGCTGTTCGACGCCGTGGACAGCATGATCCTGCTTCTGCCGGCGGTCACCGGTTCGCTCGAGACGCTGTCATTCAAGACCGAGCAGATGAAGACCGCGGTCACCAGCGCCATGATGGCGACCGATCTCGCGGATTATTTGGTTCGCAAGCGTGTGACGTTTCGCGAGGCGCACGGTGCGGTGGGATCGCTGGTCCGCGAAGCCGAGGAGCAGGGAATCGAGCTTACGGAGCTTCCGTTCTCGTCGTTCGAGAAAGCCCACAAGGCGTTCGAGAAGGATGTGCTGAACGAACTGCTCCCGACGACGTCGCTCGGTCACCGGGAGATCGCCGGCGGCACGGGACCGAGGGCAGTTCGGACGCAGATTGAACAGGCGAGGGCCGCAATCGCTTCATCGTGACTGGTGCTTTATCGGTGCTTTCGATTTCCGGTGGATTGCGGAAGTGTTATAAACATACGTGTCCAAAAACAGTGTAAACTGTTTTGGGACATTGCTTTATTTGCTATCATTGATTTGTTAGTAAACATGCATTAAATATACTCGTAACAGAGGTTATTTAATGTACATCACAACCGCCGCCGCCGCTGCTGCTCTGGATCTCGACTTAAAGTCGATCGACAACATCCTGAGCCGCGAGGGGAAACATCTGATTAGGCGCGGCAAGCAGGGAGTGCGACGACGGATCGATGATGACGCCCTCGCCCCCATCGCCATCGCAATTGTCCTCAAACGCGAACTCGGCGTTCCGCTCGCCCGGGGCCTCGAGATCGGCGGGTACCTGCTCGAATCAGGGTCATCGAACATCGCCGTCGGACAACTCGGCACCCTCTCGTTCGATATCGACGCCCTCCAGTCCCATCTCACGACTATCCTCGCCGAAGTCCTCGAACAGACCGCGCTGCCAATACGGGGACGGCCGCCCCGATCGCAGCGGTCCGTCAAATAGAGCACTGGGCGAGGACTAGGCTCCCGCTGCGCGCCTACTTCCCGTCGGCAATGGCCTTCACGCCCTCGACGAAATACTCCGTCTCGCCGAAGCATCGAGTCGGCACTCCGACGTGCTGGCGATAGGTGAGCTCGACCCGTCCGGAGCTGCTCGCCATCGCCCGCTCGATCGCGTGCGCCACCGAGTCATCGCGGACCGAGAAGGCAAAGATCTGCGACAGCGCACCGGGAAGATTCACCTGCGCGAGTTCGCCCTCGTACGTCTTGCAGAGCCATCCCTTGCGCGAGAACTTCTGCACGAAACCGACGCGGGTTCCGCTCGAATACGTGTAATTGAGCGCTACACCGGCCCAGATCGTGAAAACCGCGGCGGGCACGAAGACCAGCGTCAGAATCGTCAGCTTCCCCCAGTTACGACGGGCAAACCCTTTCGGGGCGGCGGGCGGGACGGTCGAATCAGTGTCGGTCATGACGGTGCCTCGTAAAGCGCGGATGTTCGTGAAGTTGAGTCGAATCCGATCGTGCAGGGAAGGTCGCCACTCCGCCGCAGTTCACCAAGTGGCATCCAAGTAGTAGGCAAGCACCGGCCCCGGCACGGAGGCAAAAAACCGGTCGCGGCACAGCGCATTCGCGCTCGTCAGGCTGTACTTTTCGGCGTGAACTCAGCAGAGGATTCCGTGGTTTTCAAACAGCGCCGCAACTCCGTTACAGCCCACGTCGGCAACGTTGCAGTCGGTTCCGGCCATCCAATCGTCGTCCAGTCGATGACGAACACCGATACCGCCGACGCCGCCGCGACCGCCGCGCAAGTTGCCGCGCTCGCCACCGCAGGATCGCAAATCGTTCGCGTAACGGTGAACAACGACGAAGCCGCCGCCGCCGTGCCTGAGATGATTCAGCGGGCGGCCGACCTCGGCTGCACCGTGCCGATTGTCGGCGACTTCCACTACAACGGCCATCTGCTCCTCCGAAAGTATCCGGACTGCGCGCGCGCCCTCGCGAAGTACCGCATCAATCCGGGTAACGTCGGGGCAAAACATCGCGACGAGAATTTCCGCACGATCGTCCACGTCGCTGTCGATCACGGCAAGCCGGTACGCATCGGCGTGAACTGGGGCTCGCTCGATCAGGATCTCCTCACCTCGATGATGGATGCGAACGCGAAGTCCGCCGCACCGCTCGATGCCAAGGACGTCTACATGGAAGCCATGATCGAAAGCGCGTTGCGCTCGGCGCACCTCGCCGAAGAGACGGGACTGCCGCACGATCATATTCTCATCTCCGCGAAGATCTCGATCGTGCAGGATCTGCTCGACTGCTACCGTCGCCTCGCGTCGCGCTGCGACTATCCGCTACATCTCGGGCTCACCGAAGCGGGACTCGGGACGAAGGGCGTCATCGCGACGACTGCCGCGCTCTCGCTCGTACTCGCCGAAGGCATCGGTGACACCATTCGCGTATCGCTCACGCCGCGTCCCGGCGGCGATCGCACCGAGGAAGTGTTCGTCGCTCAGCAGGTGTTGCAGTCACTCGGCCTGCGCTCGTTCGCTCCACAGGTGACGGCGTGTCCGGGCTGCGGTCGGACGACGAGCACATTCTTCCAAAAGATGGCCGAGGACATTCAGGGGTATCTGCGCGAGCAGATGCCGCTGTGGCGCGGCGTGCATCCCGGTGTCGAGGATATGAAAGTCGCCGTGATGGGCTGCGTCGTGAACGGCCCCGGTGAGTCGAAGCACGCGAACATCGGGATCTCGCTCCCCGGAACATTCGAGGAACCCAAGGCGCCGGTCTACGTCGACGGCGCACTGAAGGTCACGCTCAAAGGCGACAACATCGTCCCGGAGTTCCTCGACATTCTCAACGACTACGTGATGACCCGCTACCCGGCGGTCGCGACAGTGTGACGTCGCGCGCGCATCGTCTTCGCGGTCAGGCGGAGGCGGGCGTCGCGGCGCTGAATTTTTCGAGCGCTTCCGTAACGTCACGCAGTTCGTCGGAAATCGGCGTGGTGAAGCCGAGTTCGACGAGGCGATCGTAGACGGCGCGGTACCAGCGAATCGTACCGTCGCGGCCGACACTGAACCGGCTCCAGACAGATTCGATGTCGACGGTGCGCTTCAGATCGGCGAGAATCGAACTGCCGTTGTGCACCATGTCGGCGGCGCAAACCCAGCGCGCGCGCGCATCCGCATTCGCGAGTCGAATCAGCAGATCGGCGCGCTTTTCCTCTTTGTCGAGTTCGTTGCCGTCGTCGTCGTGGCGGCGAAGCGTCACCGCCAGCACGGTCTGCAGCGCGTCGGGTCCAAATTTTTCTCCGATGCGCTCCTCGAGCATCTCCGGCGTCCACCCTTCGCGCACGGAATCTTCGATCACGTCGTGCAGGATGCCGGCGACGACGGTTGTGTCGTCCTGCCCGTAGCGCGTGAGGATGATCGCAATGTTTGCCGGATGCGTGACGTAGGGCAGGCGCGTGCCCTTCCTAACCTGGCGGTCGTGATGCTTGGCCGCGAAGGCGAACGCGTGGTTGATGCGATCAGAGTAGCCGGTCATAGCAGCGATAGCCCACCGTCCAGCGAGTGATGCGTTGAGCAGGAAATCTAGCCGCGCGAAATGTGCGCCGTTAGCTGTAGGTCGAGAATGCACAGCGCGAGCGTCATTGTCGCGCCGACCGCGATATAGCCGACGTCGAGACCGACATTCAGCCACAGAAACCGATCGAGCGAATCCACGGACGCGCTATCGCGCGGGGCAACGGCGCCGGTCGCGAACGCCACGATCGCGAGATTGACCGCCCCCACGCCGCCGTCTGAATCGCGAAGTGCCGAGCGAAGTCGTCATTCGCTCGACGGCGCGCTATCCAGAGTAACGGGGCGGAATCCTGATGAATTTGCCACATATTCGGATTTCGTCATAATATGGCGTGATTATGGCTTTGTAATGATCGACTAATGGCTCTAATACCTCGATGCTTGAGTGCTTCCTAGCGATCTCGACATCAACTCTGATCGTATCGGCAGTTGCGGGAGCGCAGCGTCCCACAATGTGAGTCCGTGCACTGTCACCCCAGCAGCGCGCGCGCCGTTGGCCGACTGGCGCAGCGCCTCTAGCGTCGTTCGACCGACCTCGGCGCACAGTATGCTGATCGGCGAATCCAGCAGCGGTGTTAGCCGCTCAACGGCCGCCGCTCCCGGCGCAACGACAATGCAGAAGTCGTACTGCTGTCGAAACCGCTCGAATTCGAGCCGAGCGCCTTCGATGGACTCGGCATCGAGCGCGTCGCGACGGAGCGCACCGCCGGGAATGATATCAATCGAGAGTCCGTCATTCGCGCCAATTGGTCGCGTGACTTCACGCCAGAGCCGAACACTCGCAAGGGCGTCGGTAAAACCCGGCTCCGGCCGTTCATTGTAGTATCCCGCCACGGAACTCCCCTCGGCGTCGGCATCGACAACGAGCGTCGCGCGCGCGTCGGCAGCCGCGGCCAAGGCCAGGCGGCCGGCCACCGTGGCGACGACCGCGGACTGATCACCCGTAACGACGACCGTTCGCGTGCGCGTCCCCGTCGCGGTCAGTCCGAGATACAACATGCGGAACGGGTCGATGCCGCCAACACGCGGCACGCGATTTTTCTCGCGCGCGATGACGATGACCGGCGCGACGGCGATCTGTTCCGCTTCTCGTGCGCTCGCGATCGTAGGGCGGCCGATTTCGCTCGCGAGATTCAGCGAGAAGCCAACGATCAGACCGAGCACGAGGGCGGCGACAAGCGTTGCCACGGGTGGCACCCGACGGTTCGAATCTTCGACCCGTCGTCTCTCCTCGCTGTCGGTACGCTGATTCATCAGTCGCGCCGCCGCGAGTCCCGACGCCGCGGCGCGCGAACGAACGCGCACGCTGTCACGGCGCATCCGTGGCCCCGCGGTATCGATCACGAGTGGCTGTGTCGTTGTCGCCTCGAGATCGGCAATCGATCTTGCAATGGCGACGCGTTGCTGCGTCGCGACCTCGCGTAGCGCCTGTCCAACGGCAGTGACCGCCGTGGTGAGTTCGGTGAACTGCCGTTCGGCGCCCAGCGACGGCACGATCGCCGCGCGACGCCTGTCGATCTCATCGAGCGAATCGAGCAGCGAGAGGACGCGGGGATCGCCGCGCATTCCGCGCGATGCGCCGAGCGCGCGAAATGATTCCGGCAACGGCGCGCGCGCCGTACGGTCGAGCAGGGTGTCCAGTGATGAGGCGAGCACTTGCAACGAATCACGCTCGGCGCGTTGACGCGGCGAGAATCCTTCCGTCGTGCCGCCCACGAGTTTCGACGCGAGAATCGCCGATTCGTACTGTGAGTCGGCGGTTGCCACCGTGCGGACAGACGCCGTCGCGAGATCGAGAAGACGGACAGTGTCGGCGCGGACGACCGGCGCCTGTGTCGACGACGGCGAGCCGCTGAAGCGCAGCACCAGGAGCAGCGCAACCAGTACCGTGAGGAAGATGGCCGACGCAAGTACGGCAAACCGGCCGGTGCGTTGGCCGGCGAGCGCGGCGCGCGCGCTGAGCCATTCCGCACGGGAGACCGAGGCGGCTGCGGGAGTAGTCGCGGACATCAGCAGGGAAAGTACGGCGGGAAGCGGCGGCGCGTGCGACACGGACACGACAACAACGGGCGCCCGGTGACCGGGCGCCCGTTGTTGTCGTGCGACTGCGTCCGAAAACTACTGGACGGTCAGCTTGCCCTTCATGTTCATGGCAAGGTGCGGCGTGCAGTGGAAATCGTACGTGCCGGCCTTGATGCCGCCAAGCGAAATCGTGACCGACTCGCCCGCGTTCATCATCATGTTGCTCGAGAGTTCCGCCATCTTGTTCGTGCCGAAGTTCGCATCGAGCTGCGCCTTGACGTCGGCCGGGATCGTGGCCGCGTCGAACGCGACGTTGTGCGGGCCGCCCGAGATGAACACGAACTTGATCGCATCGCCCGTCTTCGCCTTCACTACAGCGGGCTCGAAGCGATATCCCTTCTCGTCGCCGATCATCTTGACTTCGATCGTCGCGCCCGTCACCGGAGCCGCGCCGCCAGCCGTCGCAGCAGCAGCCGGAGCCGCCACAGGCGCAGGCGCAGCCACCGGGGCCGCAGCCGCCGGAGCCTCTTCCTTCTTTTCGCCGCCGCCGCAGGCGCCGAGGACAACTGCGCTCGCAACGAGCGCCTTACCGATGAACCGCATTACGAAAAGCCTCCAGAACCGGATTGGACAAGGATAAGTAAGAGCGAATGCTGGGAAACGTTACCTCCCAACAATGTGAAATTATTCACAATGCGGGCTGGACGCAATGCGTTGGACCCCGTCCGGCGTTGACTCGGGCCGTCGCTCCGGCTACCCTTCGCATCATGATCCGCCCGACCTCCACCCATCATACGCATCACCACGGCCCGACGGGTCGCGGTTTCGTTGCGTGTGCTCTGATGGTCGCCTAGCGGCGCCTCGACACCCCGCCCGATACCACGGCCCGTCCATCCCGGACGGGCTTTTTGCTATTTATCCCCTCTTTTTCGCCCTCTTTCATAAGTAACCACCATGCTGCGCATTGCCCTCCCCAATAAAGGCCGCCTCAACATCGACTGCCGGGATCTCCTCGCCGATGCCGGCCTCGAAGTCCGCGCCTCGAGTGAGCGCGCCCTCACGGCATCACTCGGCGGCGAATTCGAGGCGATTTTCGTTCGCGCGCAGGACATTCCGGAGTTCGTCGCCGACGGCGCCGCGGATGCCGGAATCACCGGTTGGGATCTGGTGACCGAGTCCGGTCGCGATCTGACCTCGCGTCTCGACCTCGAGTTTGGGAAATGCCGGCTCGTCGTCGCGGCGCGTGAAGAGAGCGGGATTCGTTCGCTGGATGACATCGCGGGTAAGTCACGCGTTGCAACGGTGTTCCCCAACATCACGCGCAAGTTCTTCGCCGACGCTGGCAAGGCGATCGACATCGTTCCTGTTTCCGGCTCGGTCGAAGTCACGCCGCATCTCGGCATCGCCGACATCATTCTCGATCTCACGTCGACCGGGTCGACGCTCCGCGTCAACGGCCTTCGCGAAGTGGCCACGGTGTTGCAATCCAGCGCCCGGTTGATCACCGCGGCGACGCCGACATCGGACGCCGACCGCGCGCGAACGCTCGATGAACTCGTCATGGCGCTCGCCTCCGTGCTCGCGGCGCGCGGCCAACGTTATGTGATGGCCAACGTGCCGCGCGCGCGGTTGGACGAAGTGAAGCGCGTCCTCCCCGGCATCTCCGGTCCGACGGTGATCGACGTCATGAACGGCGGCGCCATGGTCGCAGTGCACGCCGTCGCCCCGGCGGCGACGATTTATCGCACGATCACGCAGCTCAAGGCGCTTGGCGGCGAAGGAATTCTCGTAACGCGTATCGAAAGGCTCCTCGCATGAGCGCCGTGACGCTTCGCGTGCGCGGCCCGATACCAGCGCGCGGCACCGATGCGTACCGCGCGCTCTTCGACCGGAGCACAAGTAGCGACGCGCCGATCCGGGCGCGCACGTTCGAGATTGTCGAGCGTGTACGGCGCGACGGCGACGGTGCGCTGCGCGCCTTTGCAAAGGAGTTTGACGGCGTTTCGCTCGATACGCTTGAGGTGCCGCGCGACGCGTGGCGGCGGGCGCTCGAGACACTTGATCCCGAACTGCGCCGCGCCCTCGAGCGTAGCGCGGCGAATATCAAATCGGTGCATGAGGCATTTTTGCCGGTCGCGCGCGAAACGACCACTGCCGACGGCGTCGTCATCGGCCGGCGGCCGGATCCGCTCGATCGCGTCGGCGTCTATGCGCCGGGAGGGCGGGCCACGTATCCGAGTAGCCTGCTCATGGGCGCCATCCCGGCACGTGTCGCCGGCGTGCGCGAAGTCATCGTCTGCTCGCCGCCCGGGCCCGACGGAATTCCGTCACCGGTGCTGCTCGCGGCGGCGGAGCTCGCCAGCGTCGATCGAGTCTTCGCGATCGGCGGCGCCGGCGCTATTGCGGCGATGGCGTTCGGAACGGACTCCGTGCCGCGCGTCGACCGGGTCGTGGGCCCGGGCAACGCATACGTCGCTGAGGCAAAGCTTCAGGTGGCGGGATCTGTGGCGATCGATGCGCCTGCCGGGCCAAGCGAACTGCTCGTGATCGCGGACGAGACGGCGGACGCCGCGGTCGTCGCCTTCGAGATGATCGCGCAGGCCGAACACGATCCGCTGGCCGCAGTCGTGCTGGTGACGTCGAGTGATGCGCTCACCGATCGCGTCGTATTAGCGCTTGACCGGCTCGTGCCTGGCGTTCCGCGCGAGTCAATCGTGCGCGATGCATTCGCGGCGCGCGGCGGGATCGTGACGGTCGCCTCATTCGACGAGGCCGTAGCCTTTGGTTCATTGTACGCCGCGGAGCACGTACTCATCATCGGACGCGACGCCGAGCGCGCCGCCACTGTGCTCCGCAACAGCGGTACGATCTTCATCGGGCCATCCAGCAGTGTCGCGTTCGGAGACTACATGACCGGCGCGAATCACGTGTTGCCGACGGGCGGACTTGCGCGCAGCTACTCGGGGCTATCGACGCTCGATTTCTTCCGCTGGACCACCTGGCAGCGTGTGAGTGGACGCGCCGCCGCCGCGCTTGCTTCTGACGTCGGAATCTTCGCCGACGCCGAAGGGCTTCCCAGTCACGCCGCATCGGCGCGGCAATGGATGCCGGAGCGTGTGCGATGATTCGTCGAACCGCAGATCAACTGGCACGCCCCGACTTCGCAACAATTCCGCGCTACAGCAGCGGGAGCGAAATCGCGGTTAATCTGAGTGACAACACGAATCTTTGGGGGACGCCTCCTGCGGCGAGGGCGGCACTCGCTCGCGGCGCAGCGGGCGGCGCCGCCGGATATCCCGACTTGTACGGTCGTGACTTGAAGAACGTCGTCGCCGAGCGCGCGGGCATCGCGCCCGAGTGCGTCGTCACGGGAAATGGCTCCGATGACATTCTCGACTGTGCAATTCGCGCCTTCGCCGATCACGGCGATCGCATCGCCCACCCAGATCCGACCTTCGTCATGTTGCCGGTGTTTTCGCGCATCAATGGTGTGGTGCCGGTGCCGGTGCCGCTGAATGATCGCTTCGAGATGGATGTCGACGCCTTGTTGGTGACCGAAGCGCGCATCATCTATTTGTGCTCGCCGAATAACCCGACCTCGACAGCGACGCCGGCGGCGGCGATTCGACGCGTGATTGCTGAGGCGCCGGGTCTCGTCATCATCGACGAAGCGTATGCAGAGTTTTCCGGCGAGCCCGGTTTTCTGAGCGAAGCGCCGGGCTTCGATCGCGTCCTCGTCTGTCGCACGCTGTCAAAAGCGTACGGCCTTGCCGGCCTTCGCATCGGTTACGGGACGGCGAGCGCTCGAATCGTCGAGACGATCGAACGGTCGCGCGGCCCGTACAAGCTGAATTCTCTCGCCGAAGCGGCGGCAGTCGCCGCGATGACCGACGACCGTGATTGGGTCGCAGCACGAGCCGCCGACGCCGTGACAAACCGCAATCGCCTCGCGACTGAGCTGCGCGCACTCGGACTGATGCCACTGGAATCCGCGACGAACTTTCTCTGTGTGCCAACGCCGAAGGCAACGGCGATCGCAGCGGTGCTGCGTACGAGAGGCGTCTCAGTTCGCGCATTCGAGAATCTCCCCGGCATCGGCGACGCCCTGCGCATCACCGCCGCGCCGTGGGAGTTGATGCAACTGGTAGTCGACGCCGTGAGCGAGGTAACGGACTGATGCGGATCACGCTGTTCGACTACGGTGCGGGCAATCTGCATTCGCTGGCGAAGGCGCTACAGGGGGCTGGCCGTGTCGTGCAGCTCGAAACGGATCCCACGAAGGCGATCGACACGGACGTACTCGTTCTTCCGGGGGTCGGTGCGTTCGGATCGGCGTCGCAGGCGCTGGCGCCGGGGAGTGAGGCGATGCGTGCGGCACTCGCCGGCGGTCTCCCGTGTCTCGGTATCTGCCTCGGAATGCAACTGCTGTTCGACGAGAGTGACGAAGGAGCCGGTGCCGGGCTCGGTGCAATTCCCGGACGCGTCGAGCGCATTCGTGGCGCACGTGTCCCGCAAATTGGCTGGAATACCATCGACAACACGGCGGACGTACTTTTTCAGGCATCCGGTCTCGAGATCGCGTACTATGCGAACAGTTTCATCTGCCGTCCGTCTGAGACGTCGGTCGTGATCGGGTGGAGCACGCACGAGAGCGATCGCTTCGCCGCTGCCGTGCGCTCCGGCGCGACGGTCGGCGTGCAATTCCATCCGGAGAAGAGCTCGGCTCCGGGTCTTCGTTTCATCGAGGAGTTCCTGCGCCAATGCTAGCGATTCCTGCGGTCGATCTTCGCGAAGGCCACGTCGTGCAGCTCGTCGGTGGCGACTACGCGAAAGAAAGCGTTCGCCTCGACGACCCACGCGATGTCGCGCGCCGCTGGGCTCAGGCCGGTTTTACTCGCACGCACGTCGTCGACCTCGACGCAGCGACGGGCCGTGGCTCGAACCGTGACATCGTGCGCGACCTACTCGCCGACGACACGGCGGCGATGCAGGTCGGCGGTGGCGTTCGCTCAACGGAGCGCATCGTCGAACTACTCGACGAGGGCGCCGATTGGATCGTCATCGGCACGAAGGGGCTCGAAGAACCGGACTGGCTCGACGCGGTCAGCCACGCGCATCCCGGCCGCATTATTCTCGCCGCCGATGTGCGCGAGCGCCGCGTCCTCACGCGCGGGTGGGCGCAGGAGCTGCCGCGCAACATTATCGATGTCGTCGAAGATCTTGCACACCTTCCGCTGGGCGGCCTGCTCGTGACCGCCGTGCATCGCGAGGGGTTGTTGCAGGGCACCGACCTTCCGCTCATGGAGGATGTCGCCGAGACCAGTACGTGGCCCGTCTTCGCCTCGGGTGGCGTCACGACGATGCAGGATCTGCGCGCGCTTGAAGAACGTGGCCTTGCCGGTGCCGTGCTCGGCATGGCGCTTTATACCGGAACCCTCGATCCGCGCATCGTCGCGGAGGAGTTTTCGCAGTGAGCCTGACCAAACTCGTCGAACGCGAGACCAAGGAAACTAAGATTCGCGTTGAAGCCCGCATTGGCACCGGGGGCGCGAAGATCGACACCAGTGTGCCGTTTCTCGATCATATGATGGTGGTGCTCGCGAAGTACAGCGGTATCGATCTCACGATTTCGGCACGCGGGGACCTGCGTCATCACATCGTCGAAGACGTCGCACTCAGCGTCGGCGCCGTAGTCGCCGCGATCGTTCCGCTGGGGGCCGCGCGCTACGGCGAGCGTGTCGTTCCGATGGACGAGGCGCTCGTGCAGGCGGCGATCGATGTTGGCGGCCGGCCGTACTACCGAGGACCCGTGCCCAGTTCGCTCTACGAACACTGGATGCGCTCCTTCTGCGACGCCGGTAAATTCACGCTGCACATCCGGATTCTGCGCGGAGAAGATCGTCATCATGTCGTCGAGGCGGCGTTTAAGGCGCTGGGTTTCTCGCTGCGTCAGGCACTCGCCGATACCGGCAGCGTCTTCAGTACGAAGGGTTCGGTGCAGCTGGAGCAGTCGTGACGCTGACGCGACGACTCATCGTCTGTCTCGACGTTCGCGCGGGGCGCGTCGTGAAGGGAACGCAGTTCGTCGGCCTGCGCGACGTTGGCGATCCGGTGGAACTCGCTAGGCGCTACGAACGTGACGGCGCCGACGAGATCACCTTTCTCGACATCGGCGCGACACACGAGGAGCGCGCAACACTACTCGATCTCGCGCGTCGGACGGCCGAACGGCTCTTCATTCCGCTGACGATCGGCGGCGGCATTCGCACCGTCGACGATATCGCCGCGGCGCTCCGCGCGGGGGCCGACAAGGTCAGCGTCAACAGCGCCGGTGTGCGGACGCCGGAGATTTTTACGCAGGGCGCCACACGATTCGGCGCGCAGTGCATCGTCGCGAGTATCGATGCGAAGCGCGTCGACGGCGCGTGGCGCGTCTTCACGGCCGGCGGGCGTACGTCGACCGATCTCGATGCGGTATTGTGGGCGAAGCGATGCGTCGAGCTCGGCGCTGGCGAGATTTTGCTCACGAGTATCGATAAGGACGGCGCGCGCGACGGCTACGCGATCGAACTGACGCGAGCCGTCGCTGACGCGGTGCGGGTGCCGGTGATTGCCAGTGGGGGAGCAGGGAATGCCTCGCACATCCGGGACGCAATCGTCGACGGGCACGCCGACGCGGCCCTAGTCGCCGGTATTCTGCACGACGGCCTCGTGACGGTCGGCGAGCTTAAGCGTGCGATGCGCGAGGCGCATCTTCCTGTGCGAGACGCAGCGGCATGACGGCGGAACTACAGTCACTCATGCAGGCGGCGCACGATGCGGCAAAGCTCGCCGGCGCCGTCGCACTCAAGCACTACCGCACCGGCGTCGCCATCGACACCAAAGGTGACGGCAGTCCGGTGACCATCGCCGACCGGAACGCCGAACTCGCCGTCCGCGAGTGGATCGCCGCGCGTTTTCCGGACGACGGTATTCTCGGCGAAGAGTTCGGCGAACGCATTGGCCGAAGTGGGCGCCGGTGGATTGTAGATCCGATCGACGGTACGAAGAGTTTCGTTCGTGGCGTTCCACTCTGGGGGTCACTTGTGGCCCTCGTCGAAGGCGAGCGCGTCCTCGCGGGCGCCGCATGCTTTGCGCCGGTTGATGAAATGATCGTCGCGGCGCCCGGGTGCGGCACGTGGTGCAACGGCGTACGGTCGAACGTGAGTTCGGTCACGGATCTCTCTGCGGCAACCGTGCTGATTACCGATGACCGGACCGTCGGTCCACCGATTTCGCAAGAGGGCTGGGACCGGCTTTCGCGGAGCGCGGCGGTCAGTCGGAGTTGGGGTGATTGCTTCGGCTATCTCCTCGTCGCGACCGGTCGCGCCGAAGTGATGGTCGATCCGATCGTGAATCCGTGGGATGCGGCCTGTTTTCAACCGATTATCGAGGAGGCGGGCGGCGTGTTCACCGATCTCACTGGCTCCCGCACCGTGTTCGGCGGTCACGCAATCGCCACGAATGCCGGCGTCGCGGTGGCCGCTCGCGCGCTCATCGCTGGCTCCGCATAGAACGACGTTCCCACCAATTACTTATGGCTGCCGATATGTTGTTCGATCTCAATGCACTCGATTTTGATAAGGGAAAAGGACTCGTCACCGTCGTGGCGCAGGACGCGCGCACGGGTCAAGTCTTGATGCAGGCCTTCGCGAACCGTGAAGCGCTGCAGCGGACGCTCGACACGGGCGAGATGCACTATCAGTCGCGATCACGCGGGCTGTGGCACAAGGGAGCGACGAGCGGCAACACCCAGCGCGTCGTCTCACTCACCGCCGACTGCGACCGCGATGCCGTGCTCGCCCGTGTGATTCCCGCCGGCCCGAGCTGCCACACCGGCTCCGTCACCTGCTTCGGCGACATCGCTGCCGAAACACTTGGCGAACTCGACGCGATGATCGATCGCCGCGATGCCTCCCCGCCGGACGATCACAGCAGCTACACCACGAAGCTGCTGCGAGATCGGAATCTGCGGCTCAAAAAAATCGGGGAGGAAGCGGCCGAGTTCGTCACCGCGTGCGCCGACGCCGACGCGGCCCGTGCAACCGAGGAAGCGGCCGACCTCGTCTATCATCTGCTCGTGGCGCTGCACGCCGTCGGCGGATCGCTCGACGGCGTGCGAGGTGTCCTGCGCGATCGGCGTTAGCGCGCCGTCAGAACTGCAGGCGGTCCTTCCGGACGCGCGATGGGTCGCCGACATACGCCCATCGCGCGTTTTTTAGATAGGTGTTCGCCACTCGGCGCACGTCGTCGCCAGTGACGGCGCGTAGCTCGGCGACGAACCGGTCGCCGGCACGGAAGTCGCCGCGATAGAGTTGGGCGCGTGCAAGAAAATCGGCCTGTGCCGTGATCGTCTCGTTATCAAGAAAGTATTCCGTCAGAAATTGTGCGACGAGCGGCTGCAGATTCTCCGTCGGAATGCTGGAGCCTTGTAACGCCCGCACTTCGTTCTTCATCAGGGCGAGCGTGGTGTCGGGCGCCGTGGTCGTGACGTACAGGCCCAGTGAAGTCAGGCCGCGGTCGCGGTAGTTCGCACTCACCGCATAGGTGAGATTCCGCCGCGAGCGAATCTCGGCGAACATACGTCCCGACAGGACGGCGGATGCGACGCGCAGCGCCGGCCCGTCCGGAGAGTTCGCCGGTGGACCGGCGAAATATCCCTGAATATAATTCGTCGGCAGCGGGCGTCGGGCGAACACCGCGTCACCCGGCAACGCCGCACGGGTGGCCGGCATCGTCCAGGAATACGTCCCCGCCGGAAGCTTCGCGATCGAGTTACGCACGAGCGTCTCGACCTTTGCGCGTGAGACATCGCCCACGACGACCAACAACATTCGCGACGTCACGAACTGCGCGGTGTGATAGGCGCGGAGTTGCGCCAGCGTAATGCGAGACAGGGACTTCTCGTCGCCGACCGGCGACAGTGCGTATGGCTGTCCCGCGTAGGCGATGCTGTCGGCGAGATATTCGAGCGTCGCGTCCGGACTGTCAGCGCGCTGCCGCACGCCGCTGACGATTTGCTCGCGCACCAGCTCGACGTCCGCCGAATCGAGCGTCGGCCGCATCAGACGATCGGCGAAGATCGCCCACGTGGAATCGAGCTCGCTTGTCGTTGTGCGAATGCCAACGAGCGTCCAGTCTTCGCCCGGCGAGACGGCAATCGCACTCCCGGTGCGCGCCATCGCCTTACGGAGCGCGGCTTTCGGATAGCGTGCCGTGCCGCGCTCGCTCGCCGCGAGCAGGAACGTCTCGATTCCGGCCATCGCGGGCGTGAACTGCCTGACGCCGCCAAGCAAGTAGAGATTGGCGACGACGAGTGAGGTATTCGTGCGGCGATGAATGACGCGCATGCCGTTCACGGTATACGATGTCGTCAGACTGTCGGCCTGCGCCGCGCCGACCGTCGCCCACGTCGCCAGCGCAATGAATGCCGCGACCGTCGTACGTGCGCTTCGCTGCATCAGTCGGTTCATGGCACGATCCCCAGCGACGTGAGTTCCGCTTCGGTGAGCTTCAGACGACGCCGGTCGGCCGCGGTCATCATCACGCCGACGATGTGCGGCCGTCCGATGATGTACTTGTTTGCGTAGTCACGCAGGTCGGATGCCGTTCGCTTTGCCATCTCGTCGTTGTATTTCATGTAATAATCGAGGCCGCTGACGCTCCACCAGAACCCGATCGTGTGCGACGACTCCGAACTGCGTTCGAGCCCGAAGGCCGTCGAAACGGCACGGTTCGCTTTCGTCGCGTCAAGCTCATCCTGCGTGAAATAGCCGGGCTTTACCGACTGATTCAGTTCGCTGTATAGTGCGGACATCGCCTCCCGGAATTTCTCCGGCGTCGTTTGTCCGCTCACCGTGATCGGGCCAACATTGTTGAGCGTGTAGTAGTTGACGACGACGCTCTGCCAAAGCCCCGTGTCGACGAGCTTTCGCTGGAACCTCGACTGATCGTTGTTGAGCACATCGCTGTACACGTCGGCGACGAACGTCGCGGCCTCGTCCTTCCGAACGCTCGGCCCTTGCCACTGTAGCATGACCGTCAGCGCATTAACGTTCTCTTCGACGACGACGCCGGCGTTGCCGGTAAGCGGCGCAATCGCCGGGACCGGCACCCTTACGAACGGATCGTCGCCACGTTTCCACGACGAATAGATCTTTTCCGCCAGCGCGAAGGCGGTCGCAGGCCTTACGTCACCGGAGATTAACAGCACCGAGTTATTCGGGACGTAATACAGGTTGCGGATGTACCGCATTTTTTCCGGAGTCGTCGTGCCAATCACCTGTCGGTCGCCAATCACGTTCTTGCGACTCCACTGATCGCCCCAGAGTTTCCGGCCCATCGCCTCTTCGAGGCGGAAGAACGGACTCGATTCGTTGCGGTCGTACTCGCCGATCACCACCTGCCGCTCCCGCTCGAGCTCGTCCTGACGAAACTTCGGCCCGAGCAGTCCGGCGACGAGCAGATTCAGGCCGCTCTCCAGCGAGTCCGACGGAAAGGTTAAATAGTAGTTGACCTGTTCCTCGCGCGTACTGGCATTGAAGACCGCGCCGAGTGCGGACATACGGTCGATGTACTGATCGACCTCGGGAAAGCGGTCATTCGCCTTGAAGAACATGTGTTCATATAGATGCGCCAGCCCCGCATACTCCGGGGACTGTGTGAACGAGCCGTTCCGCACCGTGATTTCCGCCGTCGCCAGCGGAACACCGTGATTCTCGAGTACGATGACCTCGAGGCCGTTGGCGAGGACTTTTCGCTGGATGACCTTTTCCAGCTGGGCTCGCTGGGCCGCGGCTGCGCCAGCGGTCAGCGCGATCGCGCTCGCCAATACGAGGACGCCGCTGGCGATACGCCCCCGGCACTTGTTGATTTCGTTCACTATGAGCACAGCAGTCTCCGACAATCGGTATGAAGTGCTGCGGCGCGTTCTCGCCGCTGATCGCTTGCGCCGAGATGTTCCCTTGGCGCCCTACACGACGTTCAAGATCGGCGGTCCTGCCGACCTGTTGTACGATGCCACCACGGCGGACGAACTCGCCAGCGCGATCACCGCGGCGCGAGGCGCCGGCGTACCGTGGTTCGTGCTCGGGCTCGGCGCCAACATCCTGGTCGGCGATCGTGGCGTCCGCGGCCTTGTCATCCGAAACACTGCGGAGCACGTCGAGTTCCCGACAGCCACGACCGTTCGTGCCGAAAGTGGAACGATCGTTGCCAATCTTATTCGGACGACGGTCGCCCACGGACTCTCCGGACTCGAGCACTACGTCGGGATTCCGAGCACCGTTGGCGGCGCCGTCTGGCAGAATCTGCACTTTCTGTCGCCGGCACCAGAGCGCGATCGCACGATGTTCATCGCCGAGGTCGTATCGTCCGTCGAGTTGTTGCTGCCGAACAATACGCGCGTGACGGTGCCGAATGGCGAGATGCGATTCGGCTACGACACGAGCCGCCTCCACAATTCCGGTGAAATCGCCCTCGCCGCTACATTCACGCTCGCGAAGGCCGATCAGGCGGCGCTCCATCGCACGATGCAGGAAAACCTGAGTTGGCGTGGTTCGCGTCACCCATGGCTCGAGTATCATCCGAGCGCCGGATCAATTTTCAAGAAAATTGAGGGTGTGGGAGCAGGCCGATTGGTCGATCAGTGCGGACTGAAAGGACATCGCATCGGCAATGCCCAGATCTCCCACATTCACGCCAACATCATCGTCAACCTTGGCGGTGCGACGGCCACCGATGTGCGCGCGCTCATCGCGCTGGCGCAGAACCAGGTGCTCGCGAAACACGATCAGCGTCTCCAAACCGAGATCGGAATGATCGGCGAGTTCTGATCTGCAGCCGTCAGGGCTGCGGATTGGCATCGAACTTGAGTCGCCACTGATCCGCGTGGTCGAGCGGTCGGGTGACCATCACACCCATCGAACCGCCGAAGAAGCGCAGCCCGGCGCTAACCGAACTGCGAACGGCACCGGTTGGCCGCGAGAGCGCGTTCCCGTTGCGTGATCCGAGCGCGGCGACGGCAGCGCGCGCACTCGGCGTCGATGCCTCTGCCCAGCCGCTCTGCAGGATGACCGCCAGTGACGGACCCGGCTCTGGCAGCCAGAACTGCCGGAATATGTGAATCGGTGATCGCAACAAGGGGAGCCGGTAGCTCACGAGTCCGCGAAGTCCAGCCGCATGATCCCCCGCGAACTCCTTGTAGTCGTACGCAGCAAGCCCCTCGTTCTGCCCCATTTCAAAAAGCTGTTGCGGCGGTAGCGACGATCCGAACAGTGCGCCAGCGTCTAATCGTCCGGCGATCGTCCAAGGGCCGTGATTTGCCCTCGTCATGAGGCGCAGTTCGGCGCGCTGATAGTTGAGCTGTCCATCACCGCGCTCGTAGCGCAGTACGGCGCTCGCACCGGGCCGGAGCCGCGTGGCATCCAGATCGGGGTTCCGGCGTAGTTCGAGCACACTCTTCGTATAGTCACCCCGCGTGACCTGACGGTTCTGACGAAACGGATCTCCTCTACGAAACACGCCGTACTGCAGCACGGCCGGGGCGTACTTGTCCTGCGCGGCCCCGAGTTCGGCGTAGATCGAGAGATTCCGTTCTGCACTGATGAGATGGGTGACCGACGCGAGCGCAAACCGGCGATCCACGTAATCGTAGTCATCCCGCCCGAAGACGGCGGCGAACGTCTGCCCCGAATCGAACGGGCTGCGAAAATCGTTCGTGATATCGAGCGACCGGCCAGCCCGAAATGCCCAGGTTGTGGTTCCACGGTGAAGCTCGGCGACGACGCGGCCGCGCGCCGTACGTTCCGACCACGCATATCCCGCGATCGCGCGCAACGTCACACCGGGCGCGAAATCGCGCAACTTCGCGGTGACGCCGCCACCGGTATAGAGCCCTTCGACGCGGTTGAAGTGCGCCAGATCCGTGACACGCTCCGTCTGAAATGCGATGACTGGCGCGCCATCGCCGCGGTCCTTCGCTGGGGCGACGTCCTCGAAGTCGCTGGCCCGCGCGTCGGCCGAGAGCGCGCCGAGATCGCGAAGCCAGCGACGATACGCGGCGAGCGAGTCGCGCGGCGCGATGTGCAGCGGATGCGCCATCGCCTCCATCGAATCAAGGCCGGCATCGGCGATGGTCGGCGGCGACAGCGCGAGGTCGTGGAACCGCGTCAGAATCCGGAAAGTCGTGCGTCCCTCACCGGCGGCGGGAACCGTCACTTGAGCTTCGAATCGCTGGTACGACGGCAACCAGTACTCGCCGTCACGTTCCGAGTTTTCGAGCTCGACGTAGATGAGCCCGGCGACGGTCGAGCGCATCGCGCGCGCAAAGAGAGAGGGCCTGTCACCCACGACGTCGAAATGTCCGCGCATCCGCACGACGTGCGAGCGCGAGGCGTCGAGATCGAGTTCTCCGGTAAAGAGCACGAACTTGCCGTTCGGCGCGCCGCGCGGCGTCACCTGAATACGAACGATCGACAACTCCCGGTCGCCGACGCGCAGTGTCTGGATCGTATCGCCGCCACTGAAGCGGTAGAACCGCTCGCGATCATCGGCCAGCGGATGCACGGCAAAGAGCACCGGGTCTGAACGTCGACGGCCCAATCGCCGCGGCGACGTGTCCTGACCGAACATCAGTGACAGGCGATTGCCATAGAGTGACGGCACCGCCCACGCGTTTTGTAAAAAGCCGATCGTCGGGAGCTGTGTGCCGAGCGCCTGCGAGCGGTAGCCGATCACGTTCTGTTCCGTCGCACCGCTCCGATTCCACATGAGCGTGCTGGCGATCTGCTCGATCGAGATCACGGCCTCGGCGCGGTCACCGCGCGCATACGTAAACTGAACCTCACTCTCAAGCTCCGCCGTGTAGCTCCCCAGATGCGGTGGCACGCGACGATTGAGCGCCGCCGCAGACGCGACGATACGGCGCAACGCCAGTGCGCTGTAGGTGGCAGTATCCGGTGGGACCGCGGCGACGATCTGTGCCGCGAGGAACAGCGCAATCATTTCGGTGGATTCGGGTAAGCCAGCGCGGTCATGTACGCTCCGGAACGTAGCGTAGTTTCGTTTCGGACGATGCGAAGCCAGCGATCCGTCGAAGCGTGCCGAGCGCGCGCTGTGCGGCGAGCGGGGAACGAACCGCACGCGGCAGAAATTGGTGCACCGTCGCGAGTGCGTCGTCACGGAGCAGGAATGGTCCGAGCGAATCCCCGACATGGGCGCGGACATCGGGCGGCGCCGCCGCCATCTCGCGCTCGAGTTCGCGGCGTCCGATCGAGAGCACGACGATGTCTTCCATTCGGCTTTTCCAGCCCGGCGCTGTGCTCTCGTCGTCACGTGTGCCGATGCCGAAGAGGTGCGTCGCAAGACAGGCCGGTGCGCCCGCGGTCCGGAAGGCCGGACCCTCAGTCGGGTGGATTTGCACGGTGCATTCAAGCACATACTGATACCATGGGTTCTCGATCGTCGACCACCCTTCGGGTGAGATGAACTCCAGTCGCGTGCCCTCGGGCGTGCGCCAGAGATCGGCCGGCGTTCGGCTGCGATCCGGTTGCAGTCCGAGCAGGCGTAACTCCGCGCCAAGGCGATCCGGCGAACCGTAGGCGACAATCGACACGATGGGATTCGATCGCACCGGACGGGCAAGCTGGGCGATGCCACGATTCGTCAGCAGAAAGCCAAGCGCGCATTCGCCGGCGAATATGACGCGATTTTGGAGGGTCTCGAGGCGTGCCGCGAGCTGCATGACGCGGTGCCGACTCACGAAAGATCCCGAGGCGGCACCTTCCACCGATCGGTTCACGCGGTGACTCCGAGCCGCCCCGCGAGGAGCTCGGCCGCCCGCTCGAACTCACGGCCGACATTCGACCTGAGGGAATCGAGCATTGCCAGCCGGTCGTAGAGCTCGAGGTTCCGCTTGGCCAACTCGGGGGCGCGAGGATAGAGCGGGTCAACCGCGATCCCCTCGGTCTCACCGTCAGCGTGCGGCCAAACCATGGACTCGGCATCTTCGATCGATTGGCCAAATGCCGGTGCGGATGCTCCGGTCGGAACGCCAATCGCGTTCGGACCGAATTGAATCGGATAGACGCAAGGGACGCCGAATTTCAGGAGGTCCCAGAACCGGCTGAGTACGACGCTTCGCTCTCCCGGACTCAGGAGGTTTGCGCCATCCAATCGCTGGACGGCAGCATGTGCCTCACTGACGCTGATACCTATTTCGGCGGCCAGCGAAGCGAAGAGCTGGCCTGGTTTTATCGTAAGTTGAAGTGCAACAACGATATCGATCGGTTTTAGCGCCCGTTGTTTTGGCATATTTCCCGCAATATTCAATATTCGCGAAAATAGCGCAAGGGGTAGATGAAATCGAACTGTCGAATTTAGTACGGATTCTAAACCATTACTATATAGTGTTTTATAGACTAACCGGCGATGATATCTATTCTCTAGCCGGAATGCCGTCTGTAGCCCTAATCCGCTTGGCATCGCCGCTGCCGAGGCGTTTTTTGGGTTGCCTCGGCGGCGTTCTTCACACATGATATCGCCGAAGCTTATCGCTTTTTCGTCCCCCCAAAATTAGGTCCGTCAGCGTGCCAAAAACTGCCGAATATCGGCGCTGCCCATGGTGCGGGAATGACCCCACCTACCAAGCGTACCACGACTCTGAATGGGGATTCCCCGTCCGGGACGATCGGCGACTCTTCGAGAAGATCTCGCTCGAAGGCTTCCAGAGCGGCCTCAGCTGGCTCACCATCCTGCGGAAGCGGGAGAACTTTCGAAGCGCCTTCGATGGATTTCACATCGAAAAGGTCGCCCGTTTTACGACACAAAAGATCGAACGGCTCGTCCTCGATGCCGGAATTGTCCGTCACCGCGGCAAGATCGAGAGCACGATCAACAATGCGAAGCGTTGCGCGGACCTTATCGACGAGACCGGATCGCTCGCCGATTACGTGTGGCAGTTCGAGCCCGCCCCCGCTTCTCGCCCCAAATCGCTGACCTGGGACCGGCTCAAAATGATGGCGATCACTCCGGAATCGACCGCCCTCTCGAAAGACCTCAAGAACCGGGGCTGGTCGTTTGTCGGGCCGACCACCATGTATGCCTTCATGCAGGCCATGGGACTCGTCAACGACCACCTCGACGACTGCTTCGTCCGACCACTCGCAAACCGGAATCGCTAAATGCGCCGACTCGTCGCTCTCCTTGCCTCCTGCGCCCTCTCGGCCGGCGCCCAGGTTCCCGAAAATGCGATGGGAAAAGGCGTGTCGCTTGAGCTCGCGCAGTGGCGCGCTCGCACGATCAGCCAGGTACGGATCGACCTCAGGCTCGATGTAACCTCACTCGATTCCGCCCCCGGCCATGTCACGCTGTCATTCGACCGTTCCGGAGTGGATGACGCCGTCATCGACTTCCGCGGTCGCCGTATCACCCGGGTCGTCGCAAACGGGGCCGACCTTCCGCTCTCGATCTTCAACGGCGCGCACCTGCGCATTCCGGCGGCCAATCTTCGTACGGGCGAGAACGCCATCGCTCTCGATTTCGTCTCCGAAATCGCGCCGAACGGCGCGAGCATCATCCGGACGCACGATCAGACGGACAACAGCGACTATCTGTACACACTGCTGGTGCCGGCCGACGCCAACCAACTCTTCCCGTCGTTCGATCAGCCCGACCTCAAGGCACGCGTCACCTTTTCGCTGGTCGCACCACGCGCCTGGACGACGCTCGCTAACGGCTCCGAGCACAAGGCCGACTCCACCGACGACCGGATCACGCACTACTTCACGGAGACGAAGCCGCTCAGTACGTACCTGATTGCGTTCGCCGCCGGTCCGTGGCAGAAGGCGACGAGCACCGTCAATGGTCGGCCGATTTCCGTCTACGTACGCAAGTCCCGTTTCAAAGAAGCAGACACCGATACGCTTCTCGCGCTTAGCCATCGCGCCGTGACGTGGATGGAGCAGTACTTCGACCGTCCGTATCCGTTCGAGAAGGTTGATTTCCTCCTCGCGCCGGCCTTTCCGTTCGGCGGCATGGAACACCCGGGAGCAATCTTTTACAACGAGACGGGTTTCATCTTCCGGGAGCGCCCGACGCTGACGCGCCGACTCGGCCGATTCAGCACCATCCTGCACGAGACGGCGCATCAGTGGTTCGGCGATCTCGTCACCATGCGCTGGTTCGATGATCTCTGGCTCAAGGAAGGGTTCGCGACGTACATGGCCGCGAAGGCGCAGTTCGCGCTCGATTCCACAAGTGGCGCCTGGAAAACCTTCCACTCGAATAAGCCGACGGCGTATGCCGTCGACCAAACGACCGGAACGAACTCCCTCGTCCAGCCACTCGCGAATCTCGATCAGGCCAAGAGCAACTACGGGCCGATCGTCTACAACAAGGCGCCGAGTGTATTGAAGCAGCTCAACTATCTCGTGGGCGAGACCGCCTTTCAGCTGGGCGTCCGCACGTTCCTCGCCGCGCACGCCTACGCGAACGCGACGTGGCAAGATCTGCTCGGTGCGGTCGGCACGGCGGCGAATAAGCCGATGGACGCGTTCGGACGAAACTTCATGCTCCGTGCGGGAATGCCGGTTGTCGAACAGCGAGTCACGCTGCGCGGCGGCCGGATCGCCAAACTCGAACTCGTGCAGCATCCGGCGCAGCCACTCTCCGGAAACGCGCCGTGGCCGATGCGCACGCAGGTCCTGCTTTGGTACGGGAAGGAGCGCGCTCCGCTGACGATTCCCGTTGAACTATCCGCCGTCACGACTGTCGTAACCGCCGCGCGGGGAAAACCGGCGCCGCTGTTCGTCTTTGCGAACTTCGAGGACTACGGATACTTCCTCACGCTGCTCGACAACAGAAGCGCTGACGCGCTCGAGCAGGGCGCACTGGGCGACGTCACCGATCCGTTTCTCCGTACGATGCTCTGGGGCGCGTTATGGGATAAGGTCCGCGACGCGACATTCGATCCGGCGCGTTTCGCCAGACTCGCACTCGCTGAGCTACCTCGCGAGAAGGACGAGCAGATCGTCCCCGTTATTCTCGGTCGTCTCACCAGAGCCGTCTCGACGTATGCATCGGCCGTCGAGCGCGATCGCCTGCGGCCGGCGCTCGAACAGGGGCTGCTCGCGGGGGTGAATGATTCGTCGCGACCCTATGGCATCCGCCGTGCGAATCTCGACGCGTTCATCGGAACTGCGTCAACTACGGGCGGTGTTTCTGCGCTCACGAACTTGTATGCCGTTGATTCGGTCGCCGGCGAGCCGATGCGGGATCCGACGCGTTGGAGCATCGTCAATCGACTGACGGTGCTCGGTGCTCCAGGCGCGGCGGCCCTCGTCGCCCTCCAGACCGCGCGGGATTCGACGCCGGATGGCCGCCGGCAGCGCTTCATCGCCGGCGCGGCCGTGCCGAGCGCCGACGTCAAGCGAGACTATTTCGCTCGCTACTTTGCCGATAAGTCGCTCAACGAAGACTGGGCGAGCGGGTCGTTCGGCGCGTTCAATGCCAACGAGCACGCCGAATTGACCTTGCCGTACCTGCGGCCGGCTCTCGATTCCCTCGCGTATGTGCAAGCGAACCGGCGCATCTTCTTTCTCGGCTCGTGGCTTGGTGGGTTCATCGGCGGACAGCGGAATCAGGCAGCGCTGGATATCGTGCAACGGTATCTCGCCGAGAATCCCGCGCTCCCTCTCGATCTGCGGCAGAAGGTGCTGCAGAGCGCCGACGATCTCGAGCGCACTGTGAAAATCCGTAATCGCTGGAAGTAGCAGTGTAGTCTTTATAACCGGGGCCCGCGGCAGGTTGCGCGCTCTTCATTATTGGAGTCACTTACGCAGATGAATCGACGCGATTTCTCCGCCTCGCTCGCCGCCGCCGCCGCGAGCACGATCTTTCCCGCCCGCTCCGTTCTTTCCAGCGCACCGCGCCTTCAAGCGGCCAGCGTGAATGGCCAGCGCCTCAACGCGCAGATGGCCGCCATCTCCGAGTTCGGGAAAAATCCGCAAGGCGGCGTGACTCGCCTCGCATATTCGGAGGCTGACCTCGCGGCGCGCGCGTATGCGATGCAACTCCTGAAGGACGCGAAGCTGACGGTTCGTATCGATACCGCCGGAAATATTTTCGGCCGGCGCGCTGGCTCCGATCCACAGGCGCGCCCAATCGTTTTCGGCTCCCACGTCGATTCCGTGCCGGAGGGTGGCTGCTACGATGGAAACGTGGGTGTGCTGGGCGCCATCGAGGTCGCGCGGACGCTCGGTGAACAGGGCATCACAACGCGGCATCCGCTCGATGTCGTCATTTGGCAGAACGAAGAGGGCGGAACGTGGGGAAGCCATCTCGTCACCGCCGCGGTCACCGACGCCGAACTCGCGACCGTGGCGCGCAGCGGGAAGACAATTCGCGACGGCATCACGTTCATCGGCGGCAATCCTAGTGCGTTGGCGACTGCGCGGATCGCCAAGGGGAGCATACATGGCTACCTCGAACTGCATATCGAGCAAGGCGGAAATCTCGATCGCGGGAAACTCGAGATCGGGATCGTCGAGGGCATCGTCGCACTGCGTGAATGGGACGTCACGATCGATGGATTCGCGAACCACGCGGGCACGACGCCGATGAATGAACGCCGGGACGCCATGCTCACAGCCGCTCGATTCACTGAACTGGTGAATCGAGTAGTGATGGAGGAGCCAGGACGGCAGGTCGGAACGGTCGGACGCATTCAGGCATTTCCTGGCGCGCCCAACGTAGTGCCGGGGAAGGTCACGTGCACGCTCGAGCTGCGCGATCTCGACGACCAAAAGGTGCAACGGCTGTACGAGACGATCGTGCGCGAGTCAGAGAAGATCGGACGGCGCAATGATACGAGCTTCTCGTTCTACGAGTTCGTATCGCACGAGAGTGCGCGATGTGACGAACGGGTGCGCACCATCATTGGATCGTCGGCGAAAGAGCTCGGCTTTTCCACGAAGAGCCTGCCGAGCGGAGCAGGGCACGACGCGCAGAACATGGCGCGCGTCGGTCCGATGGGAATGATCTTTATTCCGAGTGTCGGCGGTATCAGCCACGCGCCGAAAGAGTACTCGCGTCCGCAGGATATCACCAACGGTGCTAATGTGCTCCTCGCTGCGCTACTCCGGATGGACGCCGCGACGTTCGGTTAGTACATCGGTAAGTACATCGGTAAGTACATCGGTTAGAACGGTTTCTCGAGACTTGACGACTGCGGCGTAAGCAACTCCGCCCCGGATTCCGTGATCACCATATCGTCTTCGAGACGGATTCCGAACTCTCCCGGGATATAGATGCCGGGTTCATCGCTGAACATCATGCCGGGCCGGAGCGGGAGCGTGTTCCCACGTACGAGATACGGCCACTCGTGACCGTCCATCCCCATGCCGTGGCCGACGCGGTGTGAGAAGTATTTGTAGTCCGGGCCAAAACCGGCGTCAGTGATCACCTTGCGGGCCGCCGCATCGACGGCCTCGCACGGAAGTCCGGGACGTGCGGTTTTCACTGCGATCGTCTGGGCACGATGTTCGATTTCGAAGACGTCTTTCATCCGCTGCGTCGGCTTGCCGAGTACGAACGTGCGTGAGAGGTCGGAGCTGTAGCCTTCGACCTTGCATCCGCCGTCCATCAACAAGATGCTCCCCTCGCGCACGACCTGCGGCGTTGCCGAACCGTGCGGCAGCGCCGAAAATTTGCCGACCTGCACGCCAGCTGATCCGTCAAAACCGAGCTGCTTGTGCGCGAGCTGCACGAGCGTCGCGAAATCGTGCTGTGTCATTCCCTCTTTGAGCGACTTCCACGCGGCCTCGTACGCTTTCAGTGTGACTTGGCTCGCCAGTCGCATCAGGGCGATTTCGTGGACGTCTTTCACGGTGCGGCATCCGGCGGTCACGGGCGTTCCGCTCACGACTCGCACGCCGGGCAGATGTGCGGCACCGTCGGCGAAAACAAAGCGCACTGTTTCTTCCGCTCCAATTGTCGCTGTCGCCAGCGACCGCGCCCGCAACCCCTGGGCGATCAGTGCATACGGGCTCTCGTCTTCTTCCCAAGCGTACACATCGGTGTCCTGACCAAGCGGACCGTTGCGCGCCTGCTCGAGTGCACGCTCCTCCTCAAACTTCGGTGTGACGAGAAATGCACTACCCGTCACCGGAATGATCGCCGCAAGGAGCCGTTCGCTGAGCCCCCAGCGAATACCGGTGAAATACTCCATCGACGTTCCGCCGCAGAGCAGCAGCGCATCGATACCGTTCGCTTTCATCAACTGCTTCGCCCTCTCGATTCGCTCCTTGCGTTCTGCCGTCGTGATCGGCTTCGCCTGAGCGCGCATCGATTTGAGTGCCGCAATCGCCGGCGGCAAGTCACTAGGCGTCGGCGCCCAATTGTTGCCGGCACGCGGGTTCGGCGCGGCGCCCAGCATCGTGCCGGTTGCCGCGATGGCGGTCGCGCCGAGGAAGTCACGGCGAGACGGATTCGAATGAGATTTCTCGGTCACGGCTTTTTCGCTCCCTCGTAAATGGTCGTCAATTTCGTATTCGTTGATGATGTCAGCCATAGCTCGCGCGATGATCGGATGATGATCGGGTGATGTCTACGTCGACCCTCTCGCGCGTCCGACGATTACCGTGACGTTGTCCGTTCCACCGCGCTCGAGCGCGAGGTCGACCAGTGACCGGCAGATTCCTTCCGCGCGGTCGTGCGTTCGCACCGCGTCCGCGATCTCCTCATCCGTTACGTGCTTGGTCAGTCCATCGCTGCAGAGCAGGAAGAGGCTGCGTTTTTTGATCTCGACCGTTGTGATCACAGGCATCGATTCCTCGGCGCCAATCGCGCTCGCTAGAATATTCGCAAACGGCGACCGGGCAATGTTCTCCTGCGGCAGCACGCCTTCGTCGACCAGTTGCTGGGCCACCGTTTGATCGCGTGTCAGTCGGACGAGCGTGCCCCCTTGGTACTGATAGCAGCGACTGTCGCCAACTTGTACGATGTAGGCCCATGGCCAGACCGCGAGCGTCAAAGTCAGCGTCGTCGCCATCGAACGGATCTCGTCGCGGGTGGCCCATTCGGTGCGCACGGCGGCGTGCGCCTCGTTGGCGGCGGCACGGAGCGCGTCGACCAGCGCGGTGCCTTCCGTGTGACCATCGGCGGCGCCGAATTCCTTGTAGCACCGGAGGGTGTGCGACACATAGTGCGTGATCGACTCAATCGCCATCCGGCTCGCGTCGGCGCCTGCCACCCCGCCTCCGACGCCGTCCGCGACGAGCATCAGTGTGGCGAATCGTTCGCCTCGCTCCGCGAGGTGCGCGGGGTCGGGAAGGCTCGTACTGTGCACGACGACCTGCGGATGAATCGTCGCCAACAGAAAATGATCCTCGTTGCTAGCGCGCACGTGTCCGCGATGCGTCAGCCCGAACAGGTCGATCTCATCATCTCCCGGCCTCACTGCGAAGTCGGCCGATATCCTCGCCACGCGCATATCCGCACCGGTCATCACGAACTCCTGTTATCGCGGCGGTCGGCCATCATGCTCGCCCCTGCACCCATCGCAAGTATGCCAGCAATCATCCCCAGCATCCAGTAGTTCTGTCGTTCTCCGAGCATGCGCTCAAGCCACTGGGCGGCTAGCATCTTCGTTCCGACCACCCCGAGGATCACCGCCAGCGACACTTTGAGGTAGCGGAACTTCTCGATCATCCCGGAGAGACCGAAGAAGAGCGACCGCAGGCACAAGATGGCAAATACATTGCTGGTGAATACCAAAAACGCGTCGGCCGTGATCGCAAAGATGGCGGGGATGCTATCGACGGCGAATATCAGATCCGTCGTTTCGACCATGACGAGCGCGACGAACAGGGGCGTGAGGTATAGCTTTCGGTCCCGCGCGATCTGAAAGTGCCGACCATGGAATTCCTTCGTTACCCGAAAGCGCGCATTCAACCAGCGCACGATGAACGCTTCTTCCGGCGCGTTCTCGGAGTCCTTCGTGAGGAGCATCTTGATCGCAGTGAAGATCAGGAAGGCGCCGAAGATGTAGAGAATCCAGTGGTAGCGTGCCACGAGCACCGCACCGCCGCCGATCATCACGCCGCGCATCGCGAGCGCGCCGAGCACGCCCCAGAACAGCACGCGGTGCTGCAGCGTGCGCGGCACGCGCATGTGTTCGAAGATCAGCGCGATGACAAAGACGTTGTCCATCGAGAGGCTCATCTCGACGATGTAGCCGGTCAGGAATTTTACTGCGGCGAGACGGCCCGTGTTGACGTTGTGATCGACGCTGTCGATCCCCGTCCCGAGGCCGAGCCACTGATGGTCGTACGCTTGATAGATGACACCGGCAAAGACGAGAGCCAGCACGAACGTCACCGCCGTGAACGTCAGCGCCTCACGGATTGACGGTGCGTGATCGGTCTTGTTGAACACGCCAAGATCGAGGGCGAGAAACAGGACGACGAACGAGAGGAATCCTCCCCACGCGATGATCACGCTGTTCCGGCCTCGACCCAGCGCTTCCACTCGCTGTCGGCGAGCCCCAGCGTCACCTTTTGCTGCCAGCGCGTAAGGGGCTGCCGCAAGACCAATGGCTCGAGGACCAGTGTTTCCAGCCAGCGCTCATCGGAGTAGCGGACAACGCCGAGTCCAAGATCCTGATAGCGGCGCGAGGTTTTATCGATCATGGCCGTCAGCCCGAACTTCTGCACAAAGCGCTGGAGTTCGCCTCGGCTGGCTCCCTTTTCCTTGAGATCCACAAAATGAACCTTGATCCGGCGCTCGGCGAAGAACCGGAGCGCCTTCTTGGTATCTTGCGATTTGTTCGTGCCGAAGATTTGGACGTCCATGCGATGGGCTTTCGGGTAATCTGGAACTGAAGATTCGGAACCAACGCTACTATAATATGGCTGACTCCCCTCTACTGCCCATCGAATTCGCCGATGCCTGAACTCCGCTCGACCTTTGCACCCGCATGGTGGCTTCCCGGGCCGCACCTTCCGACGGCGTGGGGAAAGTTCGGCCGGAACCGGCCGCCGGTGCATGACCGTGTCGAGCGCGTCAGTACCCCGGACGGTGATCACCTCACCTTGGCGCGGATGGGGCAAATCCGCGATGGAGTTCCCCATCTGCTGGTGCTGCACGGTCTCGAGGGAAAGCTGACGGCGAAGTACGCCCACGGCCTGCTCGATCAAGCGAAACGGCTCGGATGGAGCGGCGACTTGATGATGTTCCGCTCCTGCGATGGTGAGATCAATTCGGCGCGCCGGCTGTACCACTCGGGCGAAACTTCCGATACGGACTTCATCATCAAGGAAAAACTTCTCCGCGATCATCCAACGCTCCGCCTCCTGATCGTCGGTGTTTCGCTCGGTGGAAACGTGCTCGTGAAATGGCTCGGCGAGCAGGGCGATGCAGTCCCCGCACAAGTCGAGCGTGCCGCAGGCGTCAGTGTGCCATTCGACCTCGAGGCTGGGTCGATTTTCATGGAGCAGGGCATTTCGCCGGTTTACACGCGGCACTTTCTCAAGACGCTGTCGGTCAAGACGGTCGCAAAACTCCGGCAATACCCGGATTTATGCAATATCGATCAGCTCCGCGCATGCCGATCGTTTCGTGATTTCGATGATCTCGTCACCGGCCCCGTTCACGGCTTTGCCGATGCACACGACTACTACTCGAAAAGCAGCTCGATTCAATTCATCGAGAACATTCGGGTCCCGACATTTTTGATCAACTCTTGGGACGACCCGTTTTTGCCCGGTGAAACGCTTGAGCGTGTGCGCGGAATCGTACGCGGTAATCCCAAGTTGCACCTAGAACTGACGAAAAAGGGCGGACACGTGGGGTGGATCGAGGGGACCCCGTGGAACCAACGGTATTATATGGAAGCGCGCGTGATCAGCTGGATGAACAATCCGCTATAAGGCGGTGATAATGGCTTGATTATGTATTGATAGTGGCTTTATGGTTTCCTCTTTTCTTCGCGATCATCATCAGCGATATCAACCGACATAGGGAAGAAGAGTGAGCGCCGAACGCCAGGGAACGGCTTCCCCCAACCGACGGCATCGGACCACAGTATGCGGTTAAGGCGATCGGACGGAGCGGCGTCCGGCTGGAGAAAGTTCATCCGCGCCGATGCAACCGCCGCCCGTTTGCGTTCCGGCGAATGCGGCCCTCGAATGTCGCCAACCCGTTGGTTGAGTTCATAGATCGACTGTTTCGGCACCAGCGCCGTGAAGGGCGTCGCGTCCGGCTTCTCTCCGTCACCGATGAAGCTCAAACGCATATCGCGTGCGACGAGATCAAAAATGCTCAGCGCCGGCAAGCCCAGCATGAGCTCGATCGTCTTCACCATACTCGGCTGCGAATAGAACGAGCTGTCGATCGCACCGCGTTTCGCGTACGGACTCGCCACCAGCGCGACTGTGCGATGACCGTCAATGTGATCGACGCCGTTTTGCGCGTCGTCTTCGACGACGAGAATCGCCATCTTCTTCCAGAACTCGGAGTGCGTCAGTCCTTCGACGACTTTGCCAAGCGCCAGATCATTGTCCGCGACGCACGCGCTCGGCGTGCACCAGCCGGCCGACGTCCCAACCGTGTGATCACTCGGGAGAATGATGAAGACGAGGTTCGGCATCGCGCCTGCGGCGGTCCACTCGCGCAGATGCTCGAGGATCACGTCCGCCTTCACGACATCGGGCACTTCCTGCGTCCAGCCGGGATATTCGCGAACGAGAATCTTATCGAGCGATGGAATCGGTGACCGCGTGTTGTACATCTTCCCGAGCACGGAACGGAAGAACGCCGAGTTGTGCGGCTGCGAGTCACGGTACTGCGCGAGCAGCTTCGCGCGCACCGAAGCGATCGAATCCGAAGGCGCCGGCGCGTACTCACCGAAACTGACGACGCGATTGCCGTTCGCCTGCGCCGACTCCCAAAGGAAGCCGCCCGAAGAGTACGCCAATGCGTCGTTACCCTCGGATGGATAACTGCGGCCGAAATAGAGCGGCCACATCGGATACTCTGTCTCGTTCGCCTGCGTCAACCATTGATGGCCGTCTGCGGAGTTCCCTCCGGATGCGAAGAAGTGGTCGAGCAGCACGAACTGTTCGGCGAGTGCGTGCGCGTTGGGCGTCACGTCACGTCCGTACATCACGAGTTTCGGATCGCTCGCTCCCTTTCCGATGTCGCCGAAAACCTGATCGTAGGTGCGATTTTCCTTGACGATGAACACGACGTGTTCGATCAGTGACGGTTCGCCCGGCCGCTCCGGCACCGCTCGCGCGGGAACGCCGGCCCGAGGCGTGGCGGCCAGTCGTACCTGCGCGGTATCACGCGCGAGCGGAAGTCGATTGTTCTCGGAAACGCTCGTCGTATATGCCGCGAGTTCGGCGTCGGTCGGCATCGGAATGATGTGCACCGAGCCGCGATTCGCATGGACGAACCGATCGCGTTGTCCGGGATGACCGTCTGTCTTGCCTTCGCCGGAGCCGACACCAAGTAACGTTCCGACAGCGAGGAATTTTCCGTCAGGTGAAAGATCGAGCGAGTTGGGATACCAGCCGACAGGAATCAATCCGAGTAAGGTCGCCGTGATCGTCCCGCCGATCTCCCGCAGTCGATACTCCGCCACGGCATTGACACCCCCAAGTGCGACGAAGAGTGCACCGCCGTCTGATGAGACCACGACCGCCGTTGGCGATAGACCAATTTTGCGCGTCGCGAACGGCGCAATCACGATCGATCCGACGCGGGAGTTCTTCTTCGTGTCGATGATCGATATCTCGTCGGAGTTGCCATTGGCGACGAAGAGTCGATCGTGCACTTGATCCCACGCGATCGAGGTCGGATGCAGCCCCACCTCGATCGACGCAACAACTTTCGCGCCCACGACATCGACACGCACGACGGTGCCAGGCTTGGCGATTCCATTGGCGTCGATGCGCACGGCTTCCGCCATCGGATCGCAGCACTGTTTCGCGGCGCGCTCACCGCTCTTCGGTTTCGCGCCCCCTAGCACGGATATCCACGCCGTCGCGCCATCCGGCGAGATCACCGACGCAATTGGCAACACTCCGAGCGCGACGGTACCGAGCAGAGTGCCGTCATCGGCGTCGACGATCTGCAGCTTGTCGTCAGCAGGCAGCGGGACAACGAGCGGGCGTCGGCCACTGGTGTTCGCCGACCGCGCGACGGATGGCCCTCCCGCCATGAACCCGCCGATGGAGCCGGACGAGTGCACGCGAGATGTCGTCGAGTCGCTACGAAAGATCGAGAACTGGGCGACGGATTTTTCCCGCGCGAGTGGTGCCGAGCCCGGGATCCGGTTGTTGGGTAGCTTGCCGACCGAGGAAACGACCACTCGCTTCGTGACCGGATCGACCGCGAGGCCGTAGACTCCAGGGCGTCCGTCATACACGGCTCGCCCGAGGATGCGGTTGTCGGGCCAGGCAAGATGCCACGCCCCATTCGGAACGGCCACCCAGATATCGCTCGCCGTCTCCCCGAATCTGACGCCGCTTACCCGTCCATCGAAGACCGTCTGAATGCCCGCTGGCGTAATCCGCTGATCGCTCGCGATGACACCGGGATCCCGGACAGCTCGGACCGGGGCCTGAAGCTGTAGGGCAACAATCAGGGGTAGCAGCATATAGTTGGGGTCGAAGTTCCGTCTACCTTACCGTCACTCGCCGGAGTGGGCAAGAAACAAGATTATAAATCGAGCGTTTTCCAGATTTCATTATTCATTGTATTTTGTATATTGTATTTTGTGACCTTTGAACAGCTCGCAATTGCGACCCGATCCTCGACCGCCTGGCTCAACAATGCCCGGCGGTTGCTCGGCAGGAGGATGCACCGGACGCCGAGCGGCGCCAGATGGTGGGGACTGGTTCGGATGCTCAACCACGAAGTCGGAATCCCCCTCAAGAGTTCGGCGCTGGCTGCCGACCTGATCCTGGGCGGCGAAACATCGACGCACAGAGTACGGATCGCCGCCTCGGATGACGGGTCGACCGGACTCTCTGTCGACCTCGAGCGATTCCATTCGACAGCAAACGCCGCGCTATCGGCAGCGTTTGCCTTCGCGCCGCTGAAAAAACGCGGCCGTCCGAGGCGAAGTCGGGCTCAGAGATCGAATTCGTTCGAGTTCTCACCGGTCTGGGAGATCCGGGTGCAGAACGAGCGGGAGGCGCTCACCGATCTCGCGCACCACCTGCGCGAATGGGACGCCTATCCGCGCGGTATCGAACCAGGGCTTCCCTTCATTATGGATCTCGCGACCCTCCAGGCCCTCCCTCGTCTCGCCCTCTCTTCCTCGAAGGGGCCGATCAACGTGATTCTTGAGCCGAGCGATCAAGTCACGGTTTGACGGGAACGCTTCACCAGTGCATCATCTTCCGGCTGAGTCACCACACCTTGCATGGAGTATTCGATGCTCGCATCACGATCCCTTCGCCTGATTGCCGTTCTGTCGCTGACGGCTTCGGCGTGCACCTTCCAGCGCTGGCAGCCGTCGAAGGCCGCGTCGCTCGATGATCACATGGCGCACATGAGCGCCGCAGATATGAAAACGCCGATGTCGTCGTCGACCGTCGTTGGAGCCCAGGGAACCGCTGGCCTTCCGGCGAGTGCGAGCACCGCCGCCGCGCGTATCGCGGCGAGCCCGCGTCACGCCGAATGGGTCAAGATTGCCTGGGAATCGGGCTCGAAGGATTCACTGATGGCATGGATCGTCTACCCCGTCACGAAAACCAAGGCACCGGTCATCGTCGTGGTTCACGAGATCTTCGGACTGTCGACGTGGGTGCGTAGCATCGCCGATCAGTTCGCGGCCGATGGATTCATCGCGATTGCGCCCGATCTCGAATCGCGTGTGCGTGGAGGTCCGACGACGACGGAGCTCAGCCCTGACTCGGCGCGCAAGCTGATCGCCGGTGTCGATTTTGCTGAGCGGAACCGTGGAATCACCGCCGTCGCCGACTACGCGATGTCGCAGCCGTCAGCCGAGAAGCGCTATGGCGTGGTGGGCTACTGCTGGGGCGGATCAACGGCGTTCGGTGCAGCCGTTTTCAATGGGAAGGGGCTCGGCGCAGCCGTGGCATTCTATGGCCTGCCGTTCATGAACGGAGCGGTGCCGAATGCCGACTCGATCGCCAAGATCAAGGTGCCGGTCATGCTGCTCAACGGATCAGGCGATGTGCGAATCGGTGCGGCGATCCCGGCGCTCGACTCGACGATGAAGGCGCTCAAGAAAGATTTCGCCTTCCGCAACTACGACGGCGCGATTCACGGCTTCCTTCGCGCGCAGGACGACAAGCCGGCCAACGGCGATCCGAACCTGGCGAACCTCACGGCGACGAAAGACGCGTGGCCGTTGACGATCGCCTTCTTCAAGAAGAATCTGGGCGCGAAGTAGCGTCTGGACCGGCGAGGGCCGTCAGCGGGACATGCCGAAGAGCGTGACCCAATCCGGCCAGTTACCGGTCATCTCGAAGTAGTCGTCGTACAGCTCCAAGCCCAACCCTTCGAAGGCCTCGATCAGTTTTTCGAGGCCTTCGTCGTCATATACAGGACCGATCGCCACCAGGCCGCCTTCAACCCGGAATTCCTCGTCGGTGAGGGTCAGCGCTACGTCGATCTGTGGGCGGGTGAGCCCGACCCGTTCGAACGATTCTTTACGAATCAGGATGGTCGGCGCGCCGTTCGTCAGTGGAAGTGGCATGCAGGCACGATACCTTTAGTGGGATGATTGGAGCAAGAGTGGAAGCGACATACGACGTTATCGTCGTTGGTGGTGGACATGCCGGCACCGAGGCCGCCGTCGCGGCCGCGCGCACGGGCGCGCGCGTCGCGCTCGTCACGAGCGCGGTCGAGACGATCGGACAGATGTCGTGTAATCCGGCGATCGGCGGCATCGCAAAAGGTACGGTCGTTCGCGAGATCGACGCACTCGGCGGCGTGATGGGACAGGCTACCGACCAGGCGACGATTCAGTTTCGGATGCTGAATCGCGGCAAGGGGCCGGCCGTCTGGGCGCCGCGCGCGCAGTGTGACCGCGGACTCTATCGCCGTGCCGTGCGCGCGCTCGTGGAATCGCACCCCGGTGTTTCGGTGGTGCAGGGAACGGTGCGCCGCCTGTTGTTCGCTGCGGGCGATGCCGCGATCGCCGGCGTCGAGACGATGGAAGGCCGTCGTTTCGACGCGCGCAGCGTCGTCATCACGACCGGCACCTTTCTGCGCGGGCGCATTCACATCGGCACCGACAACTCCATCGCAGGTGGGCGGGCCGGCGAAGCGGCGACGACTGATCTCGCCGAGCAGCTCGCGCTCACCGGCCTCGCCGTCGAGCGATTCAAGACCGGGACGCCGCCGCGCATCGATGGGCGCACGGTGGACTTTTCGATGACCGAGCGTCAGAACTCGGAACTCGCCGACTTCGGGTATCGATGGTCGGTGTTCTCGCAGACGCGGCGTCACGTGTTCGGTGGCGTCGAGGCGGGGCAGCTCGAACAGATGCCGTGCTGGATCACGTTCGCCGAGTCGGCTACGAAGGATCTTGTACTCGAGAATCTTGCGCAGTCGGCGATGTACGGCGGCGCAATCGGCGCGCGCGGACCTCGCTACTGCCCTTCTATTGAAGACAAAGTCGTGCGCTTTCCCAACGCGGAGCGCCATCAGCTCTTCCTCGAGCCGGAAGGACTCGACACGCACGAACTCTACGTGAACGGCCTGAGCACGTCGTTGCCGGCGGCGGTGCAGATCGAAATGCTGCGCTCGGTCCCCGGGCTCGAACGGGTCGAGATGACGCGGGCCGGCTACGCCATCGAGTACGACTATTATCCGCCGACGCAGCTCGACTCAACGCTGCAGGTCCGGCGTGTAGGCGGATTGTTTTTCGCCGGCCAGATCAACGGAACGACCGGATACGAGGAAGCCGCGGCGCAGGGCGTCGTCGCCGGATTGAATGCCGGGCTCGCCGCGCTCGGTCGCCCTGCCGTCACGTTCGGACGAGAGACGTCCTACATCGGCGTTCTCGTTGATGATCTGGTGACGCGCGGCGTCGACGAGCCGTATCGGCTGTTCACGTCGCGTTCAGAGTTCCGGCTCACCGTTCGTCAGGACAATGCATTGCGGCGACTCGCGGCGACCGGACTCGAGCTCGGCGTCTACGATGAGAGCGAGCGACGGACCATCGACGAGCGCTTCGCCGCGGAGGATCGCGCGATGACGCTCGCGCGCGAGACCAGCGCGCACGGCGATCAGGTCGATCACCTGCTCGTGGGCTCCGGAACGTATCCACTCGCACACGCGGTTCGCGTTATCGAACTGGCGAAGCGACAAGGCGTGGAACTTCGCGCGTTGTTCGACGCGACCGGCGTCGGTCGTGATATTCCGTTCGAAGCACTGACGACGGTCGAACTCGAGATCAAGTACGACGGCTACTTCAAGCGTGAGCGAATCGCTGCCGATCGCATGAAGCGGATGGGTGAGTTCGTGCTTCCCGACGACGCGCCATATGAGCTGTTCAAGACACTGTCCGTCGAGTCGCGACAGAAGCTCGCGCTCCGGAGGCCGGCGACGCTCGCGCAGGCGGCGAGCATTCCCGGCGTGACTCCGGCAGATCTGCAGAATCTCATTCTCGAGATCGAAAAGCTGCGCGGTGTTCGCTCGGCGACGAATTGAGCATGCGCTCGACCGCCCCGTTTGATCGGCCGACCTCGATCGGGATCGCGATCGTTCTCGCCGCGCTCGGCCTTCTTCCGTGGGCGAATTGGCTTCCGGGCGGCGAGGAAGATCCGTTCTACGCAAGACGGTTTGCGGAGTGGGGCGTCGGTACCGGCATCGTGCTCGGCGTTGCCGTGGTCGCCGTGGTGTTGCTCGGGAAGCGCGTTCGCGCCGTGGCCACTGTACCGGCGGACGGACCGACATCCGATCCCGTTTTTGATCTGACACTGTTTCTCGGGGCGCTCGCGCTCTACTCGACGGTCGCGCTCGTTGTGTTTTCGGGCCGGCCGTTGATGATTGATGAAGTGGTGCAGGCGCTTCAGGCGAAGATCTTCGCGGCCGGAAGGCTGTGGCTTCCCGTCGCGAAGCACCGTGAGTTCTTTTCGGTGCTTCACATCGTCGATCTCGGCGACAAGCGCTATTCGCAGTTTCCGCCCGGTGGACCGGCGCTGCTCGCCGTCGGCGAGTGGCTGCACGCGACATGGATCATCGGTCCACTATGCGGAGCGGCGGCGGCACTGTTCTTCGCTCGGGTGGTACGACTGGCCGATCCCTCGGGGTCGCGCGCATTGCATCGGGGCACCGCGACGCTCTTCGTGCTCGCGCCGTTTGGCGCGTACATGTTCGGATCGTTCATGAATCACGGACCAGGGCTGATGTGGCTGCTCCTCTCCGTGCTCGGTCTCGCGATGATCGTTCGGGCGTCGGCCGATCAGGCACCGCGCGCGACGATCGGATGGGCGCTCGCGAACGGTGTCGGACTCGGGATGGCCGCGACGATCCGTCCGCTCGACGCGTTCGCGTTCGCACTGCCGGCCGCGGTGTGGTTGCTGTATCGCGTCTATCGGAATCCGGCCACGTGGATTCACGTCGTCGCGTCGGGTGTTGGCGTCGCCGTTCCCTTCGCGACGATGCTGTGGATCAACGCACAAACTACCGGATCGCCGCTGTTGTTCGGCTACGAGATACTGTGGGGCAAAGGGCATGGTCTCGGCTTTCACACGTCGCCCTGGGGCGTCGCCCATACGCCGGCGCGCGGAATCGAGCTGCTCTCGATCTACGTCACCCGGCTGCAGACCTATCTGTTTGAAACGCCGTTTCCCTCATTGCTGCCGGCGATCGTGGCATTCGGACTGACGAAGCGACTGTCATCGATCGATCGGTACCTCATCGTCAGTGCGGTTCTGCTCGGCGGCTTCTACTTCGCGTACTGGCACGACGGTTTCTATCTCGGACCTCGCTTTGTGCTGCCGTGGCTGCCCGTGCTCGTGCTATTTTCGGCCCGCTTACCGCGATTGGTGAGGGAGCGCTTCGGCGCGGGGCGCATGGTGATCGGGACAAACGCGGCCCTGGTCGCGGGCGCTGTGATGGCGATCGTGTTTTCCCTCCCCGTGCGGACAGCGCAGTATCGCGGCGGACTACAGTCGATGCGTTTCGACTATACAAAGATGGCGAACGCGGCCGGAGTGCAGAACGCGCTCGTGTTCGTTCGCGAGAGCTGGGGCGCCGAAATCATTGCGCGGATGTGGGCGCAGGGTGTGTCGCGCAACGCAACGGAGACTTTCTATAGAAAGACCGACGCCTGCATCCTCGATCGGGAGATGCGGTCAATCGAACGCGACGGCGTCTTCGGCGCGGCGGCCGAGGCGCGCCTCGCCCCGCTGATGGCCGACTCGTCGCGATTGGTGAAGAGCACGCTCTCGACCGATCCGACCGAAAAGCTGCTGCCCGGCGCGCGATACGACGCCGAGTGCGTGGCGCGGATCAACGATGATCGGGAGGGGTTCGCGTTGATGGTGCCGCTTTTGCTTGAACGCGGCAGCGGCAACGTGTATGGGCGCGACCTGCAGGGACGTGATTCGCTCCTGCTCGCGGAATATCCGGATCGTCCGGTGTATCAGTTGATACGGACGGGTTCCGACGTCGCCGCACCGTTCGCGTGGCGGTCGCTGCGGCGTGATTCGCTGATGACGGCATGGCGGTCGGGATCGCCCTGAGCCTGCCGGTGGGTGTGACGAGTGAGATGTGCATGGTTTTGGCTGGCCCCCGTCTCCTGTATTGAAGGACGCTGGCCGTGCGCGGAGGCAGGGTTTTTATTTAGTAGCGTTATGATAATATATATTTATTCGCAGTTCGATACTTAAACGGAGGTCTTCATGCGACTATCAGCCTTTCTCCTCGCCGCGGTGATGCCGATGGCACTCTCCGCCCAAGCCAACGGCCCGACCACCGGCGCGCCACAGATTTTCACGACGGCAACGGCCGAGGTCGAGCTCAAGCCCGATCGCGCAACGCTGGTCTTCACCGTCGAGTCGCGCGGGGCGACGGCGGCAAAGGCCGGCAACGAAACGGCCAGAAAAGCCCGCGCGGTCATCGACACGCTCCGGTCCCTCGGTGTTGCCGCCGATCAGCTCACCACCGCGAGCGTCGAGATCAACCCGGAGTATGTCTATCCTGGCCAGAACCAGCCGCCGCGCGTCTCAGGATACGTTGCACGCAACTCAGTTCGCGTCGAGATCCTTCGTCTCGAACAGGCTGGCGCGCTGATTGATGCCGGATTGGCCAAGGAATCGACGGGAATCGGCTCGCTTACCTTCGCATCGTCGAAGTCGGACGAAGCGCGGCGCCAGGCGATCGAACTCGCCGTGCTGAAAGCCAAATCAGAAGCGGAATCGATGGCGAAGGCGGCCGGAGGAACACTCGGCGGCCTGATCGAGCTTTCCGCCCAACCGTCGTATCAGCGGCCAATGGCACAACCGATGGCGTTGAAGGCGATGTCCGCCTCCCGAGCAAGCGATGAGATGCCGATCAGCCCCGGCCAACTAACCGTATCGGCGACCGTCACCGGCCGCTGGGGATACACGCCGCGGTAAATTGTTCCACGTGAAACAATTGCGCTTGCCGTGATGCAGGGGGAGCCGGTATGTTGCTACCGTCTCCCCCTTCCTCTTCAATAAAAAAGACCGTCGTGGCCAGAGTTATCGCAATTGCCAATCAGAAGGGCGGGGTGGGTAAGACCACCACCGCCGTAAATCTTGCCGCGAGCCTCGCGGCCGCCGAACAGCGTGTGCTTCTCGTGGATGGTGACCCTCAAGGGAATGCCACTAGCGGGATCGGGCTACAAAAAGAGTCGCTCGAGACGACGGTCTATGACGTCCTCCTCGACCCGTCGACGATTCGGTCGGCAACGGTCCGCGAGGTGCAGTTCAAGCACCTCGACGTTGTCCCGGCGACACCGGATCTTGCCGGTGCCGAAATCGAGCTCGTCTCTCGCAAGGATCGGGAGCTTTCGATGCGTCGAGCGCTCGAGCTCGTGCGGGAGGAGTACGACTTCATCCTGATCGACTGCCCGCCATCACTCGGGCTGATCACGATCAACATGCTGGCGGCAGCCGATGCATTGCTTATTCCGTTGCAGTGCGAGTACTACGCACTCGAGGGGCTATCCCAGCTGCTCAACACAGTCCATCTGGTGCAGCAGGGCGTGAATCCGTCGCTTGCGATCGATGGCGTGCTCCTGACGATGTACGACGCTCGGTTGAATCTGTCGCGTCAGGTCGCGACCGACGCGCGGGAGTATTTCGGAGCGAAGGTCTTTCAGAGCGTTGTTCCGCGGAACGTGCGGCTAGCCGAAGCGCCGAGTTTTGGGAAACCGATAATTTTGTATGATTTGGCCTCGGTCGGTGCACAGGCGTACATGGGCGTCGCACGCGAACTGATGGACAAAAATCACGCGACAGCCAGAGCTTAAGTCTATATATGACAATGTATTACACAAATGTTTATAGGTATTATGTCAACTGAAAAACCTCGCAGGCTTGGTCGTGGGCTGGATGCTCTCTTGGGCGCACGGCCGATTGGGGGCGAAAATCAGCCCGCGACGCGCGAGGACGCTCAGGCTCGAAGCGGAATGCGACAGATCCCGGTCGTGCAGATCCGTCCCAACCCACTGCAGCCGCGAAAGGAGTTCGTCCCTGCCGAACTCGCCGAGCTTGAGGCGAGCATTCGGGCGAATGGATTGTTGCAGCCGATCACCGTCCGTCCCGCCGGCGCCGGATTCGAGCTCATTGCGGGCGAGCGCCGCTTTCGTGCGATGCAGCGCATTGGCTGGACGGAAGTGCCGGCGATCATTCGCGATATCGACGACAAGGCGTTGCTTACGCTCGCGATGGTCGAGAATCTGCAGCGTTCCGATCTGAATCCGCTCGAAGAAGCCGAAGGGTATCAGCAGCTCATTTCGCAGTTCTCGCTCACGCAGCAGGGAGTCGCCGATGCCGTCGGCAAGGATCGTTCGACGGTCGCGAATACGTTGCGCCTACTCGCGCTGCCGTCCGTCGTCCGTCGCATGGTACGCGAGGGCGAGCTCACCATCGGACATGCGCGCGCGCTGCTCTCGCTTGGCGACGATCATCGCATGATCGAATTTGCCAAGGCGATCGTCGCGGAAGGATTGAATGTCCGCGAGGTGGAGCGTCGTGTACGCGACGCCGGAACAAAAAGCGCCGCCGAGCGTGGGAAGGGTGCGCCGAAGCCGGCGGCGAAGCGACCCGCCGAAGTCGCGCGCATCGAAGAAGAGTTGCGGCGGCGGCTTGGCGCCGACGCGAAGGTGCACCTGACCGGAAAGGAAAGCGGTGAGCTGCGCATTCCGTTCTACTCGGCCGACGATCTCGAGCGTGTGCTGGACGTCGTGCTCGGAGCGCACCGGGACGCGCTGTGACGACACCAAGCACGCGACGCAAGCGACCGTCGAACCGGCACGGAAATTTGTTCTCCCGTGATTCCGGCTCGATGTTGATCCATGTACAGCGTGAAAGCGGACTCGCGCATCACACGATGACGCTTCGTCCGTGGCAAGTGCAAATCCTTCGTGTGGTCGCGTCGAAATGGTTTGTCGCGATCTTGATAATTGGACTGCTCAGTTGGGGGTACTTCGCGGTACAGGCCGCGCGACTTCCGTTTCTTCAGCACCGCGTGACCGTGCTCGAGCAGGACGCGCTGCGGCTCGATACGCTGCAGCTGCGACTGAAAGAACTACAGGTACGATATGATCAGGTGCAGAAGATGCTCAGCACGCCGTCGACGGCGCCGTCGGCTCTGCCGATCGCCGCGCCGAAAAACCCGTAAGCCGGAGAGGTTGTGGCAATATTTGGAAAGGACGGAGCGCCGCGCGACGACACACGCGGCTTGGCAGGCGGCGAAGCGATGCTCTCGATTATCGCGAGCGGCATGACGATCATCGGCGACATCGAGAGCGCGGGCGTTATTAAAATCGACGGGCGCGTTGATGGCTCAGTGACCGGAGCGCGCCAGGTGTTGCTCGGGCGCGGCGGCTCGATCAACGGCAACGTGGTCGCGGACGAGGTGGTCGTTGGCGGTTCGGTTCGCGGAGCGTTGACGGTTCGCGAGCGACTCGAGCTTCAAGGAACCGCGGCTGTGATTGGAGACATTGAGACGAGGTCTATAGTCGTAGTCGAAGGCGCGAGGATTGACGGAACCGTTCGGATGACGGATCTCGTTGCGAGCCCACGAACGTCCGATCAAGCTGAACCGCTACGAATCGCGGCACCTAACTAGGGGCCAGCGACAGCATGAGGCCATTATTTCAACAAATGTTTGCGGTATTCCACAGAAACGTCACTTTGTAAACTAATGTTTGCGATTCTTGTGTAAGTATCTGTTTTATTAAAGTTTACAAGACTTAATAAATGACAACTGTAGTCAGGAAATTAACGATTTTCCACATTATTGCTGGAATCCTTACAGCGTGTGGCGGCCGTGGTAGCGGCAGTGATACGGCGAAGACTCCCGCTGACGCGACATTCAAGGTCGCGCTCCTCACGCCGGGACCGATCTCTGATCAGGGATGGAACGGCAGTGCGTACGCCGGATTAATGCGTGTGAAGGACAGCTTGGGCGCCCAAACCAGTCATATCCAAACGAAAACACCGGCCGAGTTCGAGGAGAACTTCCGGCAGTATGGCTCGAGTGGCTATGCGCTGGTGTTCGGCCATGGTTTTGAATTCCAGGATGCCGCATCGCGCGTGGCGCCGGAATTTCCAAAGACGGTCTATGTCACTACAGGGGGAACTGCCGTCGGGCCGAATCAAGCTTCGATGAGTTTTTCATTCGACGAGCCGAGTTACCTCGCGGGCATCCTCGCAGCGTCGATGTCAAAGTCGGGGACGGTCGGTTGCATCGGCGGCACCGAACTACCGCCGGTGAAGTCGAGCTTCGTAGCATTTGCCGCCGGCGTGCACGCCGTGCGTCCGGATGCACGGGTGCTGACGTCGTACATCGGAAACTGGGAAGACGCCGGGGCCGGGAAGGAACAGGCACTCGCGCAAATCGCTCGCGGCGTCGACGTGATTTTCCAGAACGCCGACGCAGCGGGACTGGGAGTTTTTCAGGCGGTGAAGGAAGCGAAGGGCGTCTTCATCATCGGTTCAAATGCCAATCAGAATGCGATCGCGCCGGCGATCACACTTGGTAGCGTCGTCATCGACGTTCCGCACGCACTGATGGTCGTGGCGCGCGAGGTGAAGGCGGGAACGTTCACTGCCCGGGTGATTCGCCTTGACACGAAGTCGGATGTCGTTCGCTGGGTGCCGAATCCGGTCCTCGTCGCGTCGTTCCCTGCCGCCGCGACGCACCGACTCGATTCCCTGCAAGCGCTAATGCGCGCCGGCACATTCTCCATACCGGCCGCGAAGTGAACGCGCCGACGCTGGCGACGGTAGCGGCGCACCTCGATGAGCTGCTGCGGATTCCGGCAACACCGGATTATCGGCCGGCACTGAACGGCGTTCAGGTCGAGCACACGGGACCCGTCGTGAAGATCGCGGCGGCCGTCGACTGCTCATCGCGCACCATCCGCGGCGCCGTGGACGCTGGGGCGAATCTGCTCCTCGTGCATCACGGCCTTTTCTGGGGCGGCTTACAGCCGCTGACCGGCGCGCTCCTCGCCAGGGTACGTCTGCTACTCGCGCACGATGTTGCGCTGTACTCGGCGCATCTGCCGCTCGACGCTCACGAGCGGTTCGGCAACTCGAAGTTGCTCGCGCACGAGATCGGCCTCGAGCCATCTCACGGTTTTGCGCGCTACGAAACCATCGACTGCGGTGTACGCGGCGAGAGCGATCTCGCGACGAGCGAGCTGCTCGAGCGCCTGCGTGTGTTCGCGCGTTCGCATGCTGGCGATGCCATCGCGAGCGCATTCGCACCGGGCGCGCGCACGAAACGCTGGGCGATTTGCAGCGGCAGTGGCGCCAGCGCAGAAACGATCGCCGAAGCGCAGGCGATCGGCATCGATACGCTGATCACCGGCGAGGGGCCGCACTGGACGGCCGTCGACGCGGAAGAAAAGGGACTGACGATCATCTATGCCGGGCACTACGCCACCGAGACGTTGGGTGTCCAGGCGCTCGCGCAGCACGTCGCTGCGCGATTCACGCTTCCGTGGCAATTCGTCGCCGCGCCGACCGGGCTGTGACGACGACCGCACCGGCGTTGCCCGCACTGCAACTGCGCGCTATCACCAGATCGTTCGGGGCGACGCGCGCGCTCGATGGCGCCAATCTCACGGTGCGACGTGGCACACTGCATGCCCTGCTCGGCGAAAACGGCGCCGGCAAGACGACGCTGATGCGACTCGCGTTCGGGATGCTCGCACCAAATTCCGGTACGATCACTGTCGAAGGAGCGGCGCGCAGATGGCGGTCGAGCGCCGACGCGATCGCCGCCGGCATCGGCATGGTGCACCAGCATTTCCTGCTCGTTCCGGCGATGACCGCCGCCGAGAATGTCGCGCTCGGCGACCGCGGTTTCGTGCGCGGATTTGACCCGGCGCGTGCGGCCGAGCGTGTCCGCCGGATCGGCGAAGTCTCCGGACTCGTCGTCGATCCGGACGTGCGCGTGGACGAGATGCCCGTTGGCGCACAGCAACGACTTGAAATCGTCAAGGCGCTGGCGCGCGATGCGCGCCTCCTGATCCTCGACGAGCCGACGGCAGTATTGTCGCCGGCTGAGGCGGCGGACTTGTACGGATGGCTTCGCCATTTCGTGGAAAGCGGCGGCACGGCCGTGCTCATTACCCACAAGCTGCGGGAAGCACTGTCCGTCGCCGACGACATCACCGTACTACGGCGCGGCAGAACCGTGCTCGAGGCGCCATCACATAAGGTCGACGAGCGAGGTGTGGTGGCCGCGATGCTTGGCGGGGCCGTGGATCTTCCGGCTCGGGCGCCCGGCAGAGGGACGATCGCCGCTCCGCCGGTGATGGCGGTACGTGGTGTTTCGTATCTCGACGCGCGCGGAGTATCGCGACTCCGCGACGCGACGCTTGCCGTCTCGCCGGGAGAGATCGTCGGACTCGCCGGCGTCGAGGGCGCGGGGCAGGCCGAACTGTTACGCATCATGGCCGGGCGTCTCTCGGTCACGAGCGGCGACGTCACCGTACCGATGCAGCTTGGCTTCGCGCCGGAAGACCGGTTGCGCGACGCGATCATCTCCTCGATGTCGCTCATCGAAAACTTCGCCCTCCACGACAGTGAGCGTCGGCGTGGCGTGATGCCGTGGAGCGAACTCGCCAGCGCCACAACAACACTTCTCGGTGAACACGACGTGCGCTCGAGCGGCACGACGGCTCGTGCCGGCTCGCTCTCGGGTGGGAATCAGCAGAAGTTCGTGATTGGTCGCGAGCTTGCGGGATCACCGAGTGCGCTCGTGGTCGAAAACCCGACGCGAGGCCTCGATGTGCGCGCCGCGGCGCAGGTGCTGCAGCGACTGCGCGATGCGCGCGACGCCGGGGTCGCCGTGCTCATGTATTCCAGCGACCTCGACGAAGTGCTGAGTGTCGCCGATCGGATGGCGGTCTGTTTTGGCGGATGCGTCGTGGAAGTCGCGAGCACCGCCGATGCTGTCGGACGGGCGATGGTCGGTCTCCCGTGAACGGAATCCTCGCGAAGACCGGCGCGCCGATAGCCGTCGCGGCCGTTGTGGGTGGCGTACTCGTCTTGGCGATCATCGCCGGCGGATACGATTTGCCGCTCGCACTCTCGGCACTGTGGAAGGGATCCTTCGGCGGGAGCTATGCCTTTGCATCGGCGACGCTGGTTCGCGCGACACCGTTGGTGTTGGTGGGGCTCGCCGTTGCACTCGCGTTCCGGTGCGGTATCCTGAACATCGGAGCCGAAGGGCAGTTGCTCGCCGGCGCGAGCGCGGCGATCGCCGTCGGGTTGGCGGGCGTGGCGTGGTCGTCGCCGCTGATTATTCCCGTTGAACTCGCGGCCGGCATCATGGCGGGCGCCGCGTGGGCTGGCATTGCCGCACTGCTCAAGCGCACGTTCGGCGTCCTCGAGGTGATCAGCACGCTGATGCTGAACTTCATCGCGCAATACTCGGTGGGCTATCTCGTGCGCGGTCCCCTGCAGGAACCAACGCACGTGTATCCGGCGACGGCCAGCATCGGATTGCAGGCGCGACTTCCGCTGCTGATCGAAGGGCAGCGTCTGAACATCGGGTTTCCGATCGCGGTGACGCTGGCGATTGCGCTCTGGTGGCTGCTCCGTGCCACGGCGCCCGGATTCCGACTGCGCGCTGTCGGCGCTGGCGCCGCGGCGGCGGCGAGCGCGGGGCGCATCGATGTCGCGCGCGTGGTGTTTCGCGCATTCCTCGCGAGCGGCGCGATCGCTGGACTCGGCGGAGCCGTGCTCGCGACGGGGACGACGTATGCGCTGTATGAGGAGATATCGCCCGGATTCGGCTACAGCGCGATCGCGGTCGCGCTGCTCGCACGCTTGCATCCGCTTGCAGTGATCGGTACGGGCGTCTTCTTCGGCGCCCTCGAGGCCGGTGCGACCGCGATGCAGCGCGACGCCGGCGTCCCGTCCGTGTTCGTTGCGGTGATCGAAGCGCTCGTCATTCTCGGCGTGCTCGCCGTCGAACGCGCACAGGCGCTCGCCGCATCACGCGCGGCTGTCGTCGAGGCACGCGCATGAGCGACGGCGCCCTCGGCGCGTTTCTCGAGGCGAGTGTACGCACGGCAACGCCGCTGGCGTTCGCTGCGCTCGGCGAGCTCGTCTCGGAACGCGCCGGCGTCATCAATATCGGACTCGAAGGCGCGATCATCGCCGGCGCGTTCAGTTCGATCGTGTTTGCGGGCCTCGGGGGTGTCGGCGTTGGTATGGCCGGGGCGGTACTCGGGGGCGTCGTGATCGCGGCGATCTTTGCGTTCTTCGTCGTCTCGCTTCGCTCCGATCAGATTATCACCGGCACCGCCATCAGCATGCTGGCGCTCGGCATGACCGGAACACTGTATCGGACGATCTACGGGACCCAAGGCGCGGCGCTGCATTCACCGACGATGTCCCCGGTCGGAATCCCCTTCCTGCGCGACATCCCGCTCGTCGGTGCCGCGCTCTTTGCGCAGCCCGTTCCGACCTATGCGTTGTACGCGATCGTTCCACTGCTCGCGTGGTGGATGTATCGAACTCCCGCCGGCATCGCGTTGCGCGCCGTGGGCGAGCGACCCGAAGCAGCGCTCGCTGCCGGACTTTCTCCCGATCGGATTCAGTGGGGGGCGATTCTTTTTGGTGGCGCGATGGGAGGGCTGAGCGGCGGGACGCTCGTGCTCGCGCAGGTCGGTACGTTTGCGGAAGGCATGTCGGCCGGTCGCGGCTTCATCGCAATCGCCATCGTCGTTCTCGGACGGTGGACGCCGCTCGGCGTCGCCGGTGCGGCGCTGCTCTTCGGCGCCGCGAGTGCGCTGAAGTTTCTCTCACAGGCGATGGGCTGGGCGATGCCCTACGAAGCGTCGCTGGCGCTTCCCTATGTACTGACGCTCGTGGCGCTGGCCGGCGTGCGCGGGCGCGCCGCGGCACCGGCCGCACTCGGCGAGCGGCGCACGTAGCGTTTCACGTTCCGCAGCCGGTCGACGCACTCGACCAGCGCAACCGCCAGACCGCCGGCGCCGTTCGCTCGACAATCTCGATTTGAATTCCGCGATCACCGTCGCGCACGAATGCGATCGCGGGATGGCCGTTCTTAAGCGTAACCGCGGCGAGGAGGTCGGTCCCCTCCGCCCGATCCTCCGGTCCGGCATCGCGACGCGAGTATCCGAGTCGCCAGCTGCCGGTGCCACCGGTTGAATCGGACTCGGCAATCAGCACCGTGAGCTGCGCACGCGGATTTGATTCGACGTTCGTCGATCGCGTGGCGAGTCCGACCGCGATCGCCGTGCCATCGGCGAGGTCCACGCGCCATGCATCGCGCAACACGACCGGCAATCCACGGAACGGTGCCGACGCGGAATCATCGGGCAGTGTCCCGATGATTTTTCGCAGGCGAACCGCGAGCGCCGAGGAGTCGCGCGGAGCAAGCTCGCCGATACCGTCGATGAACAGCGGCTGCGCGGCGCCCGGCGACAATGCGAGCGACCAGACGAGCGGCGTTTTCGATGAATTCGGCGCCTCGGTCGTTGAAACGCTACCCGTGCGCACGTAGGCGCACCCCCCCGCGCGCGCGCCGAGATGGACCGTCGCGTTGACCGTATGCACGTCGTGATTGAACAGCTCGACAGGAACATCGCCCTGCGCCGTCGAGTCGCCGACGACGATGACCGGCGCACCGGACTCCAGCGACGGTGTGGCGATGATTTCACCGAGTGCGCTGTCCCACGCACTCCGCGATGCTCGCGCGATCGCTCCGGCGACCGAGGGGGCCGTGTCCCGAGTTGACGCCGAGCTGGGAACTGCCGGCTTCGCGCGTTCGCATGCCGCGATTAGCACAGTCAGTGCGCCGATCCTCATGGCGAAATATTTCATTGCGTGGGCGGCAGCCAAGGGCCGACTAGGTCCCAGTGCCACGCGTCGTGCCGCTGCCCATCGCGCGGATCACGCAGCGCCTTGAACTGCAGGCGTTCGGGGTTGAGGCCAACGGCGCGTCCGAACTCGATCAATTGCGCGCGGTCGGTCGAGACGAGATGCGCCATCAGGCGCCCTTTCCAGAGGTGGCGATGGAGCCAGAGCCCGCCGGACATGGCATAGACCATTCCTTCTCGCCGTTTCGCGAACTCGCGCCACGCCGGCGCGAGGCGATGATTCTCGCTACGTCCTACTGACAGCCGATGAGACCTTCGACGACTGCCGGCGGCGTCGGCGCGATGTTGCCGAAGAAGATGGCGCACGTCAGCGGAAAAGACGCCGGATGAGTGGCGACGGCAGACCAGCCGGAGCCGGTCGCGTTCGTTATGGTCAGCACCACGCCCGGCGACGTCGCGAACGAGAGGCCGCTGATGGCCGAGGCATACGACGCGTTGTCGTAGAAGTAGGCTTCCTCGGCGGTCGCGAGGTTGCGCAAATCCGACTTCAGCGACGCGGCGTTCGCCTTACCTTTCGTGTTCTGGAATTTCGGAATCGCGATCGCGGCCAAGATGCCGATGATCACGACGACGATCAGCAACTCAATCAGGGTGAAGCCGCGTTTTTGAGCAGACATTGCGGGTCCGGGGAAACTGGTCGTCGGTTCTCGGATTATGTGATGAGAATCACGGGAACGTAAACTCTCAACGACAGCTTCCGTCAACTGTCACATCGTTACAAGGCAAGCACAGGGCCGCATTCCGCGCAAGCCCGTAAACGTATACAAAACAATGGGTTGTGTTGCAAGTGGTACGGAAACACGTGTCCGTTACCCGCTTGTTTCGCGATGATTCTCGCACTCTGCAAGACGGAAAGTCCGATCCTGCTCAGAGTTTTGTTTCGAGCCAGTTGGGTCCGACGCCGACATCGACGACCAGCGGGACGTCGAGTTTGACCGCCGTCGTCATCTCATGAATGACGAGCACCTTCATCGCCTCGAGTTCATCCGGCGGGCATTCAAAGACGAGTTCGTCGTGCACTTGTAGCAGCATCCGGCTCGCCGTTCGTTTCTCTTCGAGCGTGTGATGAATATGAATCATCGCGACCTTGATGAGGTCAGCCGCCGACCCCTGGATCGGCGAGTTCTGGGCGGTGCGTTCGCCGAAGGCCCGAATATTGAAGTTTCGATCCTTCAGCTCGGGGATGTAGCGCCGCCGTTTGAAGATCGTTTCGACGTAGCCGCGCGCGCGGGCGCCTTCGACCGTCTGATCGAGAAAAGTCCGCACGCCGTTGAAGCGCTCGAAATACGTCTCGATGAACGCCTTCGCCTCAGCGTGATCGACCTTCAGCTGCCGTGAGAGCGCGTGCGCGCCCTGTCCGTAGATCGTTGCGAAGTTGATCGTCTTGGCGCGCGCGCGCATTTCGGACGTCACGGCGTCCAGCGGCACCCCGAAGATGATCGCCGCTGTCTGCCGATGGATGTCACCGCCGGCGTTGAACGCCTCAACGAACGCCGGGTCGTGCGAGAGGTGCGCGAGGAGCCGCAACTCGATCTGCGAATAGTCCGCCGCGAGCATCGTCCAGCCGCGGCGCGGTACGAAGCCGCGCCGGATGTCTTTGCCGAGTTGACGGCGAATCGGGATGTTCTGGAGGTTCGGATCGCTTGACGAAAGTCGCCCGGTGCTCGCAACGGTCTGGTTATACGATGTGTGCAGCCGTCCGTCGCGCGGATCGACGAGCGCCGGAAGCGTGTCGAGATACGTACTCTCGAGCTTGGCAAGTTCGCGATACTCCATGAGGAGCGACGGCAGTGCGTGTCCTTCGTCGGCGAGTTCCGTCAGCACCGACGCGTCGGTGCTTGGCCCGGTGGACGTTTTCTTTTTGATCGGGAGGCCGAGCTTCCCGAACATGATCGCGCCAAGCTGTTTGTTGGAGTTGATATTGAACTCTTCGCCCGCCGTTTCGTAGATCTGCTGCTGCACCGCTTCGCGTTCTTTGGCAAAACGCGATTTCAGCGAGTGGAACCACGGGAGATCGATCATGATGCCGTTCCACTCCATCTCCGCGAGCACCGTCACGAGCGGGAGTTCGACGTCGCGGAGCAGCGCCGTGGCCTCGACGGCGGCGAGCTTCGGTTCGAGAAGTTCGCGCAGCTGGTAGGCGATGTCGGCGTCAGCGCACGAGTAGTCGCGGGCAGCGACGATCGGCACTTCGGCGAAGGGGATCTGCGCCTTGCCCTTGCCGGTGAGTTCGCTGTAATCCGTCATCGAGCGCTGCAGAAACTCGATCGCGAGGGCGTCGAGCGCATGCGAACGGCGTCCCGGATCGAGGACGTAGCTCGCGAGCATGGAATCGAAATCGATGCCGCGCACCGGTACGCCGGCGCGGCGCAGGACGAGCAGATCGTACTTCGCGTTGTGCGCCGTTTTCTTGATCGCCGGATCGCCGAGCAAGTCGCGCAGCGACGCGAGTTCCGGCGCGAGCAGTGGCGGCAAGTTTTTCACCGGATGCGCTCCGGCGCCGAGCAGGCGCGCGGCGATGCTCGATCCGGCGGCTTTCTCCGCGGCCTTCGCGGCCTTCGTCGCGGCCACGCCGGTGGGCGCGCCGGTGGACGGCGCGTCGCCGAACTCCAGATCGCCCTGCGAGACGGCGCGTTCACGGTGGGCGAACGGGAGGTAGTAGGCTTCACCCGGTGCAATGGCGATCGAAATGCCAACGAGTTCGGCGCGGAGCGGTGTGATGCTCGGCGGAGCGCCCGCCTCGAGGACCGTTTCGGTATCGAACGAGACGAAGGCGGCACGGCGCGCTTTGGCAACGAGCGCGTCGACACCGGCGACGGTGTCGACGATCACATAGTTCGACGGAACGGCCGCTGGCGCAGCGACCGCGCCGCCGACTGCGGGCGCATCGGACGCGGTCGGCGGTTCCGACACGGCGAGCGACGCGGCTTCCTGCGCGTTCGTCTTGAACTCGAGCTCGACGAACAAATCACGGAGGCGATTGTAGTCGGGCGTCTGCACCGTGAGCGCCGGCAAGTCGAGCGCCATCGGTAGATCTTCTCTAATTGTTACTAATTCTTTTGACAGGACGCCGTTCTCGCCGAACTCCTTCAGCGCGTTGCGCGCGCGCGTCGGTTCGACCTCGTCGATGTGCGCGAGGATTGCTTCGAGCGGCCCCCATTTTTCGATGAGCGCGTGCGCCCCTTTTTCGCCGATGCCCTTGACGCCCGGCACGTTGTCCGACGCGTCGCCGAGCAGTGCGAGGTAGTCGATCACGCGTTCGGGCGGGACGCCAAGACGCTCGGCGGCGTTCCCCGTGTCGTACCACTTTTCACTCGTGAAGCCTGGGCGGCCGTGCCAGGGATTGAGGATCCCGATGCGCGGCTCGATGAGCTGCACGAAATCTTTGTCGCCGGAGACAATGACGGCATTGATCCCCTGGGCCGCCGCCTGCTTGGCGAGCGTGCCGATTACGTCATCCGCCTCGTAGCCCTCGAGTTTGAGCACCGGTACGCGATAGGCTTCGAGGATTTGCGTGATCCGCTCGACACCGGTATCGAAGTCGGCCTGCATCTCCGGATCCAGACGTTCGCGCGTCGCCTTGTACGCTGGATAGCGTTCGTGACGGAACGAGAGCCCGGCGTCGTGCACCCAACCGAGATACTCCGGCTTGTGCTTGTCGATGAGTTTTTTCAGGAAGTCGTGCGCACCGCGCGCGATCGACGTGTTTTCGCCACGGCTATTGAGCAGCGGCTGAGCACCGAGGGCAAAGAAGGCGCGATAGATCAGCGCATAGCCATCGACGAGAAACAGGCGGGGACTTTGTGGGCCGGGCATATCCCGAAGTTAGGGGACCGCCGGGCCTGTGGCCACGGACCGTGGCGCCGTCGCGTTTACAGGAGTGAGGCCGCGATGCCGACGCTTGCGACGATTGCGATGTTGTCATCAATCGGAGCGCTGAACCGTTCGGCAACCGCGGCGACCGCGGCGAGCCCCAGCGCGGCAGGCCACGAAAAGCCCGCGAGGAGGCGAAGACCGGCGAACGAGACGACCGCACACGCGACCGCGCCGGCGATCGACTTGCGCGCCGGTGCAGCCGTGCGGCGGCGAGTGCTCCACCAGACACCCACGAGCGCTGCGGCCGGATCGCCGGCGGCCGCGCACCACATCGCGGCGACCGCCGGCGCACGGTTGAGTAGTACTACCGCGCCGAGCAGAGCCAGCGCCAGCCAGGTCGCGCCTGTGATCGCCGCCCGGCCATCACGCCCAACTGCAGACCGTTCGTTCGCGCGCAGCATCGCGCCGAACAGCCAGTCGAATCGCCTGCCGACGGCGGGCACTCGACGTCGCGCAAGTTCGACCACTATGGAGACGGCAAGCGTCAAACCCAGGACGATGATGAGCGTCGTGCGCGGCGCTCCCGCCGAGTAAGCCAGCGGGAAAACCACCGCCGCCACGTGAAGCGCTTTTCGCGCCGCTTCGGCACGAAACAGACGCGGGTGCGACGCGACACCGTCGCGCGCACCCGCGTTCTGTTCTGTTTCGCGCACCGGGTTACGGAACGCGCCGTCGCCACGCCGCCTGGAAATCGATCTCGCTCGAGTTCGTCAGGCGCCAGCGACCAAATCCCGTCTGATCGTAGAACTGCAACTGCAGGTTCATACCGCGGTATTCCCACAGCTGCACGCGGCCGCGTTGACTGAGGTCCCCGGTGCGGTTCTGGTCATAGACCTGATCCGGTTCGCCGAGTCCGAGCAACACCTTGCCACGATCCGTGATCCATCCGGGCACGCCTTCTTCGCGGAAACGCGAATTGGCGATGACGAGGCGCGCGAAGTAGTCGCGAAGCGGATCGGTGCCGCCGAGGGTCGGACTGTTCTCTTTCGTGAAGTTCGCCCAGACCGTGGCGCGAAATTCCGGAGCCGTGTCGCGGAGCGCCTTGAGCTTGTACGGCGCCGCGAACCAGCGGAGATAGTTGATCATCTCCTCGTAGCTCGCGACCGGGAGGTCGTCGCCGAAATTCACGAAGATCGGCGTGCGCGTGGTATCGGTATGGCCGGGCTGCCAGAAGGAAACGATCGACGGCCCGATTCCAACACGGGAAATCGGAATGTTGAGTACGCCGCTGTAGAGGTTGAGACGACGGGCCAGCGACACCGTATCCGTGAAGAGAAGCTTGCCTCCTCCGGTCCGGGCCGAAACCGCGAGTGGCAGGCGGCCGCCGATCGCCGGCCCATACGCTTCGACGTAAAGCGGGACGACCGTATCGCGACCGAAGGTGATGCTTGCCTGCGGACTGGCGATGATGCGGGGCAGCGAATCGAGTGTCGTGCGAATGGTCGCCCGAAGAAAGGACATCGGCGTTGCAAGTGTGCCGGCACCGAGTGTCGGCACGTTGAGCGTGACATCCTCGGTCGACGCTTTCGAGCTGCCATCGTCGCGGACGGTGAGCGTCAGATTGTACCGTCCGGGCTTGAGCGTCAGGACCTCTTGGTAGAAGACGCTCTGGTCGATGCGCGACGTTTCGCGAAACCCGGGAACGAGCACGCTCTCGTGGGCCTCGAACTGCCGGACCGATGTCGCACCGTCGCGCAACATGACGCCGATGGTGTAGCCGGCGCGAAACCGATCGCCTTCACGGGCGAAGGTGAGGGCTGCATTCGCCATCGACACCGCCAGTACCACGTGCGTGGAATCGGGGGCCGGCGTCGCGAGGAAGGAGACGCTACCGACGAACGGCATCGGCGTTCCTCGGGCGAGCAGGCCCATCTCCTGGTACAACTTCGTGGCATCGAGCTGCGGCGACGCGATGGCGCCGGGCGCTGATCGCGGCCCCGACGTCGGCGATGGCGCGCCGGCCGGCGGTTTGGCGGCGGGGCCGCTCGTGCGGCCGCACGCACCGAGCGCAACGGCGGAAAGGAGAGCGGAGAAGGCAAGAACGCTGCGGCGCGGCGCGATGGGCATCGTCAGAATCCGTTCGGGGGAGCGATCGTACAGAACTATAAATGCATTACCCGCGGAAAAGTGCATCGTTTCGCTTGCTTGCACTGTTACCGAAGGTTAGCTTCGCCGCGTGGCGCGTGACCCCCTCGTAGGCAGCTCGCTGGCCGGATATGACCTGCTCGACCGCGTTGGTGAAGGCGGAACGGCAACGGTTTACCGTGCGCAGCATCCCGAACACGGCGAAGTGGCCGTGAAAGTTTTGCGTGAGAAACTTCGCCAGGACAAGACAGCGGTCGCCCGCTTCCAGCGCGAGGCCTCCTTTGGCACGCGCGTTCAGCACAAGAACGTGGTGCGCACCATCGAAACCGGTCTGTCACCGGACGGGCTGCACTATCTCTCGATCGAGTGGGCGCCGGGTGAGATTCTCGAGGGATATGCGAAACGCAACGCGCCGCTCGCTGCCGATGAAGTGTCGGCGATCGTGCTGCAGATCGCCGACGCCGTCTACGCGGCCCACGCGAACGGCATCGTCCATCGCGACCTGAAGCCGGAAAATCTGATGTACGATCCGATGACGCGGATCGTGAAGCTTCTCGATTTCGGCATCGCGACTTCCACTGATGTCACGCAGGACGAGCGGCTGACGCGCGCCGGATTCTTTGTCGGCACCCTGATGTACGTGGCACCCGAGGCGCTCTCCGGCGAGGTGGTCACGCCTGCCGCCGACCAATACAGCCTCGGAACGATCGCCTATCTGTTGTTGACCGGCGCGCTGCCGTATACGGCGAAAACGCCGCGTGAAATGTTCACGCAGCTCCTCTCACAGCCGCCGATCTCGCTGAACAAGGCGAAGCCGGCGTTGCAGTTTCCCTCGGTCGTCGAGGCGGCGGTGATGAAAGCGCTGGCGAAGAACCCGAAGGACCGGTTCGGCGATGTCCTCGAGTTCGCGAAAGAACTCGATGCCGCGCTCGCGACGATCGGCCAGCCCGGCACAGCCGACGCGAGCGGTGGATTCATATCCAAGATGAAAGGACTGTTCCGGAGCAAGTAGGGCGCCGCGAGCCACGCTCAACCGGCGGTGCGCGGCGCTTCCGGACTGTCGGCGGGAATCCACACTGTAAACGCCGACCCCTTGCCGGGAATGCTCTCGACCGTGATATCGCCGTCGAGCAGTCGGGCGAGACGTCGCGAGATCGCCAGGCCGAGCCCGGTACCGCGCCGTTGCGAATCACCGCGTGGGCCGGCGTTGACTTGTTCGAACTCCTCAAAAACTCGCTCGAGGTCCTTGGCGTCAATTCCGATCCCGGAATCCGAGACCTGCAAGGCGACCCACGAACCGCCGGCCGCGAGGAGTGGGCGTTTGTTGGCCGACGCTGCAAACTTCGTGACATCGCCGTCGGGGACGACGGCCGCCCGCATCGTGATCGTCCCGCTGGCCGTGAACTTGATGGCGTTGCCGAGCAGGTTCACGAGAATCTGACGGAGGTGCGCCGGATCCGTAGCAATGCGGGGAAGGGACGCCGGAACAGCGATCGAGAATGCGAGCCCCTTCTCGTTGATCAGCGGCTCCACTTCCGACGCAACATCGATGACGAACGGGCGCAGTTTGATCAGTTCGGTGTGCACGTCGAGCCGACCAGCCGCCATCTTCGCGAGATCGAGTACCTGCTCGACAAGCAGCCGCAGATGGTTGGCCGACGATTCGATGCGTTCAACGGGACCGATCTGGCGCGGCGTAAGCTCGCCGTACGCACCCTCCCGCAGCAGGTCGACGAAACCGACGATCGCCGCGAGCGGCGTTCGCAGCTCGTGCGACACGTTGGCGAGGAATTCGCTCTTGGCCCGATTCGCGCGATACAGTTCGGCCGACAATTGTTCGAGTTCCGCGGAGCGTTCAGCAATGCTACGCGCCTGTCGGCGCTCGCGGACGAGCCCGAACAGGATCGCCACGACCGCGGCGATGACAACCAGCCAGAGGACCGGCGCGATCACCGGGCGTACTCCGGCGGAGTCTCAAGCATTGACGGTCGCTTCAACGGCTTCTAACCTCCGCACCTATGATGACGCCTCACGAAACACTCTACGAAATGCTGGCGACACGCTCGGCGCGGCGCGGCAACTTCACCCTCGCGTCAGGCCGCCAGTCGACCCTCTACATCGACTGCCGCCTCACGACCATGAGCCCCGACGGACTCGCGCTCATCGGCGCCCTCGCACTCGGCGCGCTCGATGAAGCGGGCTGGGCCGCTGATTCGGTCGGTGGATTGACCCTCGGCGCCGATCCGGTGAGCTATGCGATTGCCTATGCGAGCGCGCTCGCCACCACGACGTCAGATCATGCGATGATCCGAGCCTTCACCGTGCGGAAGGAAGCGAAAGCGCACGGAACAGGCAAGCTCATCGAAGGACCGTTTCAAACGACGGACCGTGTCGTCGTGATCGAGGACGTGATTACGACGGGCGGCTCAGCGCTCAAGGCGGTGGAAGCAGTCCGCGGCGCCGGTGCGACCGTGCTTGGCGTTCTTGCTGTCGTCGATCGTGAGGAAGGGGGGCGGGAAGCGCTGAACGCTGCGGGGCTCTCCGTCGTGACGCTGGCGCGCGCGTCAGATATTCTCGCGCGGATGCCGGCGGGCGCCTAAGGGCTGCACCGCCGGCCGAGCCGCTTATGCGGCGCGCGCGCCGGAGCGCACCGGTGCGTGATGCAGCGCGGCGACACGAAACGCGAGGCGCATCTCGATCGGATTCAGCGACATCAGTGCGGCGCGGTGCGGCAGGATGAGCTCGTCACGATAACGCGCGATCATCAGCTCTCCGTCAAAATTTTTCCGAAACTCGCCAGCGGTCGTGCGCATCAGCGTTCGCACGTGACGGCCGAAACTTTGCGGCGACGAATAGTCGAGGTGGTTGGCGACATCGGCGACCGAAAGCCCGGGATTCTCAAAGAGTCGTGCGGCACGAATCAGCCGCGCATACGCCAGATACCGTTTCGGCGCGGGGATGTTCGCGCGATAGAAACGGCTCGTGAGTGTGCTCGGTAGCACGCCGAGGCGGCGCGCGAGCTGACGCACGGTATTCACGCGGCCCTCTGGGAGAAAGAGCGTCTCAAAGAAGCGCCAGCAATCCACGGGGACGCCATCGAGATCGCTGCGAAGCGCGGCGAGCACAGAACGGTCGATGTCGCGCGTCGCTTCGGTTCCGAGAATATCACGCAGTCGGTGCCAGCCGCTTGGTTGCCGCACATCAACGATCGTCCGCACGCCGCAGTTGCCGAGCGCCAGCAAGGTCTCGGGGTGTTCGACGGCGGAGTCGCCAAGAATTGCGACGGTCGGGATTCGCGGAAACTCCCGGACCACCGCCGACATACGGGTCGGTTCCTCGTGCACGCATCGGGCGACGGAGACGAGCACGGCGCTGATGCGCCGTTCCTTCAGATCGAGCAACAACTCGTCGACCGTGTCGCGATGAATCGTGCGATAGAGACCCGCACCCGCAGCGTCGACGCGGGTGCGTTCGGCGGGCTCGAGCATAGTGGCGACCGGGGCGATCCGGGCGGGGGCGGACGACGTCGTCATGGTGTCCTCGTTGAGGGTGGGACGCCGACGATGGCTGCACCCCGTCACGCACTCGTCACCTCGACGATCACGCTCGCCAGCGCGTCCTCGCCAAAGTGGCTAGCTTTGAGGGGGAGGGATTCCCTCGGCCGGACGGTCGCGCGACAAAAGCAGGATTTTTGTCTCGAGGAAAGTCCGGGCTCCATGGACAAGCTGCCAGGTAACGCCTGGGCACCTTCGGGTGACGGACAGTGCCACAGAAATTAGACCGC
>JAYVPN010000067.1:0-28918 GCA_043757365.1 Gemmatimonadota bacterium | reverse complement strand
TATGGAGCTGAGGGGGCTCGAACCCCTGACCTCTGCAATGCGAATGCAGCGCTCTCCCAGCTGAGCTACAGCCCCGCAAGTCCGATCTGCGAAGGGCGTAGCGGCCGGTCGCATCCGGTCTCTAATATGCGATGACCCCCTCGATAGTATCATCGACAGGGGCCGACGTCACTTAAGTTAAACTAGCGGGTGCACCGTCAATGTCAACCCAACCTACGGCATCCATTCGGGGGAACCGGTGACAGCACCAAAACCTTTCTCTCGTGTGCACTTACTCGAATCCGACTACGTCCGCGATCAGCTCGCGACTCGCGCTCTCGTCCTCAACGAAAAGCGGCTCCAGCCGGAGGGCGAATACGTCCTCTACTGGATGCAGAGTACACATCGGTTCGAGGACAACTGGGCGTTGCGATTCGCGGTGCGCGAGGCAGACCGGCTCAATCGTCCGCTCCTGATTCACCAGGGGCTCGATCCAACCTACGAGCACGCGAACGACCGGATCCACACCTTCATTCTTCAGAATGCGCGCGAGCTCGCGAAGCGCGCCGCTGCGCTCGGACTCACGTATCAGTTCGTCCTTCGACGGCGTCGCGACGACGACCGTCGAGTCGTCGATCGGCTCGCGGCGCGCGCCTGCCTCATCGTGACAGACCGCTACCCGACCGCCGGCATCGCCGAGCGAACGGCGCGATTCGCCGAGCGCGCGCCGTGCCGCGTGACGGCGGTAGAGTCGCATTGCGTGGTGCCGGCTGGATCGTTCGGGAAAGAGGAGTACGCGGCGCGGACGATTCGTCCGAAGCTCGCGAAGCTGCGCGAACTCTCCCTAGAGCCAGCAGCCGACGGCGCAGCGCGAAAGGCCCTGTCGGCGAAAATCTTCGACTCGCTCGAGTGCGACGCACTGCCGATCGCGACGATGAGCGATGCCGACATCGCCGCTGAAGTCGCGAAGTGCGAAATCGATCATACCGTCCCGGCGGTGGCGTCGAAGTTTATCGTGAGCGGCTTGCCATCGGCGCGCGCTCGGCTCGATGCGTTCTGCAGCGACGCGTTAGTGGACTACGCCGATCGCCGGAATGAGCCCAGCGACTACGACGGGTCGAGCCGGCTCTCGCCGTATTTGCATTTCGGGCAGATCAGCGCGGCCGAGGTGGCGCGCACGGTGAGCGAGCGCGGAAAGCCGGAGCAGGTCGAGAAGTTTCTCGACGAGTTGATCACGTGGCGTGAGCTGTCGTTCAATTTTTGTTTGCTGAATGCCAACCACGGAAAGCTCAAAGGGCTGCCGGACTGGGCGCATCGCACTATGGACGCGCACAAGGACGACAAGCGCGAGGTGATTTACACGCGCGAGCAACTCGAGAATGCGAAGACGCACGAGCCGCTGTGGAACGCCGCGCAACTCGAACTCCGCGCGACCGGCGCGGTCCACAACGCCGTGCGGATGCTCTGGGGGAAATCGGTCTTGCTCTGGACGGAGCGCTACAAGCACGCGCTCGAGCATCTGATTGTCCTCAACAACAAATGGGGGCTCGACGGGCGCGATCCGTCGAGCTTCGGCGGAATCCAGTGGTGTTTCGGCAAGTTCGACCGTCCGTGGTTCGACAAGCCGATCTGGGGAGTAATCCGTCCGATGTCGATCAAGCGGGCGTACGAGAAGTTCGACGCGGAGACGTATATCGCGCGGTGGGAGAGCGAGAGCGCGAGTTGATACCGGAGAGCGAGAGCGCGAGTAAGTTGTAAGCGTGCCCTCTATCCTCCCCACCGCCGCCGACGTCCGCGCCGCCGCCGCGCGGATCGGCCCGGAAATTTTCCGGACCGAGCTCCGGCAGTCCGCGACGCTCTCGGCGTTCCTCGGCGGCGATGTCTATTTGAAGCTCGAGTGCGAGCAGCGCACCGACTCGTTCAAGTTCCGCGGCGCGCTCAATGTGCTGATGCAGTTCACCCCCGCGCAGTGCGCCGCCGGGGTCGTTGTCTCGAGCGCCGGCAATCACGGACTCGGCATCGCCGCTGCTGCGAAGAAGCTCGGAATTGCCGCGACCGTCTTTGTGCCGACGACGTCGCCGTCGGTAAAGAAGGAAAAAATCGCCTCGTACGGCGCACGGGTGGACGATACGGCCGCGCATTATGACGACGCCGAACGGCTCGCACGGGCGCATGCGCTGCATGCCGGCGCGGTATTCGTGAGTCCCTGCACCGGCCGCGAACTGCTCGCCGGCCAAGGGACGGTTGGATTCGAGATTCTCGAGAATCTCCCAGACCTCGCGACGATGATCGTCTGCGTCGGCGGTGGCGGCCTCGTTGGCGGTATCGGCGGCTATCTACGCGAGGTTGCGCCCACCGTGCGGATCATCGGCGCGCAGAGCGAGCGAACCAACGCTATGGCGCTCGCGCTGAAGAGCGGGAAGGCGACGGAGATTCCCGATCTTCCGACGCTCGCCGACGGTCTTGCCGGATTGGTCGACGACGAAATGCTCGCGCAGGGGAGGGCGGCGTTGGATTCGATGCATGTGGTCACTGAATCATCGATCGCCGATGCGATCGCATTTCTCTGGATGGAAGAGGGAGTGAGAGTGGAAGGGGCCGGCGCGGTCGGGGTGGCGGCGGTGATATCTTCGCGGCCGGCCGAGTGGGAGTTTCCGATCGCGGTGACGGTGAGTGGGGGGAATATCGATGAGGATCGGTTTGATGCGATCGTGAGTGGGAGTTAGTGGGAGTGGGAGACAGTGCGGGTGCGAGAACAGACGGAGTGGGAGAATAGTGGGAGCGCTAGTGCGAGCAGCGAGTAGTAGATCGAGTGCGAGTGGACCGCAAAGGAAAGCGCGACCGGACTTCGTCCGGTCGCGCAATTCATTTGCGTCATCTCGCACCCCAGACTACTACTCGCTGCTCGCACTAGCGCTCCCACTATTCTCCCACCCCATCTGTTCTCGCACCCGCACTGTCTCCAACCCTCACTCAACCGACACCGCAGTAACGAGTTAGATTGAATTCGTGTCCTTATCGATCAAGTTCTTAGGAACCAGCGCCAGCCGCCCGACCGTTGAACGTGGCGTTTCGTCCATCGCAATCACCCGCGAAGGCGAAACCATGCTCATCGACTGCGGCGAAGGGACGCAGCGGCAAATGATGCGCTACGGCGTTTCGTTTGCGCTCGGGGACATTTTCTTCACGCACTTCCACACCGACCACTTCATCGGCGTTCTCGGACTGTTGCGCACACTCACGCTGCAGGCGCGCGTCGAACCGATTCGGATCTGGGGCCCCAAAGGGTGCCTCGCTATGATGAAGCGGATGGACGGACTCGGCACCGAGCGGCTCTCTTTTCCGATGGAAGTTCTCGAAGTCACGCCGGGAACGCCGATCGCCCGGAACGGCTACGCGATCCTTCCCTTCCCGGTCGAACATCGCGCGCAGTCTTCCGTCGGTTATGCGCTCATCGAAGACGAACGGCGCGGACGGTTCGACCCCGACCAAGCGCGTGCCCTCGGCGTTCCCGAAGGACCGCTCTGGGGACGGCTCCACAAAGGCGAAGTGATCACGCTCGACAACGGCGATGTCGTCGATCCATCAGTGCTCGTCGGGCCGACGCGACACGGCCGGCGGATCGTCGTCACCGGCGATACGCGGCCGTGCGAGGCGACGATCGAAGCGTCAGCCGGCGCCGACGTTATCGTGCACGAGGCGACATTCGGCGACGAAGAAGCGGCGCGCGCGGTCGAGACTGGACATTCGACAGCGCGCGAGGCGGCAACTGTTGCCGTGAAAGCGGGGGCGAAGAAACTCGTCCTCACGCATTTTTCGGCGCGCTACTCGCGCGACCCCGGCGATCTGGAACGTGAAGCGCGGGAAGTCTTTCCAGTCGTCGGCTGCGCGCGCGACGGGATGGAGATCGACGTGCCGTTCAACGACCCCGTCGAGCAAAACGGCGGCTAGTTAATCCTGCTCGCTGCTGACGCCGACTACGGCGTCGCCTCGCTGCCAAAGAAATGGCGCTTCTTCGCCGGGAAACTCGATCAACCCGGTCGCAAAATCGATGCACTCGATGCCGAGCTCGGCGAGCTCGGCCACATAGCTGTCGATCTCGACCGCAAGTTTCTTCGCCGCCTGCTCAAGTACGTCGGCTTCGGGATCGGGCGCGTCGGCGCTGCTGCGCGTCGTCGCATACTCGAACTTGCTGAGCGCATCCTGCCAGTCGGCGTAGCGGTGCGACAGATCGTCGACAATCCGGCGCACGAGCGGAAGCGTCTTATTCGCGGCGTCGAGCGTGTACGGTAGCGATACGCGCACTTCCACCGGACGCCGCTTCATGCGGTCCCCCCTTTCAATACCACGTCGGCCCGTTCGGCGCTACGCTCGGCATTGCGTTCGCCAATCCGCAGCGCGTGGCGCTGCTTCGCTTTGTCATAGCGGCGTCGTTCCACGTCATTCTCCAGGGTCAGGAGCGGCACTTCTTCAGGATTGCCTTCGCGGTCAATCGCCACGAAGGTGACATAGCACGAGTTCGTATGACGGCGCACGCCGGTGAGCATGTTCTCGGCTTCGATGCGAATGCCGATTTCCATCGACGTCCGCCCGACCCAGTTCACACTTGCCATCACGAGGACGAGTTCACCGACGAAAATCGGCTCGCGGAAATCGATGCGATCCACCGACACCGTCACGCAGGTCATCCGGGCGTGGCGCATCGCGCAGACGGCCGCCGTCTTGTCCATCAGCGACATGATCGCGCCGCCGAAGACGTGGCCGCGTGCGTTTTCGTCGGTCGGCATCATCAGCGCGGAGCTGACGTGCTGCGACTCACTGACGCGGCGCGAGGGACGGGGTTGGTCGGTCACGGTCATGAAGTATTACGCCCGGAACGCCCGCGGCGAAAGAGATCGAGCGCCGCGACGCGCGTTTCCTCGGAATATCCCGACGCCTCGTTGAATGCCTTGCGTAGCGCCCGGCGCGCCTCGGCGTCCACCGACTTATCCAGCCAGATCACGTGTTGGATCGCGCCGCTCACGACGCCCACCGGCCAGTCGCGGCGCATCGCGTCACGCACCACGAGGCGCGACCGCGTGCCATCCTCGCTCGCTCGGGCAAACAGCGTGCTGCTGCCGTGCACCCACGCCAACAGCGACTCGGCGCCGGCCGGCAGCTCATCGAGAATCGCATTCCACCACGGCGCGGCCGCGATCGGCCGCGCCCGTAACTCGAGCGCGCCACCGGACGTGCCGCGCGTCTCCCCCGGTACGGCGAAGATCACGGACGGCTTCTGCGCGTCGGCAACGATCGTGAAACTCGCCGGATCGAATGCAAAACTTTCGAGGGCCCGCTGGGCCCGCGCCGCGCGCTCGTCGGGGAGCGCGAGGAGTGAATCACGCGTCGTCGTCCACTGAGTGCGCATATCGGCGACTGCCGAATCCGCCGCTGACGAGCCGAACAGTAGCGCAAGGCTGACCGGCACCCCGGTCCGCGCGTCGAGCACGCCGCGACGCGCGCGATGCGCATCGATCGACCGGTCGCCGTGATTCACGTCGATAGCAGTGCGGTACTCGAATGAGACGAACGGACCGTGCACGTCGAGAATCTCGATCTCCGCCGTCACCGAGCTGGGCGGATGCTGACTTACCTCTTCATCCGGCTCGAGCGGACGCTCACCCGGATGCGCCGTCGCGTATTCGGCGGCGAGCCGCGGCGCGAGCGTGTCGGCGAAGATCTGCACCGAATCGCCGCGCACGAGATCCCGCGCGTACATCCGCTGACCAACGAAGACGGCGTTGCGATACGAGTGATCGTCGTCGGCGACGTAGAGCTCCTTGAAGCGTCCGTCGATGCGCGCCAGCAGCATCGGGACGCCCCGCATCCGCAGCGACTTGCCATCGCTCGTGACCCAATACGCCGAGTCGGCGGTGGTGACGAGAAAATCGACCGCCGGGGCTTTGGCCTGCGGCAATGCGCAGGCGGAGGTGAGCGCCGACGCGAGCGCGGCGAGTGCCGCGGTCCCGAGCGCGAGGCCGAAGCGAACGAATTGGCGGACGGGAGTGCAATCGCGGGTCACGTTCCCGTAAATATACACCGGTGAAATACACTCTCCTTGTTCTTCTCTTCGCCGCGCCGCTGTTCGTCTCCGCGAACGCCCAGACGCCTGCGAAGACCCCGGCGGCTCCGGCCACCACCCCGACGATCAACGTCGCCCCGTCCGACACCCTCATCGTTCGCGGGCTCTACGTAAACCGCTTCGCCGCCCAGAGTACGAAGCGGATGAAGCAGCTCATCCAGCTCGCCGACGACACCGAGATCAACGCCCTCGTCATCGACGTCAAGGACGAGTTCGGTCTCAACTATGCCTCGGCCGATCCAACGGTCGCCCGCAACGCCGGCAAAAGCGGCGTGATTCCGAATCTCAAGCAGCTGCTCGACACGCTGAAAGCGCATCACATCCTCGCGGTCGCACGCATCGTCGTCTTCAAGGACTCGGTGACGGCGCGCGTAAACCCGGCGTGGACGATTCGAAAACAGGACGGCTCGGTCTGGCGCGATAAGAAGGGGCTCGCCTGGGTGAACCCGTTCTTCAAGGAACTGTGGGACTACAACATCAAGGTCGCCGAAGAAGCGGTGAAGCTCGGCTTCACCGAAGTGCAGTTCGACTACATCCGTTTCCCCGAGCCCTACAAGTCGCTCCCGCAGCAGGTATTTCCGGGTCAGGGGACGCAAATCAAGGAGCAGGCGCTCGCCGAATATCTCAGGCTCGCACACGCGCGACTCAGCAAGCTCGGCGTTCGCACGACAGCGGATATCTTCGGCCTCGTCACGACCGTGCCGGGAGCGTTGGAAGTCGGTCAGCGCTGGGAGCTGCTCGCGCCGATCACGGACGTGCTCCTGCCGATGACATATCCGTCGCATTATCCGCCGGGCTCGTTCGGCATCGCGCATCCCAACGCCGAGCCGTACAAGACGATCAACATCGCGATCCAGAAGGCGCACGAGCGCAACGTGAAGCTCGGCCTCACCGGCGAGCGCGTGCGGCCGTGGCTGCAGGCGTTCACACTCGGCAAGCCGCCGTACGGTGCCGCCGAGATCCGTGAGCAGAAGCGCGCGGTCTACGATGCCGGTTACGACGGCTGGGTGTTGTGGCATCCCGGCTCGAAGTACGAGCCGTTTCTCGCCGCGCTCGAGAAGACGACGGTTTCACGCAAGAAGCCCTTCACGATGCCAGCGCCAACCGCCCGCAAAGTGAAAGGCTGATCGCCGCGAGCGACTAAAGCTCTTTCACCGCCGCGATCAGCCGCTCGACTTCGTCCTCGCTGGTGTAGCACGCCGCACCGGCGCGGACGAGTCCGGCTTCACCAAGCCCGAGGCGGCTGACGATCGTCGCCGCATAAAAATCGCCATGTGACAGGAACAGCGCGTGCTCGGCGAGATGTTTCGCGACCGTTTCGCTGTCGTGCCCCTTCACAGTGAACGCAATGGTCGGCGTGCGCGGCTGGTCGGGCGTCGGTCCGTAGAGCGTGATCTTCGGCAGCGCACCGAGTCCGCTCCAGAGCCGTTCGAGCAGCACCTGCCCGCGCTCGTGCATCACCGCATACGTCGCCTCGAGCCGGGCACGCCGCGTCGGCCCTTCGGCGAGCGAGGCGAGGAAATCAACGGCCGCGCCGGAACCGACCATCCCTTCGTGATTGAGCGTTCCGGTTTCCAGACGGTCCGGCGCGTAGTTGGGCGACGGCTCGAGTTTCGGCACATCGAGCGCTTCGACGATCGCCGAGCGCGCAAACATTATGCCGGCGTGCGGGCCGTAGAACTTGTAGGCGCTGACGCCGAGGAAATCGCAGTCCAACGCGTGTACATCGACGAGCGAATGCGGGGCGTAGTGCACCGCATCGACGAGCACGAGCGCACCGACCGCGTGGGCGAGCCGCCCGGCCGCCGCGACATCCGTGATCGTGCCAAGCGCGTTCGAACCGGCACCGATCGCGAGGAGCTTCGTCTTCTTCGTGATCGCCCGCTCGAGACTACTCCAGTCGAGCTGTCCCTTGTCGAGATGGACGTCGACGTATTTGAGGACGATCCCCTTCTCTTTCACCAGCCGCTGCCACGGCGCGATGTTCGCGTGGTGTTCGAGGTCGGTGATCACCACTTCGTCGCCGGCCTTCCACCAGGCGCTCAGCGAGCGCGCGAGATGGAAGTTCAGCGTCGTCATGTTGTTGCCGAAGACGATGTCCTTCGGCGTCGCGTTGAACAGATCGGCGAGCGCGGCACGCGACGCATCGAGCATCGCGTCGGTCTCGGCGCTCGTCGGATACGACCAGTGGGTGTTCGCGTTGTGATGGAGCAGATAGTCGCGCATCGCGTCGGCGACCATCGTCGGCACCTGCGTTCCGCCCGGCCCGTCGAAATAGGCAACCGGCAGACCGTTGTACTTGCGATGCAGCGCCGGAAACTGGGCGCGGATGGTTTCGATCGACGCGACGGCGTGGCCGTTCGCGATGGATTCCGTGGCGGTCACTTGATCTCCGTACCGGCTTGGCGTTCGATGATTTTCACCGCTTCGACATGATCGGCTTCCTCGCCGAGTTCGTGTCGCGCGGCGGCGAAGAGTTCGGATGTAAGCTGCATGAGCGGACTGGGAACGCGAACATCGCGCGCTACCTGCGCGGCGATGCGCACGTCCTTATCGAGCAGCGCGAGCCGGAAGGTACGCGGCCAGGCGCGCGTCAGCACGCGCTGGCCGAAGAGATTCATCGACGCGTTCGACCGGCCGCTCGACGCATTGATCACGTCGAGCGCCACCGCTGGCTTCACGCCGAGCTTCTCGAGCGTCGCGAGCCCTTCGCCGAGGCTCCAGATGTGCACCGCGAGCATCGCGTTGTTGACGGCCTTGAGGGCGTCGCCCGTGCCGATCGCGCCGCAATGGACGATTTTCTCGCCGAATGCGTCGATCACCGGCAGAACCTTCTCGAGGACCGCCGGATCACCGCCGACCATGACGGTGAGCGTACCGAGTTCGGCGCCGGCGACACCTCCGCTGACGGGCGCGTCGAGAAAGCCGATACCGGCTTCGGCGAGCCGCGCGGCGATGCGCTTGGAGGTCGCCGGATCACCTGATGTGCAATCGACGAGCGTCGCGCCGCGCTTGAGGCCGGCGATGAGGCCGTCGGGGCCATCGAGAATCGATTCGACGTCAGACGACACCGGAAAGCAGGTGATGACGACGTCGGCGTCGCTTGCCGCCTCGGCCGGAGTGCTCGCGGCGCGAACGCCGAACTCCTGCGCGAATGCCTGCGCCTTCGCCGCTGTGCGATTCCACACAGAGAGCGAAAACTCCGGAAGCGCGAGATGGCGCGCCATCGGCGTACCAATGGCTCCGAGACCAAGAAATGCGACTGTCGTCATGGGGCGGTGCGGCTAAAGGCGAAATGCGGCCGGATGGGGGATCCCCGCTGGAGAGCCCTCTGGGGATCCCGCGCGTCTCCGAAAAGTCACCGCTCGCCCAGCGTGACGCTACCCCTCGCCGGCGCGACGGGTGATCGTTCAGCCATGAGACTGCGATTGACGATCGACGGCATGCTGGCCGTACACGCGAAAAACGCCCTCTACACTGCGCTCGGCGGCGTCGCGGGCGTGCGGAGCGCCGAGGTGGAAGTCGGCGGCGCGTTGCTCGAGTGTGAGGGGCGCGTGGACGAGGCCGAACTGCGCGCGGCGATCGAGGCCGTCGGCTTTCATCTCGTGCGTGTCGTGCGGGAACTGCCGACGCTGTAGGGCAAAAGAAAACGGGCAGTTGGTAGAAAAGGAGGCCGACCCCCCACCAGCACCGGCCTGCACTTCAGCTACCAACTGCCCGTTCTTTCTTCCTTCCTTCGTTCTTCTATTTAGAACACTTCAGCTTCCGAAAGGTTGCACACTGTACGGGACACTATCGTCAATGTTTCGTACCTCCCGACTGTTCCATTTCGACACGATACGTGCGAGACATCACAAGCTGAACCAATAGCTCGTCTTGATCAGGAACGTGTTATCGGGACGCACTCGAAAGAGGTCTCCGGCATCCCTACGGAAAGCGTACGTCCCGGGATTCACGCCGTTCTGCTCACGGCCTTGCGACCAGACGAGGAAGAGCGTCGAGCCCGGCCGGTACTCCCAGCGCGCCACGGCGTTCGAGCGGAACTGCTTGAAGTTGAATCCGCCCGGATCGCCCTGCGCCGTGTACGGCTTGAAGCGGTCGATGTACGTCTCGGCCCTCGGCGTCGCGCTGAGTTCACGCCAGTTGGTGAACGACCCCGAGGTGATGAACGGCGCCGCGTAGAGCTGCAGGGTGAGGGTCGGCGTGGCGGTGAAGTCGATACGCGTCGTGAGCGATGTCACCTTCTGATCGAGACGCGCGAAGGTGTAGTGCGCGACGTTCCTGGTATCGGTGTAGTTGCCGTTCCACTGGGCGTCGTTGACCTGGCGGAAAAATGACGGTCCGATCTCCGCCTGCAATCGCGAGCTCACGCGCAGCATCACCCGGGGATCAACCGAGTAGTGCCAGCTCCCAGTTTCGTTCTTGGCACGTGCATTGAACCAGAGAATTGGCGTAATCCATTGGCGCTGATCACCCTGGATGCCGCCCCAGAACGACGTACCGTACGACTTCGCGAGCGCCGGTCCGCCACGCGACTCACGATCATCGTACGTCCGCCCGACATTGTTGAGATTCACCCCCGCGTGGATCCACCACTGATTCGTGAACTGCACGTGCGAATTGATATTGCCGCCACGGTCGAGTGGCAGGCCAGCGGTCGTCCAGCTGTTCCACTGGTTGACGTTCACATTGAAACTCCGGTACCAACTCGTCGGCGTATTCCAGCGGAGCTGATACCAGTTGTTCCACGACTGCTGGTCGGCGCGCACGAGGAAGCCGGCGTCGTTTGCCTCGAACCCGGCGCTGACACGCTGATAGTTCGTGTTAAATCGCGAGTGCAAGCCGCCGATTTTCGAAAATGAGAGTTGGCCGGTGTAACCGCCGAGCGACGTGCGGCTACTATCGAGACCGAGGCTCGCGTCAGGACGCTGGAAAAAGTGCACTGAATTCAGTTGCGTCGCCGTGATCGCCGCCCTGCTTCCTTCGACGTCACTCCCCGCGACATAGCCGCGCACTTCGTACTGATTGTTGAACATCCGGTGACGCGCGTCGAGCCCGACCGCATAGGCGGCACTGCGGAGATAGTCCCTGCTCCAACTGTCGAGACCGCGGTTCGTCGCCGTCACCATGAGGCCGACACCACTGTTGCCGTTATTCAAATCCTGCTGAAGGCGTGCGACGAGATAATTCGTCCGCGGCTCGACGGTCTCGTTGCCGGGTCCGCTGACCCGTTCGGTTGCCGCCTCGATCAGTCCGATCGAAAGACCGTTCGCGAGCCGCCCGGTGAGCTTTGCGGCCCCGGTGATATTCGTGTTTCGCTTCGTCCCGGCGTCGCCGTAGAGTCCGCCAAGCTGCGGCGAGCGGCCAATGCGACGCGAATAGAAGAGGCCGCTGCAGTTCCCGTCGTTGCAGTTGAGATCGAAACTGAAAATTCCGGCGCCCTCCACGAAGAACGGACGGCGCTCCTGATAGAACTGCTCGAACGCGGTGAGATTCAGCACCGACGGATCGGCCTCGACCTGCCCGAAATCGGGGTTCACTGTGGCGTCGATCGTGAGATTCGATGTCAGCCCGTACTTCACGTCGAGGCCGCCAGTAAGCTGCTGCGATCGTCCAGCCGAGCCGTCAAAGTGGTTCGACGTCAGATCCTTGGCGACGGTGTACGGTTTGATCTCGAGGCGGCGCGGCGTCCGGATGCCGTCGATCCCGGTCACTTCGCCGAGCTGCGAGACGAGGCCGGTCTTCGAACGACGATACACCGGCCAGCCCACTCGCACGTTGCTGCGCGCGATATCGCGCCAGACGCCGAAGCCGAACGTTTGCGTGTCCGCGGGGGCAAAGCGCATCTGGCCGAGGGGAATCCGAAATTCTGCCGTCCATCCCTTGTCGTCGATTCGCGTCGCGACGTCCCAGACGCCGTCCCACGAGTCATCTTCATTGCCGTCCGCCGACATCGAATAGTCACGCTTCACGCCAGCTGGATTCACCGCGAACTCGTAACCGGAGCGTTTGTCGTGGTACGAATCGATCAGCAGTTTGATCTGATCGCTCGCCGTCCTCACATCGCGACGGCTGAGATACGCGCGAATGCTGTCGGGGCGCGGATCGAAGGCGCGCACGAAGACGTACAGATACGTGTCGTCGAAGGCGACCTTCGCTTCGGTCGGCAGCGACGGCTCGCCGTCTTCCACCGGATCAAACTCGCGAAACGCCGTAATCGGCTGCGTGATGCGCCAGATCTCGTCGTCGTCACGGCCGTCGATCACCGGCGCCTTCGCAGCGCGTGTGGCCCGGCTGCGAGTTGAGGCCGCGTCGACGGCGCTCGAGGGCACGAGCGGCGGCGCGAGCGGCGCCGCCGAGGGCTTTTGCACCGACACGACATTCGTCGCCTGGAGCTGCATCGTCAGCAGAAAGGTCACGATCATCGGAGGAGGGATTGGGTGTGCGGGCGCGGCGTTCTGAATGGTTCGACACCGCGACGACTGAAAGGGTTGGACGCGCGCGCGAACATCTCATCACGATTTCGGCCCCGCTCATCCCACGCGAAGGGTTGTTGGGGTACGGGACCGGGGTTTAGTTTCCCCGCACGAAGTCCGTTCCTAACTAGAGCGTTGCGGTTGCCGACTGGGGTTCACGGATGATTGAACACAAAGCCGTACCCGAAGAGCACTCGATCGCGGCGCTACTCGCGCCGGACATTCTCGAGCTGCTCGAAACCGAGCCCGGGTCGATCGCCGCCGAAACGGAAGAAGTGCATCCGGCCGACTTGGCCGAGGTCGCCGGCCGGCTCCCGCGCAGCTCCGTCTCGATCTTCCTCGCGTCGCTCCCGCCGGAGCGGGCCGCACAGACGCTCGAATACCTCGACGAAGCGCTGCGAACCGAGCTGCTCGAAGCGATGAGTCCGGAGCAGGCCGCGCTGCTCGTCGCGGCGATGACGCCGGACGACCGCGCCGACACGCTCGACGAAATCGACGAAGAACATGCCGAAGACATTGTCGAAGCGATGCCGGCGATGGCGCGCGCCGAAACGGAGCGGCTCCTCGAGTACGCGAGCGACACCGCGGGCGGCCTCATGACGACGGAGTTCGTCTCCGTCCCCGAGACCGACACCGTCGAAGTCGCGCTCCGCAACGTGCGTGAAATGGCGCGCGCCGGACGTCGCGAAGCGATGAACACGATCTACTCGACCGACGCGAACGGCCGGCTCCGCGGCGTCCTCTCGCTGCGCGAGCTCCTCGCCGCCCCTGAGGGCGCGTCGATCGCCGACGTCGCGTGGACCGAAGTACGGCACGTCCATCCGCAGTCCGACCGCGAAGAAGTCGCGCGGCTCACGCAGATGTACGACCTCGTCGCCGTGCCGGTGATCGACCTCGACGAACACTTGCTCGGCGTCGTCACCGTCGACGACGTCATCGACGCGATCCAGGAAGAACAGACCGAGGACGTGCAAAAACTCGGTGGTATGGAGGCGCTCGACGAGCCCTACATGCAGATGGGCATCGTCGGCATGCTCAAGAAGCGCGCTGGCTGGCTCTCGATCCTGATGCTGTCGGAAATGTTCACGACGTCGGCACTGCAGTACTTCGATCTCGAACTGCAGAAGCTCCCGGTGCTGACGCTCTTCATTCCCCTCGTGATGAGCTCCGGCGGCAACTCGGGTTCGCAGGCTACCTCGCTCATCACGCGGGCGATGGCGCTCAAGGAAGTGGAGCTCAAGGACTGGTGGCGTGTCGCAATGCGCGAACTCCCCACGGGCATGACGCTCGGCGCGATCCTCGGCGTGATCGGTTTCGTGCGCGTCGTCGTCTGGCAGCTGGCCGGACTGTACGACTACGGCCGGGGCGGCGTGCCGTACATGCTCGTCGCCCTCAATACGCTCTTCTCACTGATTGGCATCGTGACGTTTGGCTCGATGGCCGGTTCGATGCTTCCGTTCATACTCAAACGTCTCGGCTTCGACCCGGCGAGTTCGTCGGCGCCGTTCGTTGCAACTCTCGTCGACGTGACGGGGTTAATTATTTACTTCACCGTGGCACTCGTCGTGCTCGGCAAGTTCATGAGCTAACCGGAGTACTGTGACGACAACTGCTCGTACGGAGATGCCGAGCACCGAGCTCGGAGCCGGCACCGCGTACACGTTACTCGCGGCGCTCGGTTTTGCGGCGGTGAGCACGCTCACGAGCATCGCGCTCGGCGAACACGTGTCGCTGTTCACGGTGCTGACCTGGCGCTACACGCTCGGCAGCGTGGTGATGGTGACGTACGTCGCGACGCAACGATTTCCGCGGATGCGCTGGAACGAGTCGTTCAAGTTCATCATCGTTGGCGGCGGCGGGCAAGCGCTGCTCGTGGGGCTCGCGCTGTCGAGCTTGCAATACATCACGGCAGCGACGCTCGGATTTCTCTTCTACACGTATCCGGCGTGGGTCACACTCGTGCAGGCCGTGCGCGGCGCCGAGAAGGTGACGGTGCGACGCGCGATTGCGCTGGCACTGAGTTTTGGCGGCATCGCAGTGATTGTTGGCGCGCCCGGCGCAACGTCATTGCCGCTGAAGGGCGTGGCACTCGCAATCGGTGCGGCGATGATTTACGGCGTGTACATCCCGATCATGCGCGCGATGCAGAAGGAGTATCCTGTTACGCTCACGAGCGCGTACGGGAAGATCGGATCGGCGCTTTGTTTTCTGCTGCTCGCGGCGACTGATCAGTCGTTTAGCTATTCACTGAGCGGGAACGCGTGGGGCGCGATCATTGCGTTGACAGTCTTCAGCACCGTGATGCCGTCGATCTTCTTTATGATGGGGCTGATTCGATTGGGCCCGGTGCGGACAGCGATTGTCTCGACGATCGAGCCGTTTCTCACTGCGGTGCTCGGCGCCGTGGTGTTGAAGCAGGCGTTGACGCTGAACACCATTGCTGGCGGGGCGATGATCGTTGCCGCCGTGGTGGTGCTACAGATGAAGCGGGATCGGGTCGCGTAGTCCGTCGATTCCGATTTGATTCGGAAATAGTCAGGATCTGAGCGGTAGCCTCGCCGAGCACGTGACCGAGGACTGCTAACGCTTACTGCGGGTCCTGCGGCCGGGATTGCAGACGTGACGGATTATGAAGGGATATTCTGCAGCCTTTTCACGGCGCCGTTCGCTGTCCTAAATCGGTCATCGCATAGTGACATCGGCACTTGCGAGGAGCGCACGAAAAATGAAGGTTGTGATTATGCGGCGTGCTCGCAGTCTTTGCGATTCTCTTGCCGCGTAACGTGACCACATAATTCTCGTTAGGCGGGTGAACGACATCCGCCGTACCCTCGACCAAGAGCCTGCTCGATGAACGCAGTGTTCTGGACCGCCGTCGCGCTCATTGCGGGGCTCGCTCTCGTGCACTCGGTGCTCGGCGAGCGGTACATCTTGATTCGGCTGTTTCGCCGCACGGATCTTCCCAAGCTCTTCGGTTCGGATGACTTCACGAAGCGGACGTTGCGCTTTGCGTGGCATCTGACTTCGGTGGTCTGGCTTGGAATGGCAGCGGTAATCTGCTGGCTCGCTGCGGGAGACGCTGTCGGCGCGCTCCGCGTGATCTCCGTGACGGCGCTGGTGTCCTCGATCGTCGCCGCGATCGGCTCACGCTTGAGGCACCTCTCGTGGATCGTCCTCCTCATCGTCGGCGCGGCCGTCTGGTTTGGCAGCACCGGGTTGAGCGGCTAGTGCGTGAGCTGAACAGCCGGGAAGATAGGTGACACTTTGTCCGGGGACATCGCTAACAGTCTTTCTTGAGTGATGGCGCGCCGGTGATGGTGCGGGTGCGCTCGTCGAATCGACCGAGCAAGGTTTCGTAGTAGATGACGTTCCAGATCCCATCGTGTACTTCTTCCAAGCCAATCATTTCTTGATTCAAGGCCTGACTCAGGAACTGCTGTCCATTGTGCAGGCGAAACGTGCCGGCGCTGCTCACGCGGCGCACCTCGAAGTGCCCTGGATACGCGGGTGGGGTGATCCGCGCGGGAAAGGGGCGAGCGGACGTGTGCCAGCGCGACACTGGCGTGGCGTCCTGCAGCGCTTCGTGTGGGCGCACGTGGTTGTCGGTGTGCACGAACGTGTTGAACACGCGCTGCTGCAGCGTCGCGTTGGCCGCCGCGGGCTTCGTCACCTTGGCTTTGAGCTCCCGATGCATCCGTTCGTGCGCCCCGTTCTCTTGCGGGCTCGTTGAGGCGATTGAGCCCGTGAATGCCATTCGAAGCGAACGGTGCGCCATTGTCGCTGCGCATCGCGTCCGGCAACCCGTGCTGCCGAAAGAGCCGGCGCAACTCGCGGTGCACGCCCGCCAAAACTCTGGCAGCACAACAGGGAGCGACTGAAGTGGTCGACAATGGTGAGCGGATAGCAGTAGATGCCGTTGCGCAGGCGGAACTGGCCCTTGAAGTCAATCGTCCACACTTGATTCGGCGCGCTCGTCTGCAACGGCGCGGCGCCCGGGTGCTTCCAGTGCGTGCGCGATCGGCGGCGGCGCACACGATCATGGCGTGCGAGGACGTCAAAGATCGTGCTCCGCGCCGGCCACTCCGTCGCGGGATCCATCGTCTGCAGTCGCTTCAGAATCTTGCGAGCGCCCCAGCCCTAGCGCGTGTGCTCGGCGAGGATCGCCTCGATCACGGCGGGCGAGGTCTCATTCGGCGAGGACAACGGGGCGCGACTATGCTCCGCCAATCCCGCGATGCCGAGCGCCCCGAAGCGCTCGCGCCATTTGTAGCCGGTATTGCGACTGATGCCGTACCGCGCACAGAGCTCAGTCATGGTCCAGAGTCCGCTCGCGAGATCCTGCGCGAAGTGATGCCGCTCGAACATGGGATTGGTCTCCTGCCAGGGCATCGCCATCTCTCCGAAGGGGATTCGGAACGTGTCACCCATGTCCCCGGACAAGTGTGAACCATCTCCCTAGATTGTACCATGGCGCAGCCTAACCGCGAGTTGCTGCTGGCGCGGCTCGGGCACTCATCAATGATTGCGCTTTGAACCATGGCGAAGCAGCATCAAGGTGCGCGGTCAACAAGGCCGCGCAGCAGAACTCGATCTCGTTATGCGGCCTTGCTGTAGTCGCCCCGGTTTCGTGAAGCGGTGCCGATTGGGGAGTCGAGAGGCAGCTAGTGTGTCGGAAAGGCACGAATCTTCAACGCGAAATAGCGAGCGCTGGCCGAGGACGGCGCTCGCCCCTCGCTCGTTCGCCGCGGGGCGCACGAAGTCGAAATTCGACGACTGCTGATGCACGTGACAGGAGAGCTGGTTGCCGGCGCAATCGAGACAGTGTCACCGCCTTCCTCGTCACTGCACGGCGCGACAAACGAGCTGCGCGCGCCGAGAGAGGACCTGCACGCGCGGAGAGAGGAACTGCACGCACCGAGAGAGGAAGTGCACGCGCGGAGAGAAGACCTGCACGCGCCGAGAGAGGAGCTGCACGCGCCGAAGCCTCCGCGCGTCGCGATCGCACTAAACCGCCGCGACCTCCACCACCTTCCCGTCGAAGAGTTCCACCGTCCGATCCGCATGCTGCGCGTAGCGCGCATCGTGCGTCACCATGCAGATCGTGCTGCCATTCGAGTGCAGTTCTTTCAGTAGATCCATGACCGCCTCGCCGTTCTTCGAATCGAGATTTCCCGTCGGCTCGTCGGCCAGCAGGATAGCCGGATCACCGGCAACCGCGCGTGCGACGGCCACTCGCTGCTGCTGGCCACCGCTCAGCTGAGCGGGAAAGTGCTTCGCGCGATGCGACATCCCGACGCGCTCCAGCGCAGCGGCCACCCGCTCGCGGCGCTCGTTGGCCGGCATGTCGCGATACGTCAGCGGCAGCTCGACGTTCTCGGCCACCGAGAGATCGCCGATCAAGTTGAACGCCTGAAAGATAAATCCGATCTGCCGGTTCCTGACTCGCGCGCGTTCCGCCGGAGTGAGACGTGCCACGCTCTCGCCGGCGAGCATGTACTCGCCGCCGCTCGGCGTGTCGAGCAGGCCGAGAATCGAGAGCAGCGTCGTCTTGCCGCAGCCCGAGGGGCCGCTAATCGCGACGTATTCGCCCTTCGCGATCTCGAAGTGGACGTCGGCGAGCGCGTGCGTTTCCATCTCGTCGGTGTAGAAAACTTTCTTGAGACCTTCGAGCTTGATAAGCGCGCTGCCGTTGCCGTTCGCTGACATGGAATGATCTCCTGAAGGTCGTTGCTACTTGATGCGCACCCGGGCCACGTTCGCGAACTGCGACATGTCCGAGACGATGATCTTGTCGCCTACGGCGAGGCCGCGGACGATCTCGATGACGTTCACCGAACTGCGCCCCAGCTCCACCGGCACGCGCACGGCGGACTTTCCGCCGGCTTCCAGCCTGAACAGCGACACCGCGCCGGAACCGGCACTGAACGCCGGCCGCCCACTGTACATCACATTGGTCAGCTTCTCGATCTCGATCGTGCCGTCGACGCTCAGGTCGGGCACCGCGCCCTTCGGGAGCGGCCCGTCGAGGATGACGTCTACCGTTACGCTGCCCCCCTGAGCCGACGGATCCTTTCGCAATACGTGGCCCGCGACGATCCCGTTTCGTGTGTCGATGCTCGCCTTCTGCCCAAGCGCGACATCCTTGGCCTGCGACTCGGGAATGCGGAGCACGGCCTTGAGTTTGCCCGGCTGCACGACTTTTGCGAGCGTGGTTCCTGCCGGTACCCACTGGCCGAGCTGGAGCGTGAGATCCTGCAGCACGCCGCCGTCGGGAGAGCGCACCATCAGTGAGCGCAGCCGCTCCTTCTGATTGGCCGCGATCGCCTTGAGCTGATCCACTTGGCCTGCCTGCGTCGCAATCTGTGAGTCGATCGCCTGTTCCATGAGTTTCAGTCGCTCGCGCTCCACGCGGAGGCGCGTCGAAAACTCCTCCGCCTGCGCGCGCCGGTTCGCGAGTTCGAATGACGAGAGGAGTTTGCTCTTCGCCAGAGAGTCGGCCGCGCGGGCTTCCTGCGAGGCGCTCACGAATTGCGTGTTCATGGTCGCGACAACGCCCTGCTGCGTGAGGAGCTGGCTGCGCAAGTTGGTCTTGATGTTCAGCAACTCGATCTGCGCCTGTCGCACCTGCTGCTCGGCCTGCATCGTCTGAATCTCGAGATCGGGATTGCTCAGTTCGAGCAGCAAGTCGCCGGCGCCAACCGTCTTGCCCGACTCGCTCGCGAGGCGCTCGACTCGGGCGCTCGCCTGCGCCGTGATCCAGCGAATGTGCTCTGGCACGAGCGTGCCCGGGCCACGCACGTCGCGCACGACGTCGCCCTTGCGCACTGAGTCGATGAGAACCGCGGAGCGCTCGACGCTCTGCGCGGCCGGGTCCAGCGTGAGAGTCCAGATCGTGAAGATCACGACGGCCGCAACGGCACCACCGATCATCAGGTTGCGGCGGGATTTGCTGGGGGGAGTGCGGACGATGTCCATGTCAGGCAGATCAGGTGGGGAGGAGAGAACTATTTCGGGCGCCGTGCGAACCGCAGGTCGTTGGCAATGCCGGACGCTGGGGCTTCCCGTGAAGCGAGGGTCAGTCGTATCGGAGGGCAAGCATCGGGTCCACCATCGCCGCTCGGCGTGCCGGCACGATTCCGGCGGCAAGCGCGATGCACGAGAGAATCACGATCGCGAGGGCGAACGCCACCGGGTCGTGGCCCTCCAACTGATAGAGCAGCGACCGCGCCGCCCGCCCGAGGCCAAGCGCACCGGCGACGCCGATGACGCCTCCGATAAGCAGCATCACGCCCACTTGCTTCATCACCAACGCGCGCACTCTGGCAGTGTCCGCGCCAAGCGCCATCCGTACGCCGATCTCCCGCGTGCGCTGCTGCACGGAATAGGAGAGGACGCCGTAGAGCCCGATACCGGCAAGCAGCGTGGCAAGCGCTGCGAATGCGAGCGAGAGGATGCTGATCATCCGATCGAGAAAGACGTTCTCCCGAATCTGCTGGGGCATCGTCTTCAGTTGTTGCACGGGGACGTTCGGGTCGATGCGTTGCATCGTGCTCCGTAACGTGCCGAGAATCTGTTCCGGCGGGAGGGACGACCGAACATAGAAATACAGCTCGCCGACGCCGGCATCCTGCCGCCACGGCGTGTAGTAAACGGGGGGAACAGTATCCTTGACTTGACTGTATTTGATGTTCGGCACGAGCCCGACAATCTGGATCGTCAGTGAGTCCTTGTGCTCCCCATCGCCGATGAACTTGCCGACGGCGTCTTTGCCGAGTTTGAACTTCTCCGCGAACGCCTCGTTCACGATCGCAACGCGTTGGGCGCCAAGCTGGTCGGCGTTCGCGAATTCCCGGCCCGCGCGCAGCGTCACGCCGAGCGTTTTGAAGTAGTCGACGCCGGTTTCGTTGTAGCGCGCTACACAGTCCGTGTCGGGGCCGCAATCGAAGTCTTGGACCTTCACACTGTTGCCCCAGTTGTCGCCACTCAGCAGCGGCACGCGCGCGTCCGTGATGCCGGTAACGCCCGGCAGGGCGGCCAATTCCTGTTCGACGCGCGCGAACAGCACAGCAGAGCGGGTGCTATCGTAACCCGCGCGCGCGGGCATGATGTAGAACGTCGCGATCTGATCGACCTTGGCGCCGATGTCCACTCGGCTCACGTTCATCAGGCTCTTGAGGAAAAGCGCGGACATGATGAGCAACCCCATCGAGAGAGCAATCTGCGCCGTGACGAGCGATGCCCTGAAGCGCGCCGCGGCTCGGCCTCCGGTGATTTGGCCGGCACCGGCCCGGATCGCGCTCACGAGGTCGCCGCGCGTGCTGTGCAGCGCCGGGAACAGGCCGAACAACAGGCCGGTGAGCACGGCGAGTATTGCCGAGAAACCGATCACGCTCCCGTTCAGCGTGAATCGCATGCTCTCATTAGCCTCGGGCGGCAGCAGGGCCATGATTCCCGAGAGCGTCCAGTGCGCAACGAGCAGTGAGGCCACGCCGCCGATCAGGGCCAGCAGGACACTCTCCGTGAGAAGTTGCACCACGAGATGACGCCGAGTGGCGCCGAGTGCGAGCCGCACGCCCATTTCGGTCGCGCGACCGGCGCCGCGCGCGAGGAGCAGATTCGCGATGTTCGCGCAAGCGATAAGCAACACGATGCCGGTGACCGCGAAGAGCATCGTGATCGGCGCTATGGCTGCCTTGTGAACGGAGCTCTGGCCGCGCGCGCCAGGCTCGAGTTTCACCTGCTTGGCTTTGAACGAAAGCATCGTCTTGTCGCTCATCTCCTTTTGGAGCGGCGCCTCGACGTCGGTGATGATCGGGGAATACGTAGCGTTGATCGCGGTTTGCGCGCTCGCGAGCGACGTGCCGGGCTTGAGGCGGGCAAAGAGGTAAATCCAGTAGTTGTGCCGTTCTTCCCACTTCGTGAAACCCGAGACGACTCCGCGCATCGAGAGAGGCACGTACACGAGCGGGCGCGCACCGACCGTCGTGCCCTCAAAGCCCTCGGGCGCCACACCGACGATCGTAAACGACTTGCCGTTGACGACAATGGACTGACCGACGGTCTTCGCATCTTTGCCGAACTTGTTCTCCCAGAACGCGTAGGAGATAACAACCACGAAGTGCGCGCCGATAACGCGGTCGTCATCAGGCGTGAGCAGACGGCCGGCGGCGGCCCGCAGCCCGAGGACGGGGAAATACGAACCGGAGACAAGCGACCCCTCGCCGGTCATTGGTTCGTTTCGAACGCTGAGCGAGACGCCGGTGCCCCGATGGGCCGCGATCCCGTTGAACGCTGTCTGCGCCTTCTCGAGATCGCGGAACATCGGATAACTCCAGACGATGTCGCAGTCCCCAGACTCGTTGCAGGAGTTCGAGCCGGGCATCGGCCCAGGAGCGGACATGTTCACCAGCTGCCCGGGATCGCGCACGGGCAACGGTCGCATGAGCAGTTCATCGAACAACGAGAAGATCGCGGCATTCGCGCCAATGCCGAGCGCCAGCGACAGCACCGCGATTGCCGTGACGAACGGCGTCTTGAGCAGCATGCGGGCGGCGAGCGCGATGTTTCGCATCGGGGTGACCGAAAGTGGGACGCAGCTGCGGCGTGGACAACACGTTGGACACGGCACAATCCCAAACGGTTTGTATCGTCGCGTTGGCCCTACGGCGCGCGCGGTGAAACGGTTTCCGGCGGCGGGCGGGCGCTCAGAGATGACAGACGATTCGCGAATACCTCAGGGCCGGTCGGCCCCCAGCCGCGATGTTCGCGCCGCTACCGTCGCGGCACGGGCTTCAGCACCCACGCGTCGGAGAGCGCCGTGTTCGCGAACTCGCCCCCGAAGATGAACATCCCGCGGGCGCGCGACAGCAGCGCGCCGTTCGCCGCCGTCCGACCGGCGGGCGAAGGCTCGGCGAACGCGAGCTGTTCCCAACGGCAGTGCGCGACATCGCGCAATAATCCGTGGATGCGCCACACCGTTCGCGTGGACTGGCCCGTCTGGTCCGCGCCGTGCACCAGCGTCCAGGTGTCCGCCTCAACATCGAGCGCGGCGGCCGGTGCCATCCGTATGGGGTGGTCGCCGCGGCACGAGATCGGACGCCATGCCGGCCTGCCGCCGTCACCACTGGCGTTGTCGAGCGCCCACAGCTCGCCCGTCGGAACAGCCTCTGCGCGACCACCGAAGACGTACATCCGCGCGGCAGTCGTATCGTACGCGGCGACGAATCCGTCTCGACGCATCGGCACGCCGGCCGACGTGTCCGGCGTAAGCCGCGCCCAAGTACCGCTGACAAGCGTGGAGTCATCAAACGCGAGAACCCACGTCTCATGAATACGAGGATACACGCAATCATTTCCGCCAAAGACGATCAACCGTCGCCTCGAGGCGTCGTACACTTGATCGAATGCCGAGCGAGGTTCGGGGACCGTCCCGCGCGTCTGCACCCGTCTCCAGCTGGGAGTTCCGCCGATGCCCGACGCATGGTTCAGGACCCAGGTGTCGTTCACGCACGGCGACGTAAAGCCAGTCGCGCCACCGTGGATGACCACACGATCGCGTGCCGCGTCGGATGAGACGCCAAACAACCAGCGCGGGACGGGATGCAGGCCTTTCGCCGGCCTCAGCTGCGTCCACGCCGCTGCGTCGCCGCTGCCGAGCCCGCGGAGGCGCCAATACGATTCGCCAAGCGGCGCGATGATCTTTCGGTCTCGGTCAACGATACCACCGAACACGAGAAGCGCATCGCCGGTGGAGTCGAGCACGGCGCGAGCACCGAATGCTGCAGGTGCCGGCCGCGTGATGTACGCCACCTCTTGCCATGCAACACTCGGTGTTGCGGTGATTGGCGTGACGTTCCGCTTCGCCACCGTTGTCACGACAGCCGCGACGCCGACGATCACGAGCATGATCCACGTGAACGTGAGTACGCGCGAGGATCTCGGCGATCGCGCCGGGCCCGCCGCCGGTCCGGGCACGCCGCTCACCAGAGGGGTGGCCTTCGGTCCGGCGTGTCGCGGTCGATCCACTGACGCCGTCTCCGCTCGAGTGCGCAACGGCGCGACGAGCGCGCTCGTTTCCGGTGCGGGATCCACATCGAGATCGGAGCGCAAGCGTCGGACGAACTCATCGTAGGCCTGCATTGCGCCGCCGCGGTTGCCCGATGCAATGAGCAGGGAGATTGCGCGTCGCGCCAGCACTTCGTCGTTGGGCGACGCATCGAGTGACTGCCGTGCCGCCGACACCGCCGCTTCGAGATCACCGCGCCGTTCTGCGGCGTCCACGAGCGCGCTGAGCGCGCGAAGCAGCCCGTCGTGAAGCCGCGATCGCTCGGTGGCGATCCAGTTTTCGAGCTGTTCTCCCGCGCCCTCTACGTGGACGCCATCGAGAAACGGTCCTCGATAAAGCGCGACGGCGTCCTCGAATCGTGACGCGGCCATCGCGTCGTCAAAGTCCATCACGTCGCACCGAAGCTGCGCGATGTCGACGGCGATTTCGTCAACGCCGCGGCCAAGAACGAGTTCGGCGCCATGGTCGTCGCGAAGCCGGCTCAACGTGGTTCGAAGCGCAGCGCGGGCGCGATCGGTCGGCAGCTCTGGCCAGAATAGCGCCGCAATCTTGTCCCGGCGGTGGAATCCGGTCGGCCGCGCAGCAGCCAAGAAGGCCAGTAAAGCCACACGTTTGGACCGCCGGAGCGGAGCGTCCATCCGCGCTCCGGAATCGCCGAAAATGTCAACGCTGCCCAGCAGAAGCAGTTGAATCACGGTGATTTGGCCCCGTGTAACGCCAAAGACACGATCGTTCGTGCAGCCGGGAGATGGCGGGCGTCGAGATTGGTCTCCGAAAACATACTGACCGCCCGGGAAGGTCGCCATCCAAGCGCTCCCGAATCCCTCGGCTCCAGCCCACGAAGGTGTGAATCATGCCGGACATGCGCGGACACAACGTTCTGACCAAAACCATTCGCTTCATCGCGTCGGCCATGATCGCGGCGGCGCTACTCGGAGCCGGTCCGTGCGGAGGCGGTGACAAAATCATGAGTCCGGCGAATGACGTGGCGTCGGTCCAGATCATCGCGACTCCAACGAATCCAAGGGTTGGAGAGACCACGATTCTCGGGGCCATTCCCGTGAACGCGGGCGGGGTCGCCGTGAACGGTGTCGTGTGCGAGATGGACTCTTCTGCCCCCGCGATCTTGCTGGTAACGCCGGACGGTGCGGGATGGCGAGGCCGCGGTGTCGCCACCGGCATCGCGGTGGTCACTGCAAGGTGCCCGAACAACATCCAGAGCGCGTTGACGATCACCGTGCGCCCCGCCCAAGTAAGGTTGACGATCAATAGACTCGGCGACGGGAACGGCAGCGTGTTCATCAACCCGCCGGGTGGCACGTACGATTCGGGGACGACGGTCGTCATCACGGCTACGGCACTCGCCGGATCAACCTTCACCGGATGGGGTGGCGCCTGCGCCGGAGCCGCCGCGACGTGCATGCTGGTACTCAATGCAGACCAGACCGTGAGCACGACATTCATCGTTGGATTACCGACACGGATAATCGCGCTCAGCGGCAACCTGGCGTTTGGAAACGTGACGGTCGGTCAGCAAGTGCAGGCGATGCTCACCATCACCAACAACGGAACCGGGCCGCTGACGGTCACCGGCCTGACTGGTCCCGCTGGCGGAGCGTACACGGCGAGCTGGACGAACGGGATCATCCCGGCGGGCGGGGCGCAGCAAGTGACGGTCTTCTTTAAACCGTCGGTCGCTCAGAGCTACGCCGGGACCCTCACCGTTAATGGTGATCACACGAGCGGCGTCAACACGATCGCGATTTCCGGAACCGGCGTTGGCGGACCGGCCGGCGGTGGAACGGCCCGGTACGACGGGACGTACGACCTCACGTACAGAGTTCCAGCCCCAGGCGGTGTCTTCCAGACCATCACGGCGCAGCGCTACATCACGATCAGGAATGGCGCGATGACGAGCAGTGACGGGGCCATCACGAGTGGATCGGTGGATGCATCCGGCGTCGTTCGGTTCACCAGCGTGTGCACGATCAATAGCACCACGGCCACGTGGACGGGGACAATGAATACGTCGGCACCAGCCGGCGCGAACGCCGGGTCCGGAACGTACAGCTGCGCACTCGCGATCGGCGGCGGCAACGCCAATCCTTGGTCGATAGCGCAGCGCTAGGGCAATCCTGTCCGAGCGCCGCCGTCGGAAATACAAAACGCCCCTCGGGGCGTTTTGTATTTCACCAACACTCACTCACTCGTTTACGCAACGCCCGCAGGCTCGCGCCGCTCGGCCGCTACCCGCGGTGTCGCCACCACCGACGGAATGCTCATTTCGTCGATGATCCCCGTCTCCAGCCACGCGTGCTCACCGTTCAACACGCTTTGCGCGAGCTTGTAGAGCTGCTCGTCGTGCGCCCCATAAAGCGCGGCAAAGCTCTTCGCGATCCGATCGCGCGACTCGACACAAAACGCATCGGCCAGCGCGATCGCTTCCGGCTGACCGTTCTTGGTGGCGAGCATCTGCGCGCGCACGCACGTCGCGCTCATCGCAAAGAGTTCGGCGCCAATATCAACCGCGCGGAACAGCACCATCTGCCGCCGCTCTAGCTTCGGACCGAAACGCAGCATCGCATGGAATATCGAACGGCCGAGTTTGCGTGTGGCCGAGTGCACGAACCGCATGTGCCCAGCGAGCCGGCCGAACTCCGAGTACGAACTGAAACTCGGCACCCACACACTCGGATACCACTTGAGATAAAACGGCGCCGCTTTCACCGCCGCACTGATCCGCGTGCTGAACGATGACTCCGGCGCAACGATCGGAAACGCGATCGAGAAATGCGCATCAACCGCTTCGCGCGCGATGAACAGCCGCATCACTTCGCTCGACCCTTCGAAAATCAGATTGATCCGCGAATCGCGCATCACCCGCTCCACCGGAATCGGCTTCTCGCCGCGCGCCCGCAGCGAGTCGGCTGTTTCATAGCCGCGGCCGCCACGAATCTGCAGCGCATCGTCGATCCCGCGCCACGCCGTCTCCGTGTTCCACATCTTGGCAATCGCCGCTTCGAGGCGGATATCGTAACCGCCCTTTTCATACAGTGCGGTGGTCAGAAGTCCAACCGACTCCATCGCGAACGCATCGGCCGTGAGGCGCGCGATCTTCTGGGCGATCGCATCGTGCTTGCCGATCGGCTGGCCCCACTGCACGCGCTCGGCGGCCCACTGACGCACTTCTCTAAGCACCGCCTTCGCGCCGCCGGCAACGCTCGCCGGAATTGTCAGACGGCCGGTGTTCAGCGTGATGAGCGCGAGCTTGAGTCCCTTCCCTTCGCCCCAAAGGATATTCTCCTTCGGCACCTTCACATTTTTGAACGAGAGCACACCGTTCTCGATTCCCTTCAGTCCCATGAAGTGACAGCGATGCTTCACTTCGAAGCCCGGCATGTTCGTCTCAACGATGAACGCCGTGATCTGCTTGCGCGACTTGCCGTTCACGATCTTGTCCGGCGTCCGCGCCATCACCACGAGGAGCTCGGCGCGCGTGCCGTTCGTGCACCAAAGCTTTTCGCCGTTGATGATCCAGTGCGAACCGTCCTCGCTCGGCGTCGCCGTCGTCACCATGTTCGCCGGGTCGGAGCCGGCGTTCACTTCAGTGAGCGCGAACGCCGTGATCGCGCCTTTGGCGATCCGCGGGAAATACTTCTTTTTCTGCGCGTCGGTGCCGAACAGCTTGAGCGGCTGTGGCACGCCGATCGACTGCGAGGCCGACAGCAGGGCGCAGAGCGAGCCGCACTTCGAGGCGACCATTGCAATCGCCTTCACGTAGCTCATTTGCGAGAGGCCGAGCCCGCCGTATTCAGCAGGGACTTTAATGCCGAGCCCGCCGATGTCGCGCAGGCGCTGGACGTCTTCTTCTCTGATGTAGCCGGTGCGATCTACTTCGTCGGCGTCATACGATTCCAGAAAGGCGCGCAGCTTTTCCATGAACGGACGCGCGCGTTCGATCTCGACCGGATCTTCGAGTGGATGCGGATGGATGAGATCGGAGCGGAATCGTCCGAGGAAGAGTTCGCGGACGAAGCTGGGATGCACCCACTCCGTTTCGCGAGCCGCTTCGGCGACATCGCGCGCCTCCGCCTCGGTCGCACTGCCGGTGCTGATGTGCTGTGACATTGGTGCCTCAACTGTGTGGCTCCGCCGGCCGGTGGCCTAAGGCAGGAGCGCGATGGAACGGGCGGGTCGCAAAGCTTCCCGCGCATGTCTCATAAACCTTATCGGCTTCGCCGGTAGAGCGCCACGCCCCCGACCAGAGCGATCGTCGCAAAACTGAACCACTGGATCGCGTAGTTCTCGTGCGAACCCTCATCGAGCGCCGGATAGACCAGCCGTACCGGGACCGAATCCGGTTTCGCGACGCTATCCGAGGTTTGCACGACGAGGTACGAAGCAACTGGCAAACCGATCGACGCGGCGATCGCCTGATGCGCGAGCGTGTGGACTGTCCGTGCACGCGGCGTCGAATTCGATGAGGCGGCGCGCTCAGGGCGCCACGTTTCGACATAACCGGCGATCGTCGCTGAGTCGCCGTCGCGCCAGCGGCTGTTATCGATCGTCGTCGCGTCCGGTGAATAGGCCCAGCCGCGGTTGACGATGACCACCGAATCGCGCCCGTCGACCCTCAGCGGCGTGAGGAAGTTGACCCCCGGTGATCCATTGCGGGTGCGCCCCGCCCAGAGGAATTCCTTGTCGTAAACCCAAGCGCCGTGGAGAGTGACCCGGCGATAGTGTGCGTCGGCAGTGTCCCGGGGGAGTCCGGCGATATCGACTGGCGGGCTGTCGAGCCGTTTGAGGAGGGTCGAATTGAACGCCCGGCGCTCGGCCAACCGTGAGAGCTGCCAGAATCCGAGCCGAGCGAAGAGGGCGGCACCGCAGAGCGGGATGATGAGGGCGAAGAGTCGGCGGTTCATGGGCTGAGAAGTGTAAACATCGGAACCGGAACGGCCGATTTGTGACGTGGGTCGCGGCATCTGCCGAGATATCCGTATTCTATGTGCCGGTTCGGTTCACGGAGAGCCCTTTAGTCGGGGCCCCTCCCGAAGCCCGCCCAGAAGCGGTACGTTGTTCGAATATCCCCAGCCAACGCACTGTTATAGATGTCACGCCTTTTTTCCCGCAAACTGGTGGTACTGCTCGGATTCGCCCTTGGGGCGAGTGCGCTCAGTTGCGGGCGTGATGTCACCGGGCCGAACAAGGGCGGGCTCCGCGCGTCGTTTTCTTTCGCCCCTGTTTTTCCTCAGATCCTGACACAGACCGGCGGCGCCG
>JAYVPN010000066.1:0-28932 GCA_043757365.1 Gemmatimonadota bacterium | reverse complement strand
CTGTACTGTTTCACCAGCAAATCCACCTTCGCCCCCTCAGGTTGTTCAGATGGCCGTTGTCACACCGGCCATGCGACAACTATCCTGACACCGGGGGGGTGTGCGCTCAGCTGTACGACGCCGTATCTCAACTCGGCGATTTTCCGGATCTGGGTCGCTCCGTTCCGGAGCGCCCGGAACCAGCCCTTCGTGAACTAGTGCGACCGCCCTATCGAATCGTGTATGAGCGTCGAGCGGATTCCGTCTTGGTCCTCACCGTCTTCCATGCCGCGCGCATGTTCCCACATGAGATTCGCGAGCCGGCGCGCTAACCGTACGACACGGAGCGTGCGGTCTTCAATCTCGACTGACGCCACGTGGATTCTGACTACTTCAAGTCAACCTACACTCCGTTCCGAAGCACTTCAATCTTCGTCACCGGGTGCACTTCCCACAGCGTGGCGCGATAAAACTTTGTCGTCGTACAAGTTCCCGCGCAGCGCCCGCGAATGTGTGCCGGATGCACCGGATCCAGAAGCAGCCACCCGGTAACACGCACACGGAGGGCGCCAGCCTCGTCACGCGGCGATGACGGCGTCTTGCGAATCGCAATCGCCTGCGCGGCTTGCACGGTCCACATCGGGTTCGCGCGCTTGGAGCGCGGCGTCGGTTCGACGACGACGGCGCGCTCTTCGGTCTCCGAGGGATCGGCGACCAGCGCCATGTGCCAATCGGTATCGCGCTCCGCCCAGCTGTGGCAGTTCGGCGACTCTCCGACCTTCTTTCCCGGCGCGGGGGGCTGGCTACTCTGCGGCTTTACGATCTCCAAGTACCCCTCGACCGTGACGGGCATACCCTCATAAGGAAGCACGAGCGTCGAGTCCGCCGCCGTCCAATGCTGGCGATTCGTCCACCGCCACAATGCCGTGTCCGGGAGTGTACGAATTGCATCAAGCGAGATGGCATGCGGCGCTGCCGGCACATCGGCTCGATTCTTGTGCGAGTTCGTTCCATCGTCGGCGCCATCGCCGTGCTCGCCGCACTGAACGGCGCCGCCCTGCATCGTGATGGTCGAGCTCACGAGCGGAGGTTTTTCCCACGACGGGTCGATCCGGCTCGCGATGCCGCCAATCGTCGGCGTGGGATTCCCGCTCGGCGGGGTGACGCCGACACCTGTGGCTGTACTGTCTTCGATCGTCCGCACGTAGGCGGTGCCCACCCACCCCGCCTTTCCGTCTTGAGTCCGGACGGGTGTCCAGCCCGGCGACGCCGTGACCGTGCGCGCTGAGAGCGTATCGCCCTTGTGCAGCGTCCGGAGCTTCGCGCCGGTGTTCGACGGCGATCGCCGAAGGTAGACCCAACTCGTCGTCACGTGGCGTTGCGCCCACGCGGGGGTCGCGATGAGCATCGCGATGATCAGCAGCGGAAGTCGACGGAAGGCGCGTACCATAGAAACTCCTAAAGGCGTGGTGCACACAGCTCAGTACCAGCTCATCACCGCCAGTCCTCGTCGTAATCAGGGTGCGAACTGTTTGAGCCGAGACACGCTAAACAATGTGTCCTACCCTGAGTGCGTCGCTGAATCGGGGAGCACTACACCTTAAACTAAGATCAGCGATTTCCTGACGCCGTCCGATGGCACCCGTGGTAAGTATTCATCAGGGAAGTGCGTTTGACTGCCGGTGGAGAACGACGCCACTCTTCTTCGCGAGCAGTCACATGGTCAGCGCGGGAGCAACCGTCATGGGCAATCATCACCGTCCGTTGGTACTCGCCGCGGGCGTAGTCTGCGGCTGCAGCGGCAACTCACTCGTCACAACGGAGAGCGGGCCCTCGTCGGCGATCGTCGTCGGACGAGTCGCCAACGGCACCCTCCCTCTCGTCGGCGCTAGCGTTCGCACTGTCGCCCTGATCGACTCAAGCTGCGTCAAGCAGACGCCCTTTTCGGATACGAGCAGAACGCTCACCGATTCGCAAGGGAACTATCGCGCGGTCTTGACCGGACCAACCGTGCGACAGGAAGTGTGCATCAGGGTGCTGGTTGATCCGCCTGTGGGCTCCGGACTATTGCCGACCGCAGTATCGGCTCCACGGGCCGTGCGCGTAGATGTTCGCAAACCCGCGGACAGCGTTCGAGTCAACGTGCAGTACTAGCGCCGAGGGTATCGGCGCAGGAACGGCGCTGTCTGAGCGTCGGCAGCATCATGATCGGCGCAAGTCTGCGGGAGTGGACGACGCCGATCTCCCGACGCACCTCCCCGGTGCTCGAGGACAGCGTTCCCTTGAGTCCGACCACGCAATCCTGCATATAACAGGCGCGGCGGAAACCAGCCTGAAGCGGAGCAACTACAGTGACTCAAACTCACAACGTCGTCGTGTCGGTGATCCTCGCCCTGTCGGCTAGCCTTGCCGCCTGTCGATCCAGCACGGCGGCGGAACCCGTCGTCCAGTCGATTTCGGTATCCGTGGGCGTCTCCGGCTCGCGCATCCTTGCGCTCAATCGGGGTGAACCCGTTGCGCTGACAGTCGTGGCTCGAGATGTGAACGGGCAAACCGTTCAACCCAGGAGCGACTTCCTCTACGTGAGCCGCAGCACAACCGTCGCAACGGTGAGCACGACAGGGGTGGTGAACGGCCATATCGCCGGTTCGACATATGTAGTCGTGAGCTTGTTGGCGAACGGACGAACGCTGTCCGACTCCATTCAGGTAACGGTGACCGTCGGGAGATGAGCAGGAGTTTTTTCGTGAAGAATACATTGCTCATCGCCGCCTTCCTGCTCGGCGCCACGCGTGCTACCAGTCAAGGCAGCATCACCGGCGCCGTCTTCGATTCCTTGACGTCGCGCGCCCCGCTCGCGAACGCCACGCTCTATCTCATTGAGCGCAACAAATACACCAGCACCGACGCCCGCGGTCGTTTTCGCTTCGACAGCGTCCCCGACGGCCACTACACCATCGGCCTCTCGCATCCGGTGCTCGACGCGATCGATCTCGTGCCGCCGCTCGTGACGGTCGATGTCGTCAACGGACGGCGCACAAGCCTCGACCTCGCCACACCATCGATGCCGAGCGCGTACGCGCGCATCTGCCCGGGCCCGCGCGATCCGGACACCGGCGTCATCATCGGCACGGTGCGCGACGCCGACGACCGGTCACCGCTCATCGGTGCCGACGTCGGTACGCAGTGGACCGACATCACGCTCACTGGCGGACGCGTCAACAAATATCGCGCCGGCAACGCGGTGAAGACCAACCGCGACGGCGTCTATCTCCTCTGCAACGTCCCCACCGGCGTGCCGCTCGATGTCTTCGCCGAGCACGATGGATTTATCGTCGGCCCGCTCGCGCTGATGCTCGACGACCGGTTGATTCGTCGCATCGATCTCGCCGTAAGCACACGCGACAGTGCGGCGCGTGACGTCGCGCTTCTCGATTCGACGCAGGCGCCGAGTTCATATCGCGGCTCGGCGTCGCTGCGTGGCACGGTGCTGAGTTCGGACGGTCGGCCGGTACGCAGCGTCATCGTCGAGATTCGTCGCGCCCATCGCTCGGCGCGCACGGACAGTACCGGGCACTTTCGCGTCGATGGCATACCCGCCGGAAGTCGCACCGTGGAAATCCGCGCGCTCGGCTTCGCGCCAGCAACGCACGCGGTGCACTTCGCGGCGGGCATCGCGCTCGACACGGCGTTCTCGATCGGACTCTCGGCGCAGGACCTCGCCGCCATGACGGTCGCCGCGCCCGCTGTGGTACCGACACCGCGTGGGCTTGCGGGCTTCGCACTCCGGCGTAAACAGGGCCACGGACATTTTGTTTCGCCGGCCGAGATGGAGAATCGCCGCGGGTCATCGCTCGCCGACGTGCTGGCGGGGATCGAAGGGGTGCACGTCAACCACGATCGCGGCGGCTTTCCACTGCCGTATTTGCGCGGCACGAAAGCTGGTCAGTGCATTCCCAACTTTTTCGTCGACGGCGCCCCGTTTGCCGTCGACGGCGCGAGCGCGAGCCGCACCGTGGCCCATCCGTTCACCGATCTCACGGCGGTGGCGCATCCCGACATCATACGCGCGATCGAGGTCTACACGACGTCGGGGACGATGCCTGCCGAGTTCGACGTGACGTCGTCGTCGGGGTGCGGGTCGGTGCTGATCTGGACGCGCTGAGGAGTCAGCGCCCCGCTAGGTAGCGCGCGATCAGCGCGTTGGTCGAACTATCGTGCGGCGCGGCATCGGCCTCCGTCGAACTCGTGAAATCGTCGGCGATACGTTTCGCGAGGACTTTCCCGAGTTCGACGCCCCACTGATCGAAGCAGTCGATGTCCCAGATCACACCCTGCGCAAACACACTGTGCTCATAGAGCGCGGTGAGTGCGCCGAGCGTGTGCGGCGTTAGCTTTTCGGCGAGGATGGTGGACGTCGGGCGATTGCCCTCGAAGTCTTTGTGCGCGGCGCCCGGCGGCATCGACTTGCCGAACGCGAGCGCTTCGGTCTGCGCGAAGACGTTCGCCATGAGGAGGTCGTGATGATCGCCGAGCGGATTCAGCGATTTCATGAATCCAATGAAATCGCACGGAATGACGCTCGTCCCCTGATGGATCATCTGATAGAACGAATGCTGCCCGTTCGTTCCCGGCTCACCCCAGACCACGGGCCCCGTTTCATATGAGAACTGCGCACCGTCGCCGGTGACGTGCTTCCCCGTGCTCTCCATCGTGAGCTGCTGCAGATAGGCGGGAAAGCGCTTGAGGTATTGATCGTACGGAAGCACGGCCGTCGTCGCGACGCCGAAGAAGTTCCGGTACCAGACCGTGAGCAACGCCATCAGCACCGGGAGATTCTTCTCGAACGGCGCAGTGCGGAAATGCTCGTCCATCGCGTGGAAGCCGGCGAGCATTTCACGAAAGGCTTCCGGACCGATCGCGAGCATCGTTGAGAGGCCGACGGCCGAGGTCATCGAGTAGCGTCCACCGACCCAGTCCCAGAAGCCGAACATATTCGCGGTGTCGATACCAAAGTCGGCGACGCCGGCGGCGTTGGTGGAGACGGCGACGAAGTGTTTGGCGATTGCCGTCTCGTCGTGCAACGCGGCGAGGCACCACGTTCGCGCGCTCTGCGCGTTGGTGAGCGTCTCGAGCGTCGTGAACGTCTTCGAGCAGACGATGAACAGCGTTTCGGCCGGATCGAGATCGCGTGTCGCTTCGGCGAAATCGGTGCCGTCGATGTTCGAGACAAAACGGAAGGTGAGTTCGCGCGCGCTGTAGTGGCGGAGCGCTTCGTAGGCCATCACCGGCCCGAGATCGGAGCCGCCGATGCCGATGTTGACGATGTTGCGAATCAGCTTGCCGGTGTGCCCGCGCCAGCGGCCGCTGCGGACTTCGTTGCAGAAGGCCGCCATTCGGTCGAGTACGGCGTGCACTTCGTCGACGACGTTCGTGCCGTCAACGATGATCGACGCGCCGCGAGGCGCGCGCAACGCGACATGCAATACGGAACGATTCTCCGTGACATTGATCTTCGCGCCGCTGAACATCGCGTCGATCTTGCCGCGCAGGCCGCACTCAACGGCCAGTTGCGTCAGCAATGCGAGCGACTCGTCCGTCACCCGATGTTTCGAATAATCGAGAAAGAGTCCCGACGCCTCGGCCGTCAGGCGGGTCCCGCGCGAGGGATCGGAAGCGAACAGCTCGCGAAGGTGTACAGAGCGGACAGCCGCGTGATGCGCCCAAAGCGCCGTCCAGGCGGGGCGGTCCGTCAGCGGCACGGCGGCACTCTTCGTATTCGTCAAAGCTGGCGTCTCCTGAAAACCAAGGGCCCGGAAAGCAGCCGAAATCTACTGCAACCACGCAGCCTCGGTGCACGTGCTGGCGCTGGTGGCCGTCCACTCGTAGCCCTAGGTTCTACTGCATGAATACGATCTCATTGCTTCTGCTCCTCTCCGCCACGTCGCTCGGCGCGCAAGCCGCGCCGCAGGGTGCGCCCCCGACCCCGCCAGCAACCGGGCGCGCCGAACCGGCGAACGGCGCGTATCAATCGTCGCGCATCAATGGAAAGCCGCTCCCGATGATGGACCGCGCGACCGACGAAAACGGCGCGCAGTACCTCATCGAGTTCGACGAACTCATTCTGGCGATTCGTCCAAATCATGAGTTCCGCGCGTCGCTGCGCTACCGGCAGACGCTGGCGTCAAAGGGCTCCCGAATCTCCCGCGATCCGATCCAGAAGATGACGGTCTACGGCGCTTGGGGGATGGTCAACGGCGAGCTGCGGTTCGTTCCTGATCCGAAACGCGGCGGCACCGGTCTGCGCATTCTCAACGGCACCGTGAACGGGCGGCAGATCAATGTGCCATTCGACTACCGCAACGGCTCCGTGCAGCGTCAGGCGACGGTGCTGCTGATCAAGAACGACAACATTTACTAGTCGACCATTTTATGCGTCAGGCTCCTGTCATCCGCGCCGCCGCACTCAGCATGCTCGTCGCGGTATCGGCCGGCGCGCAGCGCGGTCCCGCCGACAAGCATCTCGCACTCGTTCGCCCGCTCTACTCGGGAGAGCGGGCACTCGAGACCGTTGCCTACCTCGACAGGTTCGTGCGCTGGCCGGGAAACATCGGCTTCGACTCCAGCATCGCGCACGTTGCCTCGCGGCTCGCCGCGGCTGGCTATGTCGAGGAGTCACACGCGAAGCCGACCAATCGGCTGACCTATCGCATCGAGAAGTATCCGATGACGACGCCCGCGTGGCGCCCGGTCGATGCATCGATCGCGATCGTCGGCGCCGACGGCAAGCGGACTCCCGTGCTGTCGTTCACGCCGAACCGAAACATGCTGCAGACGAATTCGTGGTCGACGCCCGCTGGCGGCGTCGACGCCGAACTCGTACGCATCACCGAAAACACGCCGGCCGCGCTCGACGCTGCCAACGTGAACGGCAAGATCGTTTGGCTTGATGCAGCAGTCGTTCGGCGAGGCGGCGGTTCGATTTATGCCGAAGCAGTCGCGAAGCGTGGCGCGCTTGGGACACTTTCGTATTCGATGCCGGCGTATTTGCAGCCGGAGAAACACAAGAACTCGATCCAGTTCTCCGGCCTGCCGTTCGACAGCACGGCGAAAGGATTCGGGATCATGCTCTCCCCCGCGGCACGTGAGATGCTCGCCACCGCGGTGAAGGCGGGACCGGTGAAGCTGCACGTCAACAGCCAGACCGTTTTCACCTGGCCGGCCACTGAGCTGACCGTGGTCGCCGAAATCCGCGGTAGCGTGAAGCCGAACGAGCGATTCGTGTATAGCGCGCACGTGCAGGAGCCCGGCGCGAACGATAACGCGAGCGGTGTCGGCGCTCTGACCGAGGCGGCGCGCGTCGCGGCCGCGCTCGTGCGGAGCGGCAAGGAAGATCCGAAGCGCACACTGACGTTTCTCTGGGGCCTCGAGATTCGTAGCACCGATCGTTTCATCAAGCAGGACGCCGAGCGCGCGAAGGGGATTCTCTTCGGCATGAGCCTCGATATGGTCGGCGAGGACACCAAGAAAACCGGCGGCACATTTCTCATTGAGAAGATGCCAGATCCATCCGCGATCTGGACCCGCGGCGACGATCATCACACTGAGTGGGGTGGCTCGGTTTTGACCGAGGACCAGATGACGCCGCACTTCTACAACGATTTTGTCATTGGCCGTGCGCTCGATCAAGCGAAAGGCACCGGATGGGTGGTAAAGTCGAACCCGTTCGAGGGCGGCAGCGATCACACACCGTTTCTGACGGCGAAAAAACCGGGACTTCTTCTCTGGCACTTCACCGACGAGTTCTACCACACCGACGGCGATCGCCTCGACAAAGTGAGCGCCGACGAGCTGCGTAATAGTGGCATCACGGCGCTGATCAGCGGCCTTACGCTCACGACCGCTGACGGCGCGACGGCGCGGGCGATCGTTGCCGAAGTCGAGCGCGCGGCGCTCAAGCGTTTGGAAACCGAACGTGCGATCTCGGCTTCCACGATCGGCCGCGGCGCGAACGTCGAGAAGGAGATGCACATTATTGAGTTCTGGGGCGCGTGGTATCGCGACGCACTGAAGACGGCGAATGAGATCGAAGTCGGCGGGACGAGCGCCGAGACGCAGAAGGCGATCGACGCGGCGGTTGCCCGTGTCGGCAGCGCGACGACCAAGGCGCGGAACTCGCTGAAGCTGGAGTAGTCGCCCCAATACGCCACCGGACGGCGCGGCGGTTACCGACAGCGGTTACCGAGAGCGGTTACCGAGAGCGGTTGCCGATAGCGGGGCTGGTGCGCACGTTTACGCACCCATGAAACGACTCCTCGCTATTTCTGTCGTCGCGCTATTTGCGGCCGCGTGCGCCAAGACGCCGCCGCTTCTCGCGCCCGACCCTGCCCGGCTCAACGCCGTCGGCCCAGACAGCTTTACCGTCCGCCTTGTGACGAGCCGCGGCCCGTTCGATGTGAGGATCCATCGCGACTGGGCACCGCGCGCCAACGATCGCCTCTATTATCTGTTTCGCGCCCACTACTACGACGGCGTCCGGTTCTTCCGAACCGTCGACAAGTTCGTCACCCAGTTCGGGCTCAACGGTGACACCGCCGTCTCGCGCACCTGGCGCGACACGCGTATTCAGGACGATTCCGTCACCCGCAGCAACGTCCGCGGCACGCTGAGCTTCGCCGCCGGCGGACCGAACACCCGGACGACGCAACTGTTCATCAGCTTCGGCGACAACTCTCGGCTCGATCGTACGGGCTTCGCCGTCTTCGGCCAAGTGATCGACGGAATGGAGACGGTCGTTGACTCGCTTTTCAAAGGCTACGGCGAAGGTGCGCCGCGCGGCAAAGGGCCCGAGCAGGGGCGCATCCAGAGGGAAGGCAATGCATATCTCATCAAGGATTTCCCGAAGCTCGACTACGTGATCACCGCGCGCGTGATCGATGAATGGAGGCGCCGATGACACTCGAACATCAGTCGCTCGCCGCGGCACGCTGGCGGATCGCGATCATTCTCACGACACTCGTCGTCGTGCTCTACTTCGGTTTCATCGCGCTGATCGCCTTCCAGAAGCCGCTGATGGGCTCGCTCGTGATGCCGGGGCTTTCCGTTGGGATTCTCCTCGGATCGATCGTGATTCTCGCGTCGTGGTTCCTCACCTTCATCTACATCAGGTGGGCGAACAAGCATTATGACGGGCGCCTCGACGCCTTGAAGCGGAGCGCCAAGTGAACGGCGTGAGCAGCATCGGCCAGCCGAACGTCGTGGCGATGAGTTTCTTTTTCATCTTCATCGCCATCACCCTCGGCATCACCTACTGGGCGGCGAAGAAAACACAGACCGCCGAACACTTCTTTGCCGCCGGTCGCAGCGTCACCGCGCTACAGAACGGCTTCGCTCTCGCCGGCGATTACATGAGTGCGGCAAGTTTTCTCGGAATCGCCGGCCTCGTCTCCACAACCGGTTTCGACGGCCTCATTTACTCCACCGGCTGGCTTGTTGGCTGGCCAGTGGTCCTATTTTTGATCGCCGAGCCGCTGCGCAACCTCGGCAAATATACCTTCGCCGATGTGCTCGCGACGCGGCTCAAGCAAACACCGATACGACTCGCCGCGGCCGTGGGCACGCTCTCGACCGTCATTTTCTATCTGATCGCCCAGATGGTCGGCGCTGGCAGTCTCATCAAGCTGATGTTCGGTCTCGAGTACGAAACCGCCGTAATGATCGTCGGCGCGGCGATGATCGCCTACGTCCTCTTCGGCGGCATGATCGCGACCACGTGGGTACAGATCGTAAAGGCCGCCCTCCTGCTCGGCGGTGCCTTTGCCCTCGCGATGATGGTGCTCGCGAAATTTCACATGAACCCGCTCGAGCTGTTCGACGCTGCAAGCACGAAGTACGGCGCTGCCGTACTCGCACCGGGCAAGCTCGTCTCGAATCCGCTCGACACGATCTCGCTCGGGATGGCACTGATGTTCGGCACCGCCGGATTGCCGCACATCTTGATGCGCTTCTATACGGTGCCGGATGCAAAGGCGGCGCGCACGTCGGTTTTCTACGCGACCGGCCTGATCGGCTTCTTCTATCTCCTGACATTCATTCTCGGCTTCGGCGCGATGGTGCTCGTCGGCCCCGATGCGATCAAGGCGATCGACAAGGGCGGCAATATGGCGGCGCCTATGTTAGCCGAGTTCTTAGGCGGAACACCGTTCCTCGGCTTCATTGCCGCGGTAGCGTTCGCGACGATTCTCGCGGTCGTGGCCGGACTCACGCTCTCGGGAGCGGCGGCGCTCTCGCACGACATCTGGACGAGCGTCATTCGTCACGGCGAGGCGAAGCCCGGCGAAGAAGTGCGCGTCGCTCGCGGCGCGACGCTCGGGCTTGGCGTCATCGCGATAGTTCTCGGCATCACGTTCAAAGGACAGAACGTCGCGTTTATGGTGAGTCTGGCCTTCGCGATCGCGGCGAGTGCAAACTTCCCTGCGCTCGTGCTATCGATTTTCTGGAAGCGGTGCACGACTTCCGGGGCGGTCGCGAGTATGGTCTGCGGGACGCTCGGCACGCTGCTGCTGATTTATTTCTCGCCGGTGATTCAGGTGGATATCCTGAAGCACGAGTCGGCGTGGTTCCCTCTCAAGAACCCGGCGATCATAACGATTCCAGCGAGTTTCGCGATTGGTATTCTTGTGTCGCTACTCACATCCGATGAGAAGGCGGCTGCAGGGTATGACGCGAGCGTTCGCGCGATGGTAGACGGGGCATCGGCGCATTAGATAGTTGAACAACGCCTCGGATATACGCGGATGAGTTGAGAGAACCAGCAACGGCGGCCGCGGATTTCGCGGTAACGCGCGGATAAGCAAAAGGAACTGGGGGAACTACTCTCGCCAAGAGAGTTGTTCCCCCAGTTGTTGCAGTATCCGCGCGTTACCGCGAAATCCGCGGCCGCCGTTGCAGTTCTCTCCCACTCTCCGTGAAAATCCGAGGCGTCGTTCAACTCACCAAACTTCCGGCTGCCCCCGCCCGCGCGCATCAACAGACCACGACCGCTCCACGTGATCGCCGCGCACGCCGTACATCACGTCGTTCAAATGCACGACGATGCACACGTGATTCGGCACAACGCGCACCTGCTCACCTACTTCAGGCCGCCAGTCGGTGTTGGATAAATCGAGAATCCCGTGCTCCTCGCTCATGCGCGCCACGACCACGTCGGGACGATCGAGCAGCGCACCGAAGCCCTCGCCGGCGATCCCTCGCAGCGGCTCGCGACCAAGCGCCTTCGCGCCCGCATCGATCACAGCCTGTCCGGGCACCGCGGTGCTCACGACCGTTGCGAGCACCGTAAACGCGCAGTCATCCCAGTCGCAGACACCGATCTCGGCTGTCGTGCGATCGTTGTACACGTACGTACCAGGCCGCATCTCCGTCACGTCGGCGATTTCATGTGTTCGCCACATCGTCGGCGTCGAGCCACCGCTCACGACCGGCGGCCTCAGGCCTGCGCGGTCGAGCGCCGCGATCGCGGCGCCGAGTGTCGCTTGCAGCGACGCAAGCTTCGCGTCTTGCGACGAGCCGCCCTCTCGAATGTGCCCCGGATAAAACGCGATTCCCGCGTACTCGAGCGGCTTGTTGCCGCCGATCATATGCGCGAGATTCACCGCCTCATCCCACGCGTTGACGCCGACACGATGCATGCCGACGTCGAGCTCCACGTACACCTTCACCTTGCGACGCGCCGCCTTTGCCCCCATCGCGAGCCCCTCGATCGCGAGCGCCGAGTCGAGCGCGACCGTGAGCGACACCTCGGTTGGCAGCGCCATCAACTTCGCGACCTTCGGCCCGACCGGCGGATAGGCGAGCAGGATGTCTTGGCACACGCCGGCCATAACGGCGGCTTCGGCGGGCGTCGCACACGTGAGCCCGACCGCACCGGCGGCCACCTGCGCCGCACCAACGACCGATGACTTGTGCGTCTTGATGTGCGGACGCAGCGCCAGATTGTGCTCCGCGGCATACGCGGACATCCGTGCGATATTGCGCTCCATCTTGTCGAGATCGACGAGCGCCGCCGGCGTTTCGAGCGCCGAGAATGGCGCCCCGTGCGCGATGTGTGGTTCGAGGAGGCTGCTCATAGACGGAACAGATACGAGGCCTTGATGAACAACGCGTCGTTGCGGCGCTGTGTGTTTCGGAAACTGAACGCCTCGGGTTCCGCCAGCTGCGCGCCGTACCCCGCGTAGAACACGGTGCCCGGATTCGGCTTGTACGAGAACAGGAAATCGGTGCGCAGATTGTTCGATGTGGCAGTCGTCGCGCGCACCCACCTCATGGTACTACTGCTGTAGACCAGCAGCGGATTGTTCGTCCGCGAATCGTCGCGAAGATTATCCGTGTAGTTATTGACGTATTCACCGATCGCCCGCACGAAGATATTCCGCGTCACCTGGTACTCGAGTTTGAGTCGCGGGTTGCGAATCCGCCCGACGCGCGACTTGTCCGTGCTTCGCAAATAGTCGCTCAGCGTGTACGTGAATCCGATGCGGAGTTGATCCGACGTGCGAATATCGGCATTGACGATCACGACGGCGAAATCCGATGATGACCACTCGTAAAAGTTTTCGTCTTGTCCCCAAATGTAGAGCAGGCTCATCGTCAGGTACTTTGTCTGCGGCGTCGCGATACGCAGCGAGTAGTCGCGGTTGAACAGTCGCGGCGTTCCGGTGAACGGTAGCGTGTCACTCGGCGCGCCATTCGGTTTCGGCACTTCGATTCGGAACTGCGGGGCATAGAAGGCGGGGTCGTACCCGAACGATTCGAGATAGAACGCCGCGCCAATATTCCAGCCGCCACGCACCTGCGTGTTGAGGTCCCAATGCAGCTTCTTATCGCGCGCGTCGCCGCGGTTCTGCCAATTCCTGAAATTCCACAGGTCGTCGAAGAGCATACTGAGATTCACGTTCTCGATCGCGCCACCCGGCTGGCCGTACCATGTCGCGTTCGGCCCGAAGCTCGCATGCACTTGACCGGCGCGGCCGATGAATCCGGTCTCCGTGCGAAAGTCGTCCGAAATACCGCCGAAGAGCGCCCGCCAGCCGAAATACTTGCCGTTGCGATTGAAACGGAAATCCCAGATCGGCGCGCCGAAGTCGCGTCCGCCGCGATGCGTCTGACTGCCGCCAACCTGCATCTGCAGCGAATAGACTTTCTTCCAGACGAGGCGGCCGTCGATCTCGGCGACGCGGTTAGAATTGGGTCCGTCCTCCCGGTCCGTCACGAGCATGCCGAGCCGCGAACCACTGCCGATGTCCTTCTGCAGGCGCACGATATTGAAGAGCGGATGATCGCGCCCCGACGTCGACGCCACGGCCTGATCGACCGCCGACATCACGGCGATGTCGAAGCCGGCGGTTTTCCCCGTCAGCTTCGCGGCCGCAAGCGGCCGCACGATGCGCCGTGTGTATACGAGCGAGTTGGGTGTCGAGAACTGCTCGATACCATCGAGGAAAAACGGCCGTCGTTCGGGATAGTTGAGCTGTGCGCGCGGATCATACGAGATCTGATTGGCGTCGGCCTCGACCTGCGAGAAGTCCGGATTCACGGTGCCGTTGAGCGCGAGATTGTTCGTGACGCCCCAACGCGCCGTCGCGCCGATCTGAACGGGTTGCGACGTGTAACGCCAGCTCGGCGCCGCTCCAGCAGCCGCCGGGACGCCATCCGTGCGCTGCGTGGCTTCGGGCGTCACATCCAGCACGAGGCCGCGGTGCAAGTCGCTCATCCCGACGAGCGTACCGCTCTGCGAGAGAAAAGACGCTGAGGCGCGGAGCGCCGGCGTCCAGCTATTCTCATAGCCACGATACTGCACGATGCGCGTGACGTTAATCCCCCACGACTGCACGAGCGCCGATTGGTACTTGAGGCTCTTGAAGGGAATGCGCACTTCAACCTCGTAGCCCCAGTCCGTCAGGTGTCCTTTCGACTGATACACGAAATCGGGCGTCAAATCGACCGCTTCACGCGCCGCAACGGCCGCGCCGAAGCCGCCGCTCGAGATCGTACCTTTTTCGACGAGCGTGCCGTCGGCCTGGATGCCGAGCGGATTCACCATGAAGACGGCGGCCTGGCGCCCGTCATTGAACGTGCTCAAAAGCAGCTGCACGTTGTCATCCTGCGAGATCTTGTCGCGGTCGGCGAGCGTCGCGCGGACCGTCGCTGCCGGCTGATAGGCGCGAATGCCGAAATGGATTGCGGTTGCCGAATACCAGACGAGCACCCGCGTCGAGTCGGCGGCCGGAACGCCGTCGCTCGGTGAGTACTGCGAGAAGCCGGTCAGCACCGCCGCGCGCGACCAGACCGGTTCGGTCAGGTTGCCGTCGACGACGATATCCGCCTCGACGCGCGGAATCTTCACTTCGATCGCCTTGTCTCGGCCCCGATAGACGCTGTCAGCGGGGACAGTGGCCGCACTGAGCGCAGCGAGCAGCAGAGGAACTAAAATCACAAGATGTCCACGTGGTAGTAGGAAGCAGAATCAGGCAATCTGCGAAATGATCGCACAAAGCGAAATGGCACCGCGCGAACCGGGGCTATCATCATCCCCTTCCCCTTACGGCTATCTTGTCCAAATGGCTGATCCAGTTCGCACGGGCCCCAAACCGCATTTCGAAGACAAGGGCGACCTCGGCTTCGGCTCGGTCGTCGCCGCGGAGAGCACCCAGCGTCTGCTGAATAAGGACGGATCGTTCAATGTGCGCCGCCGCGGACTGGGAGTCTTCCGTTCACAGAGCCTGTACCATGCGGCGATCAGCCTCTCGTGGCCGCGCTTTCTCATGGTCGCGGCGCTCAACTATCTCGCAGTCAATGTCGTCTTCGCTCTGCTCTATCTCGCCTGCGGCAGCGGTGCGCTGGCCGGCGTCGACGCTCAGCAGATGGGTGGGTCGTTCTGGCGCGCGTTCTTTTTCAGCATCGAAACGTTCGCGACGATCGGCTACGGGGAGATCAGCCCCATGGGCGTCCCCGCGCACATCGTCATGGTATTCGAGGCGCTCGTCGCCTTGATGACGCAGGCGCTGATTACCGGGCTGCTGTTTGCGCGCTTCGCCCGCCCGACCGCGGCGATTCTCTTCAGCAAGAACATGGTCGTCGGTCCGTTTCAGGGCGGCCGCGGCCTGATGTTTCGCATCACAAATCTGCGCGACAACCAACTGATCGATCTCAAGGCCCGTGTCACCGCGAGCTGGATCGAGCGCACGGCAACGGGCGAGGGCCGGCGCTTTCGCCAGCTCACGCTCGAGCGATCGGAGGTCATTTTCTTTCCGCTCGCATGGACGCTCGTCCATCCGATCACTGAGGAGAGCCCGCTCTACGGACTCTCGGACGGCGACCTGCGGAAGTCCGACTTCGAGTTCCTCTGCATCATCACGGCGATGGATGAAACGTTCGCCCAGATCGTGCACGCGCGCACATCGTACAAAAGCCAGGAACTGGTCTGGGGAGCGAAGTTCAAGAATATTTTCCTCCCGCCGGACAATCGCGGGCGCCTCGCCGTCGATGTCGATCGCATCGATGAATACGACGAGCTCTCGCTGCCGTCGCAGCGCGGAGCCTGAGCGCACGCGCCGCACACCGGCCAGCTACTGCTTGGGCTTGGCGTTCGACCTCGACGGCGCCGTTTTCTTCGCCGCCGGCTTCACCGGCAAAACGTGCCCCGTGCGCGCCGCCGAATGCTTCGGATGATGACGCTTCTTTGCCGCGTCGGCGCGCTTCTTAAGCTGCGCCTTCGTCAGCGGCGCGAGAATCGTCCCGCGGCACTTCGGTGAGCCGCACTTGCAGCCGTAGACACGAAATTCATCGTCGGCCGTTTCGCTACCGTCGCGCGTGTACGCGTAATCGTAGACGAGCTCTTCGCCCGGCTCGATGTCGCGAATCGCCTCGATGAAGACGCGCGCCTGCTCGATCGTCCCTTCGCAGTTCGGGTCGCACGAGTGGTTGATGAAACGCGCCTCGTTGCCGTCCGCGGCGCCGTCGATCACGACGGAGCGATTCACGGCGAACAAAAATGTGTGATGCCGCTTCTGCGCGTAGTCGTCGTACCGTGAGTCGGCGACGGCGTGCGTGATGCGCTCGCCGAGATACTCGATCAGTCGCTCGCCCTTCTTGATCACACGGATCGCAAAGCCGCCGCGACCTGAAATTTTCGAGATCTTCGTCTTGAACGCGTTCTCGGCAATCGGCTTCATCGTACGGCGCGCCATCCCAGCTCCAGACCAAAGTAAAAGTTGCGGCGCGGAGCGGGCTCGATCGTTCGAGCCCCCGCGCCATTCAGTGTCACGGCCCCGACGTACTGCTCGTCGAGGAGATTGTTCACGGCGGCGAACGGCATGACCCGAAGGTCGCGCCAGGCGCCGGCAAGAGCGCCATTCCACGCCGCACGCAAGTTAACGACGCCGCGCCCCCAACCGAGGATCCGTTGCGTATTTCTGTCGTCGGCCCACAGTGCGGTACTCCGCGAGTGGTCGGCGTCCACGGTGAAATGGCCCCAGTGCGCACGGGCAGTCAGACGGAGAAAATGGTCGGGGATGCCGGCCTGGGTCTTGCCGTCGAGAGTGTCCGTTACCGCTCCGCGCGGTACCCGATAGCGGTCGAAGATATAGTTGGCCCAGGTGTACGCGGCCGAGAGATCGAGCCACGACGCCGCGCGCACGCCGGCGCCGGCCTCGACACCGCGATTCCGCGTCCGACCGGCATTTCGGAAGTAGGCGCGGCCATTCGTCTCGAGGTACTGGATGATCGCGTCGTCCGCGTACGACTGGAAAACGCTCAGCGTGTAGCTCACACGTGTGCCAAGCGCCCCGCGCGCACCGCCCTCGAAACTGTGAATGCGCTGCGGCCCGAGCTCCGGATTGAAGCCGCCCTGTCCGTCAGGGCGCGAGCTGAGCTCCGTGGTCGTCGGCGACTCGAATGCGGTGGACCAGTTCGCGTACGGCGTCAGGGCATCGCTCACGACCCACGTCGCACCGAGATGTCCGGTCGTCGCCGACATTGGGCGCGTCCCGCTGTTGTCGGCCTTGTCGCCGAAAAAGTGATCGCGCACCTGAAATTTCAGCTCGTCGTAGCGGAGGCCGGCGCTCACCGTCAGTGGCGCGACGGGCGACCACTGCAGCTGCGTGAACGCGCCGATCGCCGAGACGATTTCATTCTGATTGACGAGCAGCGTATCGGTGGCGGCCTGAATCTTTCCGGCGGTGTTGCGCTGATTCTTGCGGAGATCGCCCGACTGCTGGAAGTCGGCGCCGATCGCGAGGCGCGGCGCGGTCGGCGAGTCCCACAGCGTGCGCGAGCCGTCGAGCCGCACGCCGGTCACCCAGCGACTGAGCGTCGATCGCGTACCGTTCAGCGGCCCCGCCGGCGCCGGCGGCGTTGTCGCGAGCGGATTGTCCACCAGCCGCCGCACGACATACGCCACCGCCGCGTAGTCGCTGCGCGCATCAGCATGGCGATAGCGCATCGAGAACTGCTCCTGCGACACCGCGCGGCGCGCACCGCGTAGCACATTCACCGCCGCCGCCGAATCCGGGTTCTTCGCATACTCAGCCGCGGTCAGCGCACCGGGATTCTCGGCGGTCGGCGTGCTCGCGGCGGCGAAACGGAGCGACAGCGCATCGGTGCCGGTGAGCGCGTAATCGAGCGCGCCCATGAGTTGGCGCGTGTCGCTGTGATTGTACTGACGGAAGCCGTCGAGCGTCGTACGCGAGAGCGACAGCGAGCCGACGAGATCACCGGCTCGTCCCGCCGTGCGAAGCTGATATTTGTTGAGCCCGAACGACCCACCGGTGAATCGCGCCGTCGTGCGCAGGCGATCGGGCGATGACAGATCGGTCGTCATCGCGATCACGCCGCCCGACCCGTTGCCGTAGAGCGACGACGCCGAACCGCGCAGTACCTCGACGCGCGATACGTCGGCGAGGTCGATGTTGGTGAGCTGGCTCTGCCCGTCGGGGAGAGACTGCGGGACACCGTCGAGCAGAACTTTCACCCCGCGCAATCCGAAGTTCGCGCGCGCTCCCGCGCCGCGAATCGAGAGACGCTGATCAAGCGCGTAGTTGTAGCGATTGGCGACGTACACACCGGGAATGTTCGGCAGCGCTTCGTCGATGCCGAGTGTGGCACGAGCGCCGGCGAGATCGGCTTTCGTCTGTACGCCAATCGCCCATGGAGCGCGCTGGGCCGACTGATCGCTCCGGGCGACCGACACGCGCACACCGGCGAGGCGTTGCGCGGCGGCGGAATCGGCAGCGGCAGAATCGCGCGGTGCCTTGGTCGACTGCGCGTTGAGACGACCGGCAATCAGGAGAGCGGCGAGGATCAGTTTTCGGAACATTTAATAAGAATAATCGAATGAAAGATTGGTGTTGGGCGGGCTCAACGACGCCTCGGATCGTCGCGGATACAGCAGTGGGAGCAACGGCGGCCGCGGATTTCGCGGTAAGGCGCGGATACTGCAACAACTGGGGGAACTGCTCTCGCCAAGCGAGTTGTTCCCCCAGTCTTTTTGTTCTTGCCTTATCCGCGCCTTACCGCGAAATCCGCGGCCGCCGTTTTCTCCCCCACTCATCCGCGTTCATCCGAGGCGTAGTTCAACCCACCCCTCACCAATGCCAGTCCTGTCACACTTGCGTAAAGCTCAATGACTACTTATGCATTAAGCGTGCATAAAGTCTCAACTGCCGCCATCCGGAACGCCACCCGTCGGCGTCCGCGTCCTCAGCTCGTCGTCGAAGCGCAGCCGATCGTCCGGCGGGCGCAACTCGTCGACGTGCTCCAGCTGTGCGCGCTCGTGAACGGCTATGCAGCGGAAAAACTGATGCTTCCCCGCACCAACCAGCAGATCGCCCTCGAACTCGACAACTATGTTGTCGCGGTCACCGATGGCGGTCAGGTCCTCGCCTGCGCCGCGATCGACGAACACTCGCCGTCAGTCGCCGAAATTGCGTCGGTCGCCGTCGACAGAACGCGGCACGGACGCGGCCTCGGCTCGCAGGTCGTGCGCGCTGCCGAAGTTGTCGCTCGGCGCCGCGGCTACGAGACCATTTTCGCGATGAGTCTCGCCGACAAGTTCTTCACCGCGCTCGGCTACGACATCGCGACCCTCGGCCAGTTCCCCGAGAAAGCCGCGCGCTACGAACAGCTCACAGCGTCGGGCATTGCCATCGTCCCAAAGCGCTGCTTCCAGAAGAAGCTGCTCGCCGTCGTCTGACAGCGCCGCCCCGCGTCACCACGCGGAGCAGTTTGCGCGGCGCCGTGCGATGGTTAGCGTGAAGGATGCCCATCGCAACGATTGACCCGACGAGCGGCGCCCTCGTGCGCGCCTTCGCGGAAGACGACGCCGACGAAATAGAGACTGCGCTCGATCGCGCGGAGCACGCCGCCGCACTCTGGCGACGCACGCCGATCGCCAGCAGACTCGCCGTCCTCGCCCGCGCCGCCGAACGCCTCGATGCCGAACGCGACGTGCTCGCCGCGCTCGCGACGCTCGAAATGGGGAAGACACTCCAGTCGGCGCGCGACGAAGTCGCGAAGTGCGCCCTCGCCTGCCGTCATTACGCGGCCCATGCCGAAACGATGCTTGCCGCCGAGCCGATCGACATCGACGGCGCGACCGGCACCGTGCATTACCAGCCCCTCGGCGTGATTCTCGCCGTGATGCCGTGGAATTTTCCGTACTGGCAGGCCGTGCGCGCCGCCGCGCCAGCGCTCGCTGCGGGCAACGTGTTCCTGCTCAAGCATGCGTCGAACGTGCCGCAGTGTGCACTCGCCCTCGAGCGAATTTTCACCGAGGCCGGTGCGCCGGAGGGTGTCTTCCAAACGCTCCTTGTCGGCTCAGCGACCGTCGCCTCACTCATTGCTGACCGGCGCATCGCCGCCGCGACGCTGACGGGGAGCGAAGCCGCCGGCCGCGACGTCGGCGCCCACGCCGGACGCGCCATCAAGAAGACGGTGCTCGAACTCGGCGGCAGCGATCCGTTCATCGTCCTCGCGAGCGCTGATATCGAGAAGGCCGCTGCGACCGGCGTGAAAGCGCGCATGATCAACAACGGTCAGTCGTGCATCGCCGCCAAGCGGTTCATCGTCGTCGAGAGCGTTGCTGACGAATTCGAACGGCGCTTCACCGAGCTCGTCCGCGCGCTACGGCTTGGCGATCCGACCGATCCATCGGTTGATGTCGGCCCGCTCGCGACCGAACAGATTCGCCGCGAGATCGATTCGCAGGTCGAGCGTACCGTCGCCGCCGGCGCAACGCTCGTCATCGGAGGCCGAGCGCCGAACCGCGCCGGCTGGTTCTACGAGCCGACGGTGCTGACGAATGTTCCGCTCGATTCCGCCGCCGCAGTGGAGGAGACGTTCGGGCCGGTCGCGCCGATTTTTCGCGTCGCTGACACGGACGCGGCGTTCGCGATCGCGAACCATGCGACGCTCGGCCTCGGCGCGAGTGTGTGGACGCGCGACGCCGACGAAGCCGCGCGCGCCGCGCGGGAGATCGACGCCGGCATGGTCTTCATCAATGCGATGGTGTCGAGCGATCCACGACTCCCGTTCGGCGGCGTGAAGGAATCGGGCTACGGCCGTGAAGTCGGGCTGCCGGGTCTGCTCGAGTTCGTCAACATCAAGACGGTGCGCGGCTCCGCGCACTGACGCGCTGCGACGCGCTGCGACGCGCTGCGACGCGCGCTATATCGGTCGGTTGGCGCGGTCGAAGAGTTTTTCGATCGCCCGCGTGACGCGCCGGCCGAGCGGTTCGCGCGCCTCGTCTTTCACGACGCTTCGCCAAACGCGGCGCCACGCGGTCTGCATTTCCTTCGCGTCGTGGAACCGCTTGTCCGGATCGGCGGCGAGTCCGCGGCGCAGCCATTCCTCGAGGTCCGGGTGGAAGCGCGAGAGATCGATCTTTCCGGCGAGCTGCGCGGCGAGGATGGCGTGCCCATCGCCGCCGCCGAACGGCGCGTCCCCCGACAACACGAAATAGACGATCGCCGCGACGCCGAACAAATCGGCGGCCGGCCCCTGTGGTTCGCCGAGCAGCTGCTCTGGCGGCGCGAACGCCGGCGTCCCGCTGGCGCCGGCGCGCTCCTCACCGATCGCGTTGGCGATGCCGAAGTCGGCGATCCGCCAACGACGATACCGATCGATTAGTAAATTCTCGGGCTTCAGATCGCGATGAATGATGCCGTTCTCGTGCGCGGCATTCAGCCCATCGAGAATGCTTTCGACCTGCGGCGCGATTTCGGCGAGCGGACGGGCACCGGCACGGCGCACGAGATCGGCCACCGAGCCTTCCTCCTCGAGCTCCATGATGTACCAGTGCACATCCCCCTTCGAATCCCAGTCGTAGATCGGGACGATCGCCGGGTGCTGCAGTCGGGCCGCCATCTGCGCCTCGCGGCGAAAGCGCGCGACGGCGGCGTCGCTTCGCGCGACCGACGGATGAAGCATCTTGAGCGCGACTTCCCGCTGCAGCGTCAGGTCACGCACGCGCCACACCGAACCGAACGTGCCGGCGCCGAGCGCCGAGAGCACTTCGTAATCGTCGCCGGTTGCCCAGCGGAGACGCTCTTCCTCGCTCACCGCTTTGTATTCGCCGCTCGCGATTTCGACGCCACCGAGTCCGGGCGTTCCCGAGCCCGAAATTTTCTCGAAGGCGCGCAACAATGACGCGACCGAGTGGAATCGCTGTTCGGGATCGGGCGACAGTGCGCGGTCGAGCAGCTCCGCGACGTTGGCGGGACAATCGGGCCGCGCCCACCGCACCGGCGGAATCTCGGTGCGCGTCGGCAGTTCGCCGGTGAGGATCGCAAAACAGCTCGCGGCAAGCTGCCACTGATCGCTTTGCGGCGTCGGCACCCACGACGATAACGGCCATTCATTTGGCGTCGGCGTGTAGAGCGGATCGGGACGCAGGCCTGCCGGAATCTCATTGGCCGGCATCGCCCACTGCCAACCGAGCAGCCAGACGCGGCCGGTCGGCGTCACGTAGATCGTGTCGGGAGAAATCGCGCCGTGTGTCTGTCCGGCATCGTGGAGATACGCGACGGCCGAGCCCGCGGCGCGCAGCACACGCAGCATGTACGGCACGGTTTCGGTGCCGAGGCGGCGAACGCGCGCACCGACCGTTTCACCGGCAATCCAGCGGCGGAGATAGCCGGGACCGCGACGGCTCGCCGAGTGCTGCGTCCAATAGTGATACGTCGTCGGAATGGCCGGATGATTCCGGTGCGCGAGCTGCCGCGCCTCGTTGAAGAGCCACTTCTCTTGTGCCGGATCGGGCGCCGTGACGAGCGCGAGCGAGCGTCCGAGCGCGTCGATGATTTCTTGGGCGTGCCGATAGTTGGCGAAATACCCGGTGTCGCCCCATTTCCATCCGGGCGGCAGTTGCCAACCCTCGAGATGGGGCGGAATGACGGCGGTGCGTCGGCCTGGAGTCGGATCGTTGCTACTCATCTACGTAAAGTTGTCAGACAGCAGCCGATGTAACCAGTGCAATGCGAATCGTCGTGCCGCTGCCGGCGACGCTCTCGACGCCAATAGTACCGCCCCACCCTTCGATGATGCGCCGGCTGATGGCGAGGCCGAGCCCGCTCCCGCTCGTCCGCGTGGAAAAATGCGGCTCGAAAATGCGCGGTATGACGTCGGCGGGGATTCCACTCCCGTTGTCGCGTACGTCGATCGCGATGCGCTGCGCATCGCGATCGATCGCTACCGTCACCTCGCGCGCGTCGGCAAGCCGCGCGTTCTCGAGAAGATTCAGCAAAACTTCTCGCAACTCCGTCGTCCTGCAGAGCGCCCACGCCGCATCGTCGCCGTCGACGATGCACCACTCGACGCCGTCGGCACCGAGGCGCTCGAGCTGAATCACATCGTGCACGACGCGCGCGACATCCACCGGCTCGGCCGGCGCTCGCTCGGCGGGGACGGTACCGTAGCGGCTGAAGGCGCGGGCGATTTCGTCGAGCCGGTCGATCTCCGAGAGCACACGCTCGATATTCGTGTCGAGCACCTCGTCGAAGTTCACGCGGGGATCGTGACGGGCGCGCTTCAAGTGCTGCATCCCGAGACGCATCGGCGTGAGCGGATTCTTGATCTCATGCGCCACTTGACGCGCCATTTCACCCCACGCGAGCACGCGCTGGGCGCGCGCGTCCTGCTCGCGGCCGGCCTCGATGTCGCGCGCCATCTGACGGAACGCACGAAAGACCGGCTGGAACTCGGCGGGCGGATCGCCTTCGAGTCGCGGTTCGTGCTCGCCCGCTGCGAGCGCGAGCGCTCCGCGCTGCAGCGCGCCAATCGGGCGTGAGAACTGTCGCGCCGCGAGTCCCGAGAGCCAGAGCGCGGCGAGCCCGCCGAGCGCGGTTGCGAAGAGGACGAAGATACCGAGATCGCGCCGACGGCGATCGAGCGAGAGATCGTCGGTGCGCGCCGGCGCCGCGAGCACGAGCGGCACCCCGGACTCTTTCCCCGCGCGGAAGCCGATGCGATACGGCACCGAACCAACCGAGATCTCGGCGCTCGTCGTCAGCTCCTCGCCCTGTTCGAACGCGCGCGCCGCCTCGGCGGGAAGCAGCCGGCCGAGAGGTGCCAGCGCCAGTAACAGCGGATCGCTCGTACCGACGAGTCCGCCGTTGGCGTAGAGAAAGAGCGGCGTATCGAACTTCGTCGCGATGTCGGAAAGCTGCGGCGAATCGGTGGACGTCGCAACGCCGCGCAACGTTTCACGCACGAGCACATCGCGCGACTGCTGATCGTCGGCTTGCAGTCGTCGATACGACCAGACCGCGAATGCGCCAGCTGGCAGGACGAAGAAGGCGAACAGCGCGAGCGTGAGCTGCGCGCGATAGCTGCGTAGCAAGTTGCGCCGGCGGATGCGCAGCCAACGGCCAAACGCGCCGTCGGCGACAACGAGAAGCATCCAGAGCAGCGCGATCACCGAAAGATCGAACAGCACGATGAGCGCCCCGCGCGTCGCGAGCGCCTCGTAGCCGCGCAGTTCGACCTGCAGGTGCACGCGCGCGATGCGCCCACCGACCGACGGGCGGAACCAATCGCCGTGCAGTTCGTCGCCGCGCCGTACCCAGTTGGGCACGTCGAGAATCGGCGCGTTGGGGCTCCCTTCGCTCAGCCGCAGCGCGTACGGCGGCTCGGCCGACGACGGCCCGGCGAGTCCGGCGAGCGATGCGAACGGATCGCGCGGCAAGAGGCGCGTGCGCGGCGCCACGACCACCGTCGTCACCGAATGATCGGCATGCGGCACCGAGAGAATCGTGTGCAGTCCCGGTACGCCGGGCACTTGCCGCAGCACCGGTTGCGTCCCGCCAGCGACTTCGCGCGCGAAGATCTGCACGCCTGGCGTGAAACCGTCGCCCATCGCGATCCGCAAATCGGCGATCACTTGGCCGTTCGGATCCCAACTCGTGAGTTGCACCGGATAGTCGGTGTTCGCGAGATCCGATGCCGCGTAGCGCGCAAGCAGTTCGACCCGCGAGGTGGAAGCACGCGTTCGATCGAGTTGGGCGGTGAACCGTTCGAGCAGTGCGGCAGCATTCGGATCGGGGACCGACAGCGACGCCACGTCGCGCTCGGCGAGCAGCACCCGCGACCGGATCGACTGTCCCCACACCAAGGTGACGGCGCCGCACGCGGCGACAATCGCGGTCGCGAGCACGGCACCCCGTGCGCGGCGGCCAAGAGCCAACGCGGCAATCGCCGCGATCCATAGCAATGGATACAACGGCGGGAAGGCGCCCGGCGCGCGCATGAGGAGCGGGGCGAGAAGCGCCGCCGTCGACGCGATCGCCGGGGCGATCCAGAGCGGCAATCCGCGGAGGTTCCCGAGCGCCGCGCGTCCTGCCGCCGCACCGGCAATCAGCACGGAGACCGCCGCGAGGAAGATCGTCGCTTCCCAAGCCAGCCAGAGTGAGGCGTTCACGCCCGATGGCGGAAACTGAATCCCGCGCGCGAGATCGCGAAGCAGGAACGGACCAATACCGGCGACGACCAGCACCGCAACGAGCGCCTGGACCCGCCCCTCCGTTCCAATTTTCGCGCGCACCGCAGCCAGCAACCCGAGCAACACGAGCGCGCTCGTCAGCGCCAGCGCGCCGATGCTGCCCGTGAACGGACCGCCGGCCGCGACGTAGAAGTACGCTGGGTCGAAGAGCGCCGACCCGTTCGAAAAGAGCGACAACGGCACGAGCGCCACGACCGCGATGGCCACGCCGAGCACGCCGAACCGCGCGCCGACACTCCGCCCCTGCCGCCACGTCGCGATGAGAAAGAAGAGCACCGCAAACGCCAGCGCGAGGCCGCCGCGCGTCCGCCCGTGTTCAAGCGCCCGCGCCGCGAGGAGTGCCCCCGGCGGCGCGACCGCGCGCAAACCAAGGAGCGGCACCGTCCCCGCATGGACGATGGCAAACGAATCGCTCGACGAACGCGACGGATCGCGAAAAGCGAACCCCTCGACACCATATTGCTTCGCGACTGCCTGATCGATCGCCGTCGCGAGCGAATCGGCTGGACGTTCGGCGTGCACCAGCAGCTCGGCGATCGCCCGATCGTCGCCGCGGCCGGCGATCGCGTACAGCGCGAGGTAAAACGGCGTCCCGACCGCGCCGACCGGTCCCGGCAGCGAGTCGAACGGCGCCACGAGCCGCCCCGACCACGCCGCCCACGTTCCGCCGCGCGCGAGCGCCACCGACCGCGACACGTTCACCCCGCGAATCCGGTCGAGATGCGCAAACGCGAGCGACTGTTCGGCCGGCGCATCGAGCGCCGCCTCAGCGATTTTCTGCAACTGGGCCGCCTCGGCCTCGAGCAGCGTGTCGAGCGCCGCCGTACCGCGCGCCTCGACGGCCGCGCGCGTCGCCGCCGGGTCGAGGTCGAATGCCGTCCGCCAGCGCTCAGCCAATACCGCTGACGCCAGAAATGCGACAAGACTGATCAGGAATGCCCAGCGGTAGACGTTCCGCCCGCCGAGCCACGTGTGGACGCTGCACCATGTGATCGCGATCGCGGCAAAGGCCAGCGTCATGCCGGATGGCGCCCGCAACCAGAGCCCCGCCCCGAGAACCGACACGGTGGCGGCCGCTGCCCACCAAAGGCCGGCGCGAGAGTTCACGTCCACATTATAGCCGCCCCCCCGCACCATTGCCTTATCTTCATTGAATGCGTTCGATCCGCCTCCGCTTGGCCGCCGCGCTGTTGCTCGCGGTAGCCGCCGTTCCCGCCAGCGCCCAAATCGTCTCGCTGGACGAAGGGAGCCTGACCCTCGTGCGTGACGGAGCGCGCGTGGGCCGTGAAGACTTCTCGATACGGAGCGCTCCCGGCAGTGCGAGTGGCGGCGTGGTCCTCGTGGCCCAGGGAAACCTGATCGCCGGGACGCGGCGTTTTGTGACCGGTCTGAATGCGGACACCGCCGGTTTTCCGCTGCGATACCAGACCGATCTGCGGGTCGACGGGAGAGCCCTGGAATCGTACAGCGGCCTCACGACGCGCGATCACTATGCGTCGCGGGCAAACCGCCAGAACGGCGAGTCGGCTCGTGAGTTCCGTCTCCCGGTCGGCACCGTGCTCGCCGAAGACAATGTGCTGCACCAACTCTGGTTCGTGGCGCGGCGTGGTCACGGCGCGATCGTGCCGGTGCTGGTCCCAGGGCGGAACGTGGTCGAGATGGTCAACGTCGAACTCGTCGGTACTGAAAAACTTAAGTTGGAAGCGCAGGAATTCGACGCCCGGCACTTTCGGCTGACGACGGCGTCGCGCGGTACCGCGGGTACCGCGGGTACCGCGGGTACCGCGCGGGACGTCTGGCTCGATCCCGCGGGCCGCTTGCTGAAGATCGTGGTACCATCGCTCAAGCTGGTCGCCGTTCGTGAGGAAACCCTGCGCTGAAACCTGCGCCGGTGCCGCCCCGTAAGACCCTCGTAACCCACCCAGGATCCCTGAACGATGCGTAAGCTGTGGTCTGCTCTTCTCCTTGTTGGATTCGCGTTGCCCGCGGCCGCCCAAAACGGCGCCGGCGCGACGCTCTCGCTCGACGAGGCCATTGCCCTCGCGAAGCAGAACAATCCGGCATTTCAGCAGTTCATCAATAGCCGACGGCGCGCCGAAGCGTCGCTGCGGGCGGCGTACGGCACTCTCTTGCCGACCGCGAGCACCAACGTCAGCGCGGGCTTCCGTCAGGGCAAGCCGCAGATCTTTCAGGGTGTCGCCTTCGGTTCGACGTCCGACATTCTGTCGTCGAACTGGGGCCTCAACTTCAACTATCAGCTCTCGGCCGGCGCGCTCGCCGCACTGCGCGCCACGAAATCGCAGCTCGACGCCGCCGACGCGACGATTAGCAGCCAAGATCAGCTCCTGCGCGCCGCCGTCGTCCAGCAATACCTGCTCGTTCTCCAGCGACAAGCGCAGTCGGCGTTACAGGATTCACTGACCACTTCGGCCCAGCTTCAGCTCGACCTCGCCAAGGCGAAGGCTGGCGTCGGTTCGGCCACGTCGCTCGACGTCAAGCGCGCCGAAGTGGCCGTCGGAACTCAGAAGGTGAACGTCCTGAAGGCGCACAACGACGAAGCGGTTGAGCGCATCCGCCTCTTCCAGCAACTCGGCGTACCGGCCCGCGAGAACGCGAGGCTCGTCTCCACGCTGGTGATTGCGGAGCCGGTGTTCGACGTCAAGCAACTCGTCGAGGTCGCCAACAAGCAGAACCCGACGATCGTGTCATTGCGGGCCCGTGAAGAGGCGGCGCAGCAGACGTACCGCGCGACGCAGACGACGTACCTCCCGACACTCTCGGCGTCGGCCTCGTTCGGCGGCACCGCACAGCAGTACAAGGACGAAAACTTCCTCGTGACGCAGGCGCAGGCGGGGGCGCTCTCGCAGCGTGCGTCGTGCCTCGCCACCGACTCGCTCCGTCGTGGCGCTGGACTCGGTTCGATCGCGCCCCAGTGCAACCAAATCGTCTTCACCGATGCGCAGGCGCAGTCGATCCGCTCAGGCAACAAGAACTTCCCGTTCGGTTTCACGTCGAACCCGTACACGTTGTCGGTCGGCCTGTCGCTCCCGCTATTTGACGGCTTCAGCCGCGAGCAGCGCGTCCAGAATGCCGCCGCGGATCGCGTCGACGCGCGCTACAACACGCGCGCGCAGGAGCTGAAGCTCGGCGCCGATGTGGCCGCCGCGAGCGCGACGCTGACCACCGTTTATCAGCAGCTCAAGGCATTGGAGCAGAACGCTCTGGCGGCCCGCGAAGCGCTGCAGCTCGCTCAGGAGCGGTACCGTGTGGGATTGAACAGCCTCGTCGATCTCCAGCAGGCACGCAGTGATTACGAAACGGCGGAAGCCGGACGTATCAATGCTATTTTCGAATACCATCGGGCGTTCTCGGTGCTGGAAAGCGCCGTCGGCCGCCCCCTTCGCTAAACGGGGACCGCTATGAGTAAGGGCATGAAATGGGGCATCGCCGTGGTGGTGGTGCTCGTCGCCGGCGGAATCGTCGCGACGGTCGCGTCGAAGAAGAACAAGGGCGTGACCGAAGTCCGCACGGAGACCGTGCAGAAGCGCGATCTCGTCGCGTCGGTCACGGCCAGCGGGCAGGTGCGGCCGCACACGAAGGTCGATCTCTCGGCCGATATCACCGGCAAGATCGTCCGCCTCTCGGTCAAAGAAGGCGACAACGTGACGAAGGGGCAGTTCCTGCTCCAGATCGATCCCCAGTCGTATGACGCCGCGGTCCAGCGCGCCGAAGCCAACCTCGCCAACACGAAGGCGTCGCTCGCGCAGGCGTCGGCGAACCTGCAGCAGGCGTCGAGCAACTACCGCCGCTCGATGGAGATCCGCAAGAGCAACCCGAATCTCGTCGCCGAAGACCAGATCGAGCAGCTCAAGACGGCCGTCGAAGTGCAGACCGCGCTCTTC
>JAYVPN010000065.1:0-7944 GCA_043757365.1 Gemmatimonadota bacterium | reverse complement strand
AGCCCTGTCTCGAAATCAAGAACAACCCCGAGGACGCCTACAAATACACGGCGAAGGGCAATCTCGTCGCGGTGGTGACCAACGGGACGGCGGTCCTCGGGCTCGGCAACATCGGCGCGCTCGCCGGCAAGCCGGTGATGGAAGGCAAAGGCAACCTCTTCAAACAATTCGCCGACATCGACGTCTTCGACCTCGAAGTCGGCTCTGAAGATCCGCTCGACATGATCAAGTTCTGCCAGCTCCTCGAACCGACCGTCGGCGGTATTAATCTCGAAGACATTCGGAGCCCCGACTGTTTCCTCGTCGAGGAGACGCTGCGGAAAACGATGAAGATCCCGGTCTTTCATGACGACCAGCACGGCACGGCGATCATCACCGGCGCGGCGCTGGTCAACGCGATGGAAGTGACCGGCAAGGACATCAGTAAACTGAAGGTCGTATTCTCGGGCGCCGGTGCGGCCGCGATTTCGACGGCCGAGCACTACGTGCGGCTTGGCGTGAATCGCGCGAACATCATCATGTGCGACCGCGAAGGCGTGATCTATGTCGGCCGCGATCCGAACCACATGGACCCGTACAAGGCACGCTTCGCGGTAGCGACGAAACTCCGCACCCTCGCCGAAGCGCTCGACGGCGCCGACATGTTCGTCGGTCTGTCCGCTGCCGGCGCCGTGACCGGGGAGATGGTGGCGAAGATGGCGGCCGATCCGATCATCTTCGCGCTCGCGAATCCGGTGCCGGAGATTCTCCCGCATGAAGTGCGTCGCGTGCGCGATGACGCGATCATCGCCACCGGCCGCAGCGACTACGCCAACCAGATCAACAACGTCCTCTGTTTCCCGTTCATCTTTCGTGGCGCGCTCGACGTGCGCGCGACAGAGATCAACGAAGAGATGAAAATGGCGGCGACGCGCGCCCTCGCCGCGCTCGCGAAGGAAGACGTCCCCGACAACGTCGCCCAGCTCTACGGGCTGAGCAATGTGAAGTTCGGACGCGAGTACCTGATTCCCTTCCCGTTCGACCCGCGCGCGCTGTTCTGGGTCGCACCGGCCGTGGCATGGGCTGCCGTGGCGAGCGGGGTTGCAAAGCAATTTATCGATCTTGAGACCTATCGCGACCAGCTCGAATCACGGCTCGGTCGCGCCCGCGGCATCATGCGCGGGATCATCAACCGTGCGCACCACGATCCGAAGCGCGTCGTCTTCCCCGAAGGCGAAGAACTGAAGATTCTCAAGGCCGCGCAGATCCTCGTCGACGAAGGGATCGCGCACCCGATTCTCCTCGGCCGCAACGATCGCATTCAGCGGATGGCCGACGAAAACGGCATTCCGCTCGACGGCATCCGCATCGAGGATCCCGGCACCAGCAAGTCGCGCGAGAAATACGCGCAGTACCTCTGGAAGAAGCGCCAGCGCAAAGGACTCTCGCTGTCGGAAGCCGAGCAGCGGTTGTACAAGGGCATCTATTTCGGCTCGGTGATGCTGGCGACCGGCGACGCCGACGCGATGCTCGCCGGACTCGGCAAGCACTACCCCGAGACGATCCGTCCCGCACTGGAAGTGATCGGCGCGCATCCAGATGTGGGACTGGTGAGCGGGCTCTACATGCTCGTCTTCGAGAAGCACGTCGTCTTCTTCGGCGACACGACCGTCACGATCGACCCGACGTCGGAGCAGCTCGCAACGACGGCGATCAGCGCGGCGCGCGTCGCGCGGACCTTCGGCGTCGATCCGCGGGTCGCGATGCTCTCGTTCTCCAACTTCGGCTCGGTGCAGCACCCCGAGGCGAAGAAGGTCGCCGAGGCCGTCCGCTTGCTGCGCATCAAGGATCCCTCCGTCATCGTCGACGGCGAGATGCAGGCCGACACGGCGTTCGACCAGCAGGTACTGGCGGCGCAATATCCGTTTAGCGCGCTGAAGGAGCCGGCGAACGTGCTGATCTTCCCGAATCTCAGCGCTGGCAACATCGCATACAAACTCCTCACCAAACTCGGTGGAGCGACGGCGATCGGCCCGATTCTCGCCGGCATGGCGTACCCTGTCCACGTGCTCGAGCAGGGCGCGGACGTGCAAGAAATCGTCAATATGGCGGCGGTTGCCGTGATTGACGCCCAGGAACATTCGCGGGCCTAAGCCCGTCCCCCCCTACTCTTTGCCCCGATTCACTCTCATGGCTTCTCCGACCGCACCGATGCCGACCCGTGAAAGCAGCACCGGCCTGAACGTCCAGGGACTCACGCCGAAAGGCGCCGCACACTGGAATCTCGTTCCCGCTGAACTTGCGGCCGCGGCTGCACGTCGCGGCGAAGGCGAGTTCGCCGAGATGGGACCGTTCGTTGCCGTCACGACGCCGCACACGGGCCGCTCGCCGAAAGACAAGTTCGTCGTGCAGGAACCGTCGAGCCAAGCCGACGTCGATTGGGGGGCCGTCAATCAGCCGATGGACGAGACGCACTTCGAAACGCTCCTCGCTGACGTCCGCGGCTATCTCAACACGCAGGGCGAACTCTTCGTCCAAGATCTCTACTGCGGCGCCGATCCGGCGTACCGGCTCTCGTGCCGGTACGTCACGCCGAATGCGTGGCACGCCAACTTCGTACGCAACATGTTCATCCGCCCGGCGTTCACCGAGCTCGCAAGCTTTGCGCCAAACTTCAGCATCCTGCATGCGCCGGATTTCCAAGCCGACCCGAAAAAGCACGGCACGCGCACGACGACGTTCATCGTGCTCAACATCGCCAAACGGATGATCCTCATCGGCGGCACGCGCTACGCCGGCGAGCTCAAAAAGTCGATGTTCACAGTCATGAACTACCTGCTCCCGAAGCAGGGCGTCCTCTCGATGCACTGCTCGGCCAATATCGGCCCGGCGGGCGACACGGCGCTCTTCTTCGGCCTCTCCGGCACGGGCAAGACGACGCTCTCCGCCGATCCGGCCCGCGGGCTGATCGGTGACGACGAGCACGGATGGAGCGAGAATGGCACGTTCAACTTCGAGGGCGGCTGCTACGCGAAGGTGATCAACCTCTCGCCCGAGCAGGAACCGGACATCTATCAGACCACACAGATGTTCGGCACGATCCTCGAGAACGTCGAGCTCGATCCGCTCACGAAGAAGGTGAAGTTCGAGAGCCAGAAGCTCACCGAGAACACGCGCGCGTCGTATCCACTGCACTACATCAAGAATCATGTGCCGAGCGGTCGCGGCGGACATCCGAAGAATGTCGTCTTCCTCACGGCCGACGCCTTCGGCGTGTTGCCGCCCGTCGCCAAGCTGACGAAGGAACAGGCGATGTACTACTTCCTCTCGGGCTATACGGCGAAGGTTGCTGGCACTGAGACTGGAGTGAACGAGCCGCAGGCGACGTTCAGCGCCTGCTTCGGCGCGGTCTTCCTCGTCTGGCATCCCACCAAGTACGCGCACATGCTCGGCGAGCTGCTCGACACGCACAAAGCGAACGTCTGGCTCGTGAACACCGGCTGGAGCGGCGGCGCCTACGGCACCGGCTCGCGCATGAAGCTCAAGTACACCCGCGCGATGGTGCACGCGCTGCTCGACGGCTCACTCGAGAATGCGCCGGTGAAGGTCGATCCGATCTTCGGGCTCTCGGTGCCGACTGCAGTGGCCGGTGTGCCCGCCGAAATCCTCGACGCCCGGGGTAGCTGGCCGGATGCCGCAGCGTACGACGCGCAGGCGAAGAAGCTGGCGGCGATGTTCGTAGAGAACATCAAGAAGTTTGGCGATGCGGTGACGCCGGCGATTCTCGCGGCGGGGCCAAAGGCGTAGCTCAGTTTTTGCGCGTGCCGGGACTCAAAAACGCCTCGGATTTTCACTGCAACGACGAAACGGGGGAATAGCACAAGATTCACGTGCTGTTCCCCCGTTTGTCATTTCTTTCTATCCGCGTGCATCCGAGGCGTTGTTGAGCTCGGCCGCGCACACACTCACTAAAACAATACTTTGTACACCATCGCGATATTCCGCCCCGGATTCGGCGCAAAACTCTTGATCCGGCTGCTCGCGTCGTAGTACTTCGTGTCGGCCAAGTTATCGAGGCGCAGCGTGACCGAGTGGACGAGGCCATTGAGAATGATCTGATACCCGGCGCTGACGTCGATCACCGTGTACGCCGCCGTCGGGATATCGACCGCACCGCCGCTCACGCGCGCTTGGTTGAATGCGTGACGCGTATCGCCGGCGAGACTCCATTTTCCGTCATCCCAGCGCAAGGAAGCGCCAACACGTGCCGCGGGAATGAACGGCAGCGGGTCACCGCCCGCAAACGCGCCGTGCACGATGTCGCCCATCAGCCCGCCGACAAGATGCGGCGCGAGCACCGCCTCGAGCGAGCCCTCGACACCGTATAGCGTTGCGTCGCCCTGTGTGAAGTTGTTCAGCGGCACCTTGGCACCGTCGACGAGTGTGTCCTTCAGGATGCTCGGCGCCACGTAGTTATTGATGCGATTGTAGTAACCCGATACAGAGCCGGTGAATCCTCCCGACTGCACTCGGAGAATGCCGTCGAAACCGGCATTCGTTTCGGCCTTGAGATTTGGATTCCCCCGATCGTACGTCCCAGCCGCCGAGTGAAACGCGTTGGAAAAGAGTTCCTCGACCGTCGGCGCACGGAACGCGCGCGCCGCGCTCACGCTGAACGTCACCGCGTCACTGAGCGGAAGGCTCAACCCAACGGATCCGGATGCGGAACTGATGTCGATTGTCTTGCCCTGACCGAACTTCGCAGCACCCGTCTTCGATTCGATGCGATAGGAATCGTAGCGCGCGCCGATCTGGAGGCGCGGCACGCGCGCATCGGAGTTGCCGTCGAGCAACGGGATTTCCTGATACAGGTACGCACCCCCTGACACGGTGTTCGCCGCCGGCGTCAGCGCCTCGTCGCCCGTGCTCGCGTACTGCTTGAACAGCCCCTGCACGCCGATCGAGCCGCGCGCACGTCCGAACGCCGTCTTCGCGACCGCGTTGAGCGTCTGCGTCTTCAAATTGAAACTCGTATTGATGCTTCCTTCAGGCGACAACTCGTCGTGCTTATACTGTTGCGTCGTGCCGTCGAGCGTGAGACCTGGAAATGCAGCATTGCCGGCGAACTGCAGTTTGCCCGAAACACCGAGACGATTGCCGGCAATGTGCGTGCCGACATCCGGCGAGCCGGGCTCGGTCGGAAGTCCGTAGTTGAAATCGTAGTTCCGCACCACGATGCCACCATTCACCCAGGCCCCGGTGAAGCCTAGGCCGACGGTTCCGTTCCACGAACGCGATTGCGTCTCCGCCAGCGTACCACCGCCACCAACTTTCTGATCACTGGCCGACCGCAATCCGCCGCGAACGGTCAGCGCGACGCTCGATCCGAGCGGTGCGGTGAGCGTTAGATACGTCGCGCCGCCGGGGGTCGCGCTCTCGGCCTGCGACGACCACGCCCCCACGACACGACTCGGCACGCTCGACGGGATGTCGTTCGAGATGACGTTGACCACACCGCCGAGCGCATTATTGCCGTAGAGAAGCGAGGCCGGACCGCGCACGACTTCCATCCGCTGCGCAGCGAGCGGATCGATCGAGACCGAATGGTCGGGCGCGGCCGACGACAAATCGCCGGTGCGCTCACCATCCTGCAGGACCAGAATGCGGTCGCCTTGGAGACCGCGAATGATCGGCGCGTTCGCGGCGGGACCGTTGAAGCGCATCGCCATCCCGGGCTCGGTGGCCAGGGTCTGCGCGATCGACGCGCCGAGCGACCGGTTGAGCGCTTTGCCGGAGAGTTCGGTCGCCGCCTGCGTCTGCTGGCTGGCGTCGCCGCTCGTCGCCGTCGCCGAGATGACGACACTCGACAGGCGCAGCGGCGATTGAATCAGCGTCAGCGCGACGACCGCATCGCCGTCGCCGACCGTTACATCGGCGTGGGTCGGCCGGTAACCGATGAGCGACGCCGTGATGTGGTAACTGCCGGCGGCGACGCCGTTCAGGACAAAGTGGCCGTCAGTACCCGTCGCGGACACTCGACCGAGTTCGGCGACGAGCACCTGCGCGTTCGGAAGCAGTTTTCCCGAACCGTCCTTCACGGTACCGGAAATCGATCCGGCCGACGAGGCCGGGTGGGCGAACGCCACAGCGGGAACACAGATCAAGAGGGCGAGAGTGCCGCGGGCGGCGCGTATGACACGAGCGAACATCGAATACTCCGGTTTGCTGGCCGACGCGAGCGCCCCCGGAGAATCCGGCGCACCCCGCAGTCGACGACTGAGCGTGATTACCGGCGCGCTGATGCGCGACCGGAACGGCTCAGACGACCGGAGGTGCCCGGGTACGTTCCCGCGTCCGCGCGAGCGTCGCCGGGAGGCGAAACGCCTCGCACGACTGCGCAACTCGCTCGACGACCGCAACGGGGACGAACACCGGCTGCGGCTTTTCCGCCGCGAAGTGCGTCAAATACTGACAGAGGGCGCAGCTGTCCGGGTGCACGGGAACGCAGCCACGATGCGTGTGGTCCTCGACGTGGACCTGCCCCGGCTGCCCGAGCGAGGACGTCGCGAGCTGCCCTTCCGTGACCGACACGAGCATCGGCGCCGACATCTGGACGATGGCGACGGCAATGAACGCAATGCGGCGGAAGAGTGATGGCGGGAGCACGATTGGAATATAATACGTGCGGACGTCAGTTTCGTTCAACGCTCCCCCTCCGTGCTCCCTGAATCGCCACCTTTCCCGCCATATGACCTTCATCCGCGACCCTCTCTGGAACAATATCCGCGTCGACCCGGTCGCCGAGCGCCTGCTCGACACCGCGGTCGTCCAGCGGCTGCGCTATGTCCGCCAGCTCGGGCTCGCACATCTCGTCTATCCGGGCGCCACACACTCGCGCTTCGAGCACGCGCTCGGCGCCTATCACCTCGCTCGGCGCACACTCGCCAATCTCCGTGACGCCGGCCAGCTCGACGGGATCGCACCGGATGAGACGGCGATCGTCGCGGCTGCAGCGCTGTTGCACGACGTCGGCCACTATCCGTTCTCCCACGCGCTCGAAGAGATCGGCGTGCCGCACCACGAGCTCCTCTCGAAGCGGCTCGTGACCGAAGGCGACGTCGCCCACGTGTTGCGCGGCTCGATCAGCGCCGACGCCCCGGAACGTATCTACGCACTGATCTGCGGCGCGAGCGAGAGCCCCCTGCAGGGACTGATTTCCGGCTCGCTCGATCTCGACAAGATGGATTATCTCAAACGCGACGCCCTGATGTGCGGCGTTCCGTACGGCGAGATCGATGACGACCGGCTCGTCCACGCGATGACGGTGGTCACCGATCCGTCGAGTGGCCGGCGCGTCATCGGCGTGCACGCCAACGGGCTCTCGGCGCTCGAGTCGCTGCTCTTCGCGAAGTATCAGATGTATCGAAACGTGTACTGGCACCACGCCGTGCGCAGTGCGACGGCGATGTACAAACGGCTCGTCGAGCTCGCACTCGCCGACGGTGCGGTCGAGGTCGCGTCACTCGGCGCGTATACCGACGAGGGCTTGCTGCACGCGATGGAATCGAAGGCGAGCCCGGAGACGCGCGCGCTGCTCGAAGCGCTGCGCATGCGGCGGCTGTTCAAGCGCGCCTTCGAGGCGCCGGCCGCCGAGTTGCCGATGGACGGGCTTGAGTGGATTTCCGATGATCGAGCGCGAACGCGCGAGGCTGAAAACGGTCTGGCGAAGCAGCTCGGACTCGCTCCCGGCGAACTGCTACTCGACTATCCCGCGAAAACCCAGATGCTGGGGCTCGACATCCCAGTTCTCGGCAAGGACGGCACGGTGCAGCGACTCACGCAGGAAGGGTTGCCGGGGGCGATCAATTTGCCGCGGCGCGCGGATGAGTTGTATCGGGCAGCCCGCTATCTGCGCGTGTTCACGGTGCGGCGGGTCGATGCGCGGGCGGCGGTGGTGAGTGGAAT
>JAYVPN010000064.1:0-2179 GCA_043757365.1 Gemmatimonadota bacterium | reverse complement strand
ACGCCCTGCTCATCGAGTTCGTCGGTTTCCTTCTGGATGTACTCTTCGAGGAGCGACATCAGCGCCGATACTTCGCCGGCCGGACGCTGCCAGTTCTCTTGCGAGAACGCGAACAGCGAGAGCACTTCGACACCCGCTTCGATCGCCCCTTCCACCACTTCGCGCACGGCCTTCATGCCGCTCCGGTGTCCGAGCGGACGCGGGAGCATCCGATCGCGGGCCCAGCGCCCATTGCCATCCATGATGATGGCGACGTGCCGAGGGCCCGCGCCGTGCACGCGAATTTGCGCGAGCAGATCGGCGGACACGGGGACCGCCATCAGACGGCCAGGATCTCGGCTTCCTTCGCTTTCATCATCGCGTCGATTTTCGCGATGAACTCGTCGTGCGCCTTCTGCAGATCTTTCTCGGCCTGCTTCACATCGTCTTCACTGACGCCGTCGAGCTTCTTGAGCAGATCGCGCGCGTGCGTGCGGCCGTGGCGCACCGCAATGCGGCCGTCTTCGGCGTACTTGTGGAGGACCTTCACGAGTTCCTTGCGGCGCTGCTCGTTCATCGCCGGCAGCGGCACACGAATGACCGGCCCCTGGATCGCCGGATCGAGACCGAGGTCGCTTTCACGGATCGCCTTCTCGATCGCCTTGATCTGTCCCTTGTCGAACGGCGTGACGAGGAGGAGACGCGGCTCCGGCGCCGAAACCTGGGCGCACTGGTTGAAGGCCATCATCTGGCCGTACATCTCGACCTTCACCTGGTCGAGCATCGACGGACTCGCCTTGCCGCTGCGCACGGAGGCGAATTCGCGCTTCGCAGCGTCGACGCCTTTTTCCATCGCGGTGCGACAGTCCTTCAGGATATTCGGGATGGTGCTCATGAGACGAGGGTCCCCACGCGTTCGCCGCGGATCGCCTTCATCACGGCGCCGGGCTGGTTGATGTTGAGCACGATCAGCGGGAGCGAATTCTCCTTGCACAACGTGATCGCGGTCTGGTCCATCACGCCAAGTTCTTCCACCATCACGTCGCGATAGCTGATCTTGGCGTACTTCTTGGCGTTCGGATTCTTTTTCGGATCGGCGTCGTACACGCCATCGACGCTCGTCGCCTTGATGATGACATCGGCCTTCATCTGAATGCCGCGCAACACCGCGGCGGTATCGGTGCTGAAATACGGATTGCCCGTGCCGCCGGCGAAGATCACGGCTCGCCCCTTCTCGAGGTGGCGCAGTGCGCGACGGCGGATGTACGGCTCGGCGAGCTCTTCCATCCGGATCGCCGTCATGACGCGCGTGTCCAGCCCTTCGCGCTCGAGAATGTCCTGGAACGCCATCGCGTTGATGATCGTGCCGAGCATTCCCATGTAGTCGGCGCTGACGCGGTCCATCCCCATTTTCGAGAGCTGCGAACCGCGCACAATATTGCCGCCGCCGATCACGAGGCCCACCTGGGCCCCGCTCTCGGAAATGCGCTTGATCTCTTTGGCGTACTTGGTGATCGTCGGAAAATCAAAACCGGTGCCGTGCTCGCCGGCGAGGGCCTCGCCGGAGAGCTTCAGCAGGACGCGCGGATATTTCAGCGCGTTCGTCGGTTTGGAACCCGCACGGGGCATGCGCTGCGCCTCAGCCTTCGCCCATCTGGAAACGCACGAAGCGCTTCACGTCGGCGCCGACCGTTTCCTTCACGAGCGCGCCGATCGTCTTGCTGTCGTCGCGCACCCACGGCTGCTGGAGGAGCGTGATCTCGGAGTAGAACTTTTCAATACGACCGCCGACCATCTTCTCGACGATCGCGTCCGGCTTGCCGCTTTCCTTCGCCTGCGCGACGAAGATTTCTTTTTCGCGGGCGACGAGCTCGGGCGACACGTCTTCCTTGCGCACGGCGACGGCGATCGCCGGCACGCCAGACGCGATGTGTTCGGCGATGGTGTTGGCAAGCGCCTTCGCGGCGTCGCCCGTCGCGCCCGTCACTTCGACGAGCACGGCAACCTTGCCGTTGTGATGGCGGTAGAACCCGACGGCGCCATTGCTCGTGTAGCGTGCGACACGGCGGAGCGAGACGTTCTCGCCCGTCTTCGCGGCCGCGGCCTTGATGACTTCGGCGAGCGTCATCGCGTGGTCGTGATGCCAGTGCTTGTTGAGCAACTCGTGGTCGGTGCCGATGTTCGCGACGCCGTCGAGCGA
>JAYVPN010000063.1:0-2180 GCA_043757365.1 Gemmatimonadota bacterium | reverse complement strand
TAGACCGTCTACCGCGAACTACAACGGCAGTAGAATGTAGACGGTAGCCAGTACACCGTTCACGTTGTTCGCACCGACACTTTGTACCCCTCTCGCCGTCACGTACACGGTGTACCGTTTACTGTGTACTTTCTACGTGCAGTTGTAGTTCGCGGTAGACGGTCTACTGTCTACTGAGTACCGTCTGCTCGCAGTTGCAGATAGCAGTTCAGCAAGACTCGAGTGCGCACCGGAAACGCCGGCCGCGCGATGAGCTCGGGATGCACCACCATCACCGCACCACGCAAGGAGCACCACATGGCAGTCCGCCTCCGTCTTCGCCGCACCGGCCGCAAAAAGTCCCCGACGTATCGTATCGTCGCCTGCGACTCGCGCAGCCCGCGCGAAGGCAAGTTTCTCGAGATTATCGGCCAGTACGCTCCACGTGGCGGTGAGACGGCGCTCAATCTCCAGATTGACCGCGCCAACTACTGGCTCGACAACGGCGCGCAGCCGTCCGACACGGTCCGCTCGCTCCTCCGCAAGGCGGGCGTGCTGAAGACGCGTCACGAAACGCGCCTCGCGGCGAAGCTCCAGGCCAGCGCCGTTCCGGCGAAGGGCGAGTAATACCGCTGCAGATGTCCAATGACGAGCTCGCGATCGTCGGGCGCCTTCACCGGCCCCACGGCATCTGCGGAGCCCTCGTCGTCGAACCGTTGACCGACGCGCCGGACGCGATTTTCGCGCCCGGCCGTCGTGTTTTCGCCGGTACCGTCGACGGTGCGGTTGCGCTCGACGCCAAATCGAAAGCGCGGCGCGAACTCGTCATTACCGAGAGCAAGCCGTTCAAAGACGGCCTCATCGTTTCGTTCGACGCGATCCACGATCGCACCGAAGCGGAGCGATGGACCGGGCGCTTCGTGCTCGCGCCGTTCAGCGAGCTCACGCCACCGGATGACGACGAGTTCTATCTCCACGAACTCGACGGGCTCACGGCCGTCGACCACGAAGGCAACGCGGTTGGCACCGTCACCGCGTGGTACCAGATGCCGCATGGGATTCTCCTCGACGTCCATACGGCGCGGGGCGACGTCTCCATTCCATACTCGGAGCGCTTCGTACTTAAGATCAATCGCGACGCGCGCTCGATCACCGTCGATATTCCGGCCGAGCTGTTCGAGAACGAATAGACTTATCGCATGCTGCAGATCAACGTCGTCTCGATTTTCCCGCAGTTTTTCGAAGGGCCGCTTTCGCTCTCCATTCCGGCGCGGGCCGCCGCCGCCGGAGCGGTGAGTTATCGGCTCGTCGATCTTCGAGACTACACGCACGACAAGCATCGCACGGTTGACGACGCGCCCTACGGCGGCGGCGCCGGGATGGTGATGAAGCCGGGGCCGTTCTTCGAGGCCGTCGAAGGGATCGCCGCGAAGGCGCCGATCATTCTGCTCTCGCCGCGCGGTAAGAAGTTCGAGCACGCCGACGCCGAACGGTTGAGTCAGCTCGAAGAGTTCACGCTGCTCTGCGGGCACTACAAGGACATCGATCAGCGGGTCGCCGATCACCTCGCGACCGAGGAGTTGAGCCTCGGCGATTTCGTGCTAAGCGGCGGTGAGCCGGCGGCGCTGGCGATTATCGATGCCGTCGTGCGGCTGCTGCCGGGGGCGATGAGCGATCTCGATTCGGCGCGCACCGATTCATTCTACGGGCGAGGGCTGTCGGCGCCTTCGTACACTCGGCCGGAGGAGTTTCGAGGGCACCGGGTGCCGGATGTGTTGTTGAGCGGGAATCATGCCGCCATTGATAGATGGCGGTTTGAGGAGGGGCTCAGACTGAGTCGGGAGAGGAAGGGCGTAGACGGTACTCAGTAGGCAGTAGACCGTCTACAGCCAACTACAACGGCGAGTAGAGTGTAGTCGGTAGACAGTACACCGTTCACGTTGCTCGCGCCGGAGGCTCTCTCCCAAACCCGCAGTCACGTAAACGGTGTACCGTCTACCGTCTACTCTCTACGGCTGTTGCAGTTCGCGGTAGACGGTCTACCGCCTACTGAGTACCGTGTACTCGCAGGTGCCGTTCCCCCACTTGCCCCTCGCCCCTTAGCACTCTATCTTGAGAGGCTCAACCCACGAACCCCAATCGGGCCCAGTCCCGGCCCGGAGAAGCTTATGCACCCGTTCATCGAAACCCAGAAAGAGTGG
>JAYVPN010000062.1:0-2198 GCA_043757365.1 Gemmatimonadota bacterium | reverse complement strand
TGAGCGGGGACGCTTTCCGTGACGAGCACGCTGAACTGCGCGCTGTCGGCAATGATGAAGAAGCCCCAGACGAGCGCGACTGGCGCAAGAATCCAGAGCGAGTGTCCGAATGCCAGTCCGACCACCAGGCAGCACAGTCCGCTGATCGAGAGGGCGCGCATCACGAGCGGCGCCCGGCCAATCCGGTCGGCGACGAGCCCGCCCCAGATGCATCCGATGCCACCGACGGCGATCACACCGAACGATAGCAGCGCCACTCTTGGAGATGACGCCGCCATCAGCGCGTGCGGATCGCGCGCAACGCTTGCCGCAACGAACGCCGGGATCCACGTCCAGTACGAATAGAGCTCGGCCATGTGACCGAGATATCCCGCCGTCGCGAGCCGCCAGCGTCGTTCGCGCACGACGTCGCCTACGAGCGACCAGGTGAACGCTCGCGGCGGAAAGGCGAATGGACCGTCGGAATAGAACGCGAACACGAGCAACCCCCCGGCGATCGCTGAGACGGAGGCAAATAACGCGACGCCGGCGGGCGTCGCGGCCGGCATCGCGTGGACGAGATACGGCCCCGCCTTTCCAACGGTCAGCGCGCCAACGACAGTGCCGACGGCAAGTCCGCGCCGTTCCTTGAACCACGTTGACGCCATCTTCATGGCCGGCGGATATACGCCGGCGAGAAAGACGCCGGTGGCGAAGCGGCCGACGAACAGCTCCGTGTAACCGGGAGCGAACGCCATCGTCGAATTCGCGAACGCACCGAGCAACGCGCTGACAGCGAAAAGCAGGCGAGCCGGTACGACGTCGGCAAGATTCAAGAGCGCCGAGAGCGCCGTGCCGACGACAAAGCCGAGTTGGACGGCGGTCGTCAGTGCCGCAACGGCATTGCCGGAAAGTTGAAACTGCTGCTGGAGCTGGGGTGCAACAGCGCTCCCGGCGAACCAGAGCGACATGCCGAGTAGTTCGGCGACTGCCAGCAGGGCGAGCATGCGCCACGGCGATGCCGCGCGCATCAGCTAGTCCCAGCGATGGCTGCGCTTCCAGATCCGACGTCCATCGAGACGCCAGGCGCCTTTGACGCTGAACTCCTCGTCGCCGGGGAAGAGCTCGCGGTCGTCGAGTGCATCGGTGAAATTATTCCCGTTCGCCGACATCTGATCAGCCCAGTGCAGCAGCTCCGCCTCGAGCGTTTTCGGCCGCACTGCCGCGCCGAACTCGGGCTGTCCGTGATGTGACTGAATAAAGTGGTGCAGCTCGAGCCGCTGCTCCTCGCTCAGCGTGCCGGGCGGAAGCGTCGCGAGCCGCCGTTCGAGCATCAGCGATCCGAGGACGATATGGCCGAGCAACTGACCCGACTGCGAGTGATCGAAACCGCCGACACCGATGGAGTACGATTCCACCTTTCCGATGTCGTGCAGCAGTGCGCCGGCCGTCACGAGATCGACGTCGCCTCGCATCGTTTTCGCTGCGGCACGCGCCATGTTCGCGACTTCGACTTCGTGTAACAGCAGCCCGCCAACGAGGGCGTGATGGCCGCGCGGCGCGCCGAGCGCGCGTTCGAATTCGGCGCGGAACGCATCGTCCGCAAAAAAGAGATCGACGGCCGTGCGCAGCGCCGCCGACTTCATGGCCGCGCGCCATTTGTCTACCTGCTCCCAAAGCGACGCCGTCGAAACGGTGATGCGCGGCAGAAATTCATCGAGATCCGCGGCGCTGGCCGGTACGACGCGCGGAGGCGCGGTGAGCTTCAGTTCGCGCCCGCCTTTGAATCCCGAACTGATCGTGCCGATGACTTGGACGATCGTTCCGACGCCGACGCCTTCGAGACCTGGCAACTGCTCTTTCCAGACGGTCGATGAGATCGAGCCGGTCGCGTTGCCGAGCGTGAGGACGGCGAACGGGTCGCCGTTCTTGGTGATTTTGTCTTCACGCGCGCGAACGGCGAGTTCGTGCTGAATGCGATCGCCGATCGACGCGGCGGAAAGATCGAGAGTGGCCATGCGGTGATTGTACGTCGGAGGGGCGCCGGGGGCAACGAAAAAACGGGGTGCGCGGATCATTTCCGCGCGCCCCGTTGTGTGCTGCTGCGTTTGGCGATCAGTGTTTCCAGTCGGCGATGTAGAGATTCACGTCGCTGGATTTCGGGTCAGCCCGCTGCGACGCCCAAATCAGCTTCGTTCCATCGGGGCTGAACATCGGGA
>JAYVPN010000061.1:0-8051 GCA_043757365.1 Gemmatimonadota bacterium | reverse complement strand
TTCGTGTTCGCAAACTTCGGAATCGCGATCGCGGCCAAGATGCCGATGATGACGACAACGATCAGAAGTTCGATCAGGGTGAAGCCTTTCTTGTTGCTCAGCATCGCGCGACTCCTTTTCGAGAAAATGGGGGAACGGTTCCCTCGTGCTTCGTCGGGACTCAGCCCGTTGTCCAGACGGGACGGAAGCTTCTATATGCAAACCTCTTGCCACGCCCGAAAAATTCGGCTTAGTCCGCACCCCATAACGATTTAGGTCACTCGGTGGTCACGCGACTGCGGCGGCATCGGCGGTGGACTGCCCCGTTTATTGCACTTTGCACAGCGCTGATCACTGCCTAATCAGTGATCGGTCATGATGACCGAGGCGTTCTTCACGGCCTCATCACCTTCGAGTGGCCCGTCCACTGATTCGTCGCGTCCAGGGAATCGTTCGCCGCCAGGGAGCTGTCGGCCCGCTCAATCATGAAGAGGAGCGCCTTTCTATTAAACCCGTCGGCGATCGCCGACCGCGCCTCGCTCCGCGCCCGATGATACTCGGCAAGCTCCAAATAACAGGCGACCAGCGTCACCCGGGCGAGCGGCAGCGCCGGCTCGATCGCGAGCCCTTTCTTATACATCGGGATCGCCGCTCGGCAAACGTGCGCCTCCCGGTACTTGTGGCCGAGGTCGATATACACGCCGTCATAGCCCGGCATGAGCGCGATTGCGTACCGCCACTCCCGCTCGCCGTCCACCGGCCGCTTCTGTTCGAAGTACATCCCGCCGAGCGCGTAGTGCGCCTTGAAGCTCAGCGATGCCTCGCTGGCGAGTGTCTGGAAGACGGTGTCGCTGCTCTTCCACGTATAGTTCCGCTCGGCGCTGTTGCCGATGCCCAGCGTCAGGAAGGTCGCCATCTCGCCCGCAACCGCGATCTGAAGCAGGCGCGGCCGCACGCGGAGATGCGCGATCACCCACGGCGCCGTGAAACCAACCACGAACATGATCCCCATGCTCGGCACGAAGAGTGTGCGCTCGGCGATCAGGATGCCCGTGGGAAGCAGGATATTGCTTACCGGGGCGAAGGCGATCGCGAACCAGGCAATGCCGAACGCGACGACCGGCGCGCGCTTCCACGAGAGCGCCACAAGAATGCCAACACAGCCGACGAAGAGCAAACCGGGCAGATGGCCAACGTTCCAGCTCGAGAAGGTCGGAATCGCCCGCGGCGAGTAGTCCGCGAAGAGGTGCACCGGCCAGAGCAGGAGGCGTCCGAACTCCGGCACGAGTCCGAGCATCAGGAGCGTGCGCTGCCCCATTCCGAGGTGATGGAGCGACGGATGCGATACATCGCCGCCGATTTCGTCGAGGATGCTGACGCGGAGGTACAGGAAGAACGCCGCGGCGAGCCCCATCCAGAGGAGCACGGGGAGCATCGCGTCGATGCGCGTGCGCCAGCGGCGGCGGTCGTCGACGAGAAAGAGTTCGACGGCGACGAGCAGCGCCGGCAACACGATCGCGTTTTCCTTGATGAATAGGCCCATGAAGTAGAGCCCGAAAATCGCCAACGCCGATTCACGCGTGAGCGGCAGTCCCGAGCGGCGGTCGCGCACATAGATCGCCGTCGCGCCGATCATCACGAGCGCCGTCCAGAGCTCGGCCTGTCCGACGCAATTGGCGACGGCTTCGACGTGCACCGGATGCACCGCGAAAAACGCCGACGCGACCCACGCCGCGCTGCGCGGCATGATCTGGAGCGCGAGCCAGAAGACGAGCACGCAGATGCCCAGATAGAGCGCGACGCTGACCGCGTGGAAGATGAGCGGCGATCCGTCGCCGATCGCCCACTGCATCGAGTAAAGCGTGATCGTGAGCGGCCGATAGAGCGCGGCGCCGTTCTTCACCGGCCAGTACGTCTCGGAGAAGAATTTCCACGGCTCGGTGAACGCGTGGATATGGTTGTTGTCGCTGATGATCCAGCGGTCATCATAGGCGAAGCCGTTCCCGAGGCTCGTCGCGGAGGCGAGGAGCGCGAGTACGGCGATCGAGAGCGCCAGCCAGCGCCAGTCGAACGGATCGTCGGCGCCCGTGGCTGGTGGCGCAGAAACGATCGGCGGCGCCTTGTCGAGCAGCCCCGCGGTCTGGGGAGCGGTCACGGAAAGAGGTTGTATTTGATGATGTGGCGGATCGCGGCGACGCCGTCCTTCCACCCGATCTTCTTGCCGTCGGCGTAGGTGCGGCCGGAGTAGGAGATCTGCACTTCGAAAATGCGCACGTTCGCCTGCGCGAGGCGCGCCGTCACCTCTGGCTCGAAGCCGAAGCGGTCGGAGGTGAGTTTGAGGGAGCGCGCGATCTCACCGCGGATCGCCTTGTAGCAGGTCTCCATGTCGGTGAGGTTGAGATTCGTCAACATGTTGCTGGCGAGCGTCAGCATGTAGTTGCCGACCGAGTGCCAGAAGTAGAGGACGCGGTGCGGGCCGCCCATGAAGCGCGACCCAAAGACCGCGTCGGCGCGTCCGTCGATGATCGGCTCGAGGAGGGCCGGCCAGTCGGCGGGGTCGTACTCGAGGTCGGCGTCCTGGACGATCACGACGTTGCCGGTGCTCGCGGCGAGCGCCGTGCGGATCGCCGCGCCTTTTCCTTTGTTGACCTCGTGGAAGATCAGCGTGTCGATGCGCCCTGCATTCTTGAGGCGCGTGAGAATGTCGCGCGTGCCGTCGCGCGAGCAGTCGTCGACACAAATGATCTCCTTGCGCACCGGCACGGCGTGCACCTGATCGAGGATCATCTCGATGGTGTTCTTCTCATCGTACACCGGCATCAGCACCGACAACACGAGCGCGTCGGGGTCGATCGGCGTGTGTCCGCGAAGACGCGGGAGCGCGTCGATGGCGTTGTTCGGAGTCGGGCGATTCGGGGTCATCGTCGAGAGTCGGATCAGGGAAAAATCACCCGGAAGGCGGCACCGCCTCCGGGAAGCGTAGCGAGCGGTTCGAGACGCGGCGTTCCGTTGGCGCCATCGAGCAGTGGCACGGCCGCGAGTTCGGCGGATCCTGCGGAGAGCACCGCGTAGCGCGGATGACTCGTGATGAAGAGCGCACGCAGGTCGGCGGCGGCCTGTACGAGCGGTGTTTCGGCGAGGTACTCGTCGGGCGAGAGAATGTGGACGGGAACGACTAGCCGCCCCGTATACAAATGGACGAACGGCTCCCCGTCGCAGGCAACGACGTCGCCGGGTTCGGTATTCGCATTGACCCACTCGGCGATCGGCGCCAGTAACTGCGCATTGCGCACCGCCGGCCGATCCCACCAATGACGCTGCACGCCCTGAATCGAGTACATCGCGTTGCCGCCGATCGAAAAGATGCCGACCGCGCAGGCGAGCGCCGCCGAGACACGCACCCCCGCCGCGGCATGCGGCGTCTCGCCGAGCCGCCAGCACTCGATCGCGCCGCTCGCGAGCAGCAACCCGGCGAGCGGCCACACCGCCCACAAGAAGCGTTCCGGTGCATATGGCCACGGCAAGACGAGCGCGGCGTATCCAACGAGAAAGAGCAACGCGACGCGCGCTCGACGTTGTGACCGAATCATCGCCACCGCGACGAGCACGATCGCGATCGTCACGAGCAGCGGCCGTAGCGGCAGCGGGCCGGCTGGAAAGAGCACGATGCCGAGCGACCGATAGAGCGACCGCACATTCTGCCGCACGATCGTTGCGGCGAAGCCGATGCCGCGCTCGCGATACAATGTGACGACCCAGTCGAGATAGGGCCCGTAGTTCCCGCGCAGCGGCACGGCGAGCTCGGCGGTGTGCGCCGACACCCAGAGTTGCCACGGGAGCATCACGACGAGCGCGCCGATCGTTGCGACGCCGGCGTCGCGCCACCTTTTGGCGAGGAGCAGTGCGGCGATTAGCGCCGGCGCGAGAGCAATGCCAAGCGATCGGACGAGCGCGAGCCCGCCGGCGGCGAGTCCGGCGAGCGCCGACGCGCGCCAGCCCGGCTGCTCGACGGCGCGGTCCGCCGACGCGAGTGCGGCGAACAGGACGACGAGAAAGAGCGGCTCGGAAAAGAGAACATTCGTGATCACGAGCACCGGCAGCGCGGCGGCACAGATGATCGTCGTGACGACGGCGACGGCCGGCGGAACCGAGAGGCGGCGGATCGCGTACGCGCAGGCCATCGCGGCGGCGATCGCGACCAGCACCGGATTGATGAACTTGAGCGCCGCCACATTCTGCGGAAACTCCGGGAGCGCCATCCAGACGAGTGCAAGCAGCGCCGGCCACGCCGGCGGAAAGTGCACGGCCGGAGGCGCACCGACGAGATGGATGAACCGGTAGCCCGTTCCTGCAGCGAGCGATTTGGCGGTGATGAGGTAGACGCCGTCGTCCCAGAAGACGCCGACGGGAGTCGGCGTCACCGTGACGATCGCGATCACGAGCACGGCGAGGCCGACGACGTAAGGCCACCAGGCCGCGCGCCATCGTCCGACGAGCCGGAGCGCCGCGTCGCTCACGCTCGGCTCACGTCTCGTCGCCGAACCGCGATAGTTTGCGGTGCAGCGTCGACGGATCGATGCCGAGCACTTCGGCGGCGCGGGTCTTGTTGCCCTGCTCACTCTGCAGTACCCACATGATGTAGGCGCGCTCGATCGTCTCCATCGTCGGGTTCGGCGCCGTGCGCTCCGACACGAGCGGATCGGCTTGACGCTCCGAGATGCGCTCGGGGAGCCCCGCGACGTCGATCGTCTCACCCGGCGTGAGAATAACGGCGCGTTCGAGCGCGTTCTCGAGTTCCCTGACGTTGCCGGGCCAGCTGTACGACTGAAAGACCTCCATCGCCGCGTCCGTGAGCTGCTTCTGCGCCTCGTTGCGCTGCTCGGCGTGGCGTGCGAGGAACGCTTCGCAGAGCAGCGGCACGTCGTCGAGACGCTGTCGCAGTGGCGGCAGATAGAGCGCGATGACGTTCAGGCGATAGAACAAGTCGCGACGGAAGTTACCACGCTTGATCTCCTCTTCGAGGTCGCGGTTCGTCGCGGCCAGCAGCCGGGTGTCAATCGGCTGCGCATCGGTCGCACCGACAGGAATTACTTCGCGATGTTGCAGCACGCGCAGCAACTTCACCTGCGTCGCTGGCGTCGTCTCACCAATTTCATCGAGAAAGAACGTGCCGCCGGCCGCCGCCGTGAACAGCCCGCTCTTGTCCTTCACCGCGCCCGTGAACGATCCCTTCACGTGACCGAACAGTTCGCTCTCAAGCAGTCCTTCGGGCAGCGCGCCGCAATTGATCGACGCGAACGGGCCGGCGCTGCGATTCGACAGTTCATGGATGTAGCGCGCCACGACTTCCTTGCCGGTGCCGGACTCGCCCAGGATGAGCACCGTGCTCTCCGTCGGCGCCACCGCCTCGGCGAGACGCAGCACTTCAAGCCACTTGCGATTCGAGCCGATCGGCGCGCCGGTCGTGTTGCGATCGCGGCGCCGGATCTCGCGCTTGAGCGTCGTATTCTCGACCCGCAACGACCGATGCTCGGCGGCGCGGCGGAGGATCGCCAGCAGCTCGTCGTTGCGGAATGGTTTCTGGATGTAGTAGAACGCGCCTTCGTTTACCGCCTGCATCGCCGTTTGCAACGTCGCCTGCGCGGTCATCAGGATCACGGGCGTCAGCGGATCGTGTGCCCGCGCCGCCGCGAGAATCTCGACGCCGGTGACCTGCGGCATCCGCACGTCGGTGAGAATTATGTCCGGCGACAGCGCGACGATCTGCTCGAGTCCGGCTTTGCCGCCGAGCGCCACGTGCGGCGTGAAGCCCTCGTTGCGCAGGAGGATTTCGAGCGTCTCGAGAATCCCCGATTCGTCGTCAACGACGAGGACGTTCGGCTTGGACGAGGCGGTAGGCGTCGCGGTCACTCGATGACTCCTTCAGTGGCTTCCGTGAGCGGCAGGAGGACCGTGAATCGGGTGCCCCGCGCATCGGTATCGACGAGCACCACGCCGCGATGCGCTTCGATGGCGCGGTGGGTGATCGCCAGACCGAGTCCCGTACCGCCGGGCTTGGTCGTGGTGAATGGTTCGAACAAACGGTCCTGAACTTCGGCGGGAATACCCACGCCTTCATCCATCACCTGGAGCGCGATCGCGCCGCGGGGAAACGGCACGCCGCGCGGTAGTTGCTCGCGCGTCGCGAGGTCGGCGATGACCGTCACCGTCGTCCCCGGACGGGTCGCCTGCAGCGCATTGAGCGAGAGATTGAACACCGCGCGATGCAACAGATCATCGTCGCCGTGGACAATGAGTGGGCGATCGGCGACACGCACGTCGAGCGTGACACCCGCGGCGCGGTCGGGATGCGAGGCGGCGAGCGACGTCGCACCGCGCACGACGGCGGCGAAATCGACGGCGTCGCGCCGCGTGATCCGCACGCGCGCAAAATCGAGGAACTCGGAGAGGAGCCGCGACAACCGGTCGGACTCACGCACGATGAGATTGCCGAGCGTCCGTTCGTCGTCCGTCGCGGCGGTACGCGTCGACATCTGCTCGACCGCGCTGCGAATCGACGCCAACGGATTCTTGATCTCGTGCGCCAACGACGCCGAAAGTTCGGCGACCGCTTCGAGTCGCTGGGCGCGCAAATTGAGCTGCTCGAGGCGCTTCTGGTCGGAAATGTCCTGGAAGATCGCGGTCGTCGTGCGCGGCACGCGCCCGCCGTCGCCGTCGGAGGAGGTCGTGGTGACGCCAAGCGGAAAGGCGCGGCCGTCGTGTTCGATCATCCCCTCGGTGCGCTGCGCGTGCACGCGCTCGCGAATCGCCGAGTCGAGGGCGTCGGCGAGCACCGGCGCGACGACGCGAATTTCCGTGACCACCGGCCGCCCGATGCGCTGCTCGAGGTCGATGCCGAGGAGGTCGGACGCCGACGTGTTTGCGAAGAGCAGCCCGCCGTTGTCGTCGACGCTGAGAATGCCGCTGCGGATGTTGGCGAGAATGTCCTTTTCGCGCAGCCGCACACTCACGAGCTCGGCGACGAGCGCTTCGCGCCCCTGCCCCGCCGCCTGTAGTTGCGCGGAGATGTAGCTCGTGCCGAGCGCGACGAGCGTGAAAACGATCAGCTGGAGGATGACCGCGGTGGAGAGCGGCGCATCGCTCACCGTCAGTGCGTCGGCGAGGTACATCACCGCACCGAGCAACGCCACGAGAAGAGCGCCGCCGAGCGGCAAGAGGAGCGCCGCCGCCGCGTTGACAAGAATATAGAGCGCCGCAAACTGCGACTCGGCGCCCTTCGTCACGTGTACGACGGAGGTCACGATCAGCAAATCGACCACGAGCTGGACGTAGAGAAAGCCCTCGGTCAGCGGCTTTCTGTTAACTTCCGTCCAGACGAACGAGGCACCGGTGAAGAAAATCGCCGCAAAAAAGGCGATGGTCGCGACGAGCGTTTTCTCCTGATCGGCAACAAGCCAGCTCGACAGCGCGGCGATCTGAATCGCCGTCGCAATCGAAAGTCGGCCAACGTACACCCAACGGATAAACCGGCGGGGCTCGAGGACCGACTGCAACCGCTTATCGACGACCTGGGAAATCGAATTCCGCACAAAGCCCTTTGATGGCGTTGCAAAACGCTACGATTCAATAGTGGACGCTTACGTTGCGTTTTGCAAGACATTTTCGACCATTTCCGGTCAGGTTACATCTATACAATGGACCTCAGACCACGAGACCCCGAGACGGACGCCCGCGGTATCCGGGTGAATGCGGCTGTTTTTATTCCGGCATCGGAGCTGGAGGTGCGCGCCTCGCGAAGCGGCGGACCAGGCGGCCAGCATGTGAACACCTCCAGCACGCGAATCGAAGTCGTCTGGAATGTGCGGCAGTCGGAGGCGCTGAACGAGGCCCAGCGCGGGCGGCTCGTCGAGCAGCTTGCCTCACGACTCGATGCGGTCGGCAATATTCGCATCGTCTCGAGTGAGACGCGGAGCCAGCGTCAGAACCGCGAGATCGCCGAGGAGCGGCTCGGCGCGACGATTCGCGGCGCGCTCGTGATTCCGAAGAAACGGAAAAAAACGAAACCGACCCGC
>JAYVPN010000060.1:0-2203 GCA_043757365.1 Gemmatimonadota bacterium | reverse complement strand
TCTCTTCGATTTCCGCCATGATCGCCGGGTTGTCCTTGAGGAACATCTTGGCATTTTCGCGGCCCTGACCGATCCGCTGCGTGCCGTAGCTGTACCAGGCGCCCGACTTTTCGATGATCCCGCTTTCCGCTCCGATATCAACGAGGAGCGACGTGTGCGAGATCCCTTCGGCGTACATGATGTCGAACTCCGCCTGTTTGAACGGCGGGGCGACTTTGTTCTTGACGACCTTCACGCGGACGTGCGAGCCGATGATGTCTTCCTTTTCCTTCACCGGGCCAATGCGACGGATATCGAGACGGAGCGAGGCGTAGAACTTGAGTGCCTTGCCGCCGGTCGTCGTTTCCGGGTTGCCGAACATCACGCCGATCTTTTCGCGCAGTTGATTGATAAAGATGACCGACGTCTTCGAGCGGGCGATCGCGCCGGTGAGCTTGCGGAGCGCCTGACTCATCAAGCGCGCCTGAAGGCCCATGTGCGAATCACCCATCTCGCCTTCGATTTCCGCCTTCGGGACGAGGGCGGCGACCGAGTCGATGACGATGACATCCACGGCGCCCGACCGCACGAGAATCTCGCAGATCTCGAGCGCCTGTTCGCCGGTATCCGGCTGCGAGACGAGCAACTTTTCGACATCGACGCCGAGCTTGGAGGCGTATTCGGTGTCGAGCGCGTGCTCTGCGTCGATGAAGGCCGCCGTCCCACCCGCGCGCTGCGCGTTGGCGACCACATGCAAGCAGAGCGTTGTTTTGCCTGAGGATTCCGGTCCGTAGATCTCGGTGATGCGGCCGCGCGGAATGCCGCCGATGCCGATCGCTGCGTCGAGATTGATCGCGCCCGTGGGGATGCATTCGACGCGAATCTTCGGCGCGTCCGGGCCCATCTTCATGATGGCCCCGCGGCCGTACGCCTTCTCGATCTGCGCGATCGCGAGATTCAGCGCTTTCTTTTTTTCGTCGTTAGCTGCGGCGGAGACGGCCATCGTTGCCTCAAGAGGGACTGGGGGCGCGGGCGCCCGTGAAATGAATCTAGCCCGGGGGAGAAGGGGGTCTATCCCCGAACGTATAGCGAACAAAACGTGATGAAGTGGACACCGAACAGAATACGAAAGCGCATGCATTTGCGCAACTGGGCTCAACGACGCCTCGGAGGGACGCGGATAGGTCACAACTCTGCTTTTCCACACTTCTCAAGTCATTCACTTATAAAGCTTTATCAATGATTGACTTGGCCGATACGAATCCGCGTGCATCCGAGGCTAATTCAACTTGAACGCCTCGGGGATATGTCTGATGTATACTTTCTGGTCAGCCACGAGCACCCCGACGACGTCAAATCGATACTCTTCCCCGGCCCGTCCGTGGCGGTCGATCCACGTCTGCGCCGATTTCGCGAGTTCCCGTTGTTTTCGGCGATGCACGGCTTCGACGGGATCGCCGAACGCATCACCGCTGCGCGCTTTTACTTCGACAAACGCGATCACTCCGCTCCGCTCCATCACGAGATCGATATCGCGATGCCCTGAGTGATATCGTCGCGCGACCGTTCGCCATCCACTCCGCTCGAGCCAGCGCGCAGCGATGCGTTCGCCGAGTTCACCGAAGTCGTTCGTTGCTTTGGTCACGCGGTGAGGATAGCAGCTACGGTGCTCGCGACTGGCACCGAATTATTTCGTGGCGGGGCGAATGGCTGGGGCCCGACCCTAGAGAAAGGCGGCCACCAGTCGAACTACTTCGGGATTCTTGAGCATCCGGCGATGCCCGCCGGCGTCCATTTCGTGATACGTCGCGTTCGGGAACGCCTCGGCCGCGCGGCGTCCATCGCTCACCGGCACCTCGGCGTCCGCGGGATCGTGAATAACGAGCACCGGCAGCGTTGGAAACTGATGGGCGATGTCGAGCAGCCGAGCGGCGGAGACTGGAAGCCCCGTGCGGCGCGCCAAGTTGGCCCTGAAGGCCACTCGAACCCGGGAAGGGATCGCGAGCCAGTCGCCGAACCGGTCGATCACCTCGCTCAAGTCAGACGGCGCGCCGAGCAGGACCAGTGCGTCGGTGCGAAGCCCATTGCCGAGCGCGATGGTCGACGCTGCGCCACCCATCGAGTGGCCGACGACGGCGTGGAGCGGGCCGACCTCACGGTCGATCTCCAGCAGCGCATTCGCGAAATCGAACGGGCTGGTGCGCTTCCCCGGCGATTCACCGTG
>JAYVPN010000059.1:0-8108 GCA_043757365.1 Gemmatimonadota bacterium | reverse complement strand
CTTGCCTGGCTGAATAGTGCGGGAGGCGACTTTGCACCCGAATGATACAAAGGCTTGACATCGCCGATCTGCTAATACCTATTATCACACGGACTATGCGTATTGGCAAACACCGAGTGACGGCCGCTGAGGTCGCAAAACGGGCGGGGGTGTCACAGCCCACCGTCTCGCTTATCCTGTCGCGGAACCCGAAAGCACGGGTCGCGACGGAGACGCGGGAGCGCGTCCTGCGCATCGCCGAGGAGATCGGGTACCGCCCGAACCGCCTCGCCCAGGGGCTCGTTCGCCGCCGGTCATTTGCGCTCGGAGTCATCGTCCCCGGCTTCGATAATCCCTTCTATACAAGCATTCTCTCGGGCGCTGAGCGCGTCGCCGCCGAGGCCGGATACGCGGTGCTTTTTTGCGAGGCCGGGCACGTGGATGTGCTCAAGCACCTTGAGGCGCTCCGCGATCGCCAGATCGACGGCGTGATCATCGCCGGAATCGCCGCCAGCACAATTCCGCCGCGGGCGCTCGATGATCTGAACGTCGTGCTCGTCAATCAGCCGAGCGATCGTTTTCCCACGGTAGCCGGCGATTCGAACAAGGCCGGCGAGCTGGCCGGCGAGCATCTGCTGTCGCTCGGTCATCGCCGCGTGGCGTTCATCGGACCCGCGAACTCGATACCCGCGTACCGGTTCCGCGAGCGCGGCTTCGTGCAGACCCTGCGCGCCGCCGGCGTTTCGATGCCGTCGGAGTATCTGCGCCGCGACGCCGCGACGATCGCTGGTGGGTATGCGGCGATGCGCGCACTGCTGGCGATGCACGACGGGCCGACGGCCGTCTTCTGCGCCAACGACTTGATGGCGCTCGGCGCGCATAAAGCGTGCGGCGCCGCCGGCGTGCAGTTGCCGCGCTACATCTCGCTGATTGGGTGCGACGACATCGAGATGGGGACGCTCGTCTCGCCCGAACTCTCGACGATCGCCGTCCCGCAGCGCGAACTCGGCGCCCGTGCCGTTCGTCTCTTGCTGAAGCAAATGGACGAAGGGGCGATAACGCCGTCGTCGCAGTTGCTTCCCGTGCGTCTCGTGGTACGCGGGACCACTGGGCCAGTGACCAAGCGCACCGGGAGCGCGCGATGAGCGGCGCAAAGGCAGCAATGCGGCACGCGATCATCACCGGCACCGGCTCGGCGGTGCCCGCACGCGTCGTGACGAACGCCGAACTGTCGGCGAACCTCGGCGAGGATATCAGTGCGTTCGTCGAGAGAACGCTCGGTATTCGTGAACGCCATATTTGCGGGCCTGATGAGTCGTCGGCCGATCTCGCGCTTGTGGCGGCGAAGCTTGCGCTCGAGGCCGCTGGGTGTACTACCGCCGATATCGATTTGTTGATTGTCGCGACGGACACCCCCGAGTACATCTCTCCGCCGACGGCGAGCGTCGTGCACGGTCGCCTCGGATTGCCGACGACGACCGGCACGTTCGATCTCAACGCCGGCTGCGCTGGCTTCGTGACGGCGCTCGATACGGCGTGGAAGTTTCTGCGCGCCGACGAGCGTTACACGCGCGTGCTCGTCGTCGGAGTGTATGCGATGAGCAAGTTCATTGACTGGAAGGACAAGAAGACGAGCACGATCTTCGCGGACGGAGCGGGCGCGGCCGTCGTCGAGCTGAGCGACGAGCCTGGGATTCTTTCGAGTGAGTTGTTTGCCGACGGCTCGTACTGCGAAGGAATGGGCGTCTTTGCTGGCGGCACCAAGACGCCGATCACCGCGGAAGTGCTGGCCGACGGTTACAAGAATCATCTCCGCTTTGTGCAGAAGTATCCCGCCTCGGTCAACGAAGGCGGCTGGCCGAAGATCGTGAAATCGGTGCTGGGCCGCGCCGGAAAGCAGGTGACGGATGTCGATCACTGGCTCTGGACGCAAGTGAATCTGTCGACGATCAAAGTCGTGATGGAGATCCTCGGCGAGCCGATGTCGAAAGCGCACACCGTGATGGGGAAGTGGGGCTACACGGGAAGCGCTTGCCTCCCAATGGTGCTCGACGATGCGGTGCGCACCGGTAAAGTGAACGACGGCGATCTGATCGTTTTCACCGGCTCCGGCGCCGGACTCGCGATGGGCTCGCTGGCGATGACGTGGCGGAATCGCAAATGACCGACGCGCTCCCGATCCCGCAGACGCTGCCGGTGCTCGACCGGTTCCGCGAACTCGCCGCGACGCGCGGTGACGCCGAGGCGATGCGTACCCCGGACGGTGAGCGCTATACGTGGAGCGAGTGGTACGATGCGTCCCGTAAATTCGCTGCCGCTTTGATCGATGCCGGCGTGCAGCGCGGTGATCGCATGGCGATCCTCGCGGCAAACCGCCCGCTCTGGCCGATCGCCGATCTTGGCGCGCTGCTCGCCGGTGTGGTGAGCGTCGGGATCTATCCGACGAGTGCATCGAGCCAGGTGATCGAGATGCTCGTCGACTCCGAAGCGAAGGTGCTGATCGTTGACAGCGAAGAGCAGGTTGCGAAGGTGCTCGTCAGCGGCGACAAGCTGCCGAAGCTTACGCACATCGTGTCGCTCACTGGTGAAGCGCCCGGTGTGATTTCGTGGAGCGACTGGCTCGCAAGCGGCGCGCGGGCGCTGGAGAATGGCAGTGCGGTCGCGCCGCTCGAAACTGCAGCGCGCGAGTCGAAGGCCACCGACATCGCGGTGATGATCTACACGTCGGGCTCGACCGGCCGCCCGAAGGGCGCGCAGATCTCGCTCGACGGCCTGCGCGCGTCGGCGGCGTCTACCCAAGCGACGCTCGGACTCACCGATCGCGATTCGAGTCTTTCGTTCCTGCCGTTCTCCCATGCCGGGGAGCGGATCTTTGGACTTTACACGCGAATTGTCGTGGGCATGCCCGTGATGATCGTGAGCGATATCACCGACGTCTGGACAGCGGCTGCGATGTACGAGCCAACGCTCTTCGGCGGGCTGCCGCGGTTCTACGAGAAAGTCTCGGAAGCACTGCGTATCGCCGAGCAGAATGGCGCGGACTCGGACGCGCGTCGGGCGATCGTGAAGCAGCACTTCGGCGGCCGGGTGCGCATCGCGACCTCCGGCGGTGCGGCGCTGCCTGTTGAGGTCGCGCGCCATCTCGAGAACAACGGCGTCATCGTGCTCGGCGCGTACGGCCAGACGGAACATCTGTGTGTCGCCTTTCATCGGCCCGATCGCTACGATTTCGAGTCGGTCGGTGAGCCGATGCCGGGAACCGAACTGCGCATCGCCGATGACGGCGAAGTGCTCGTTCGCCGCAGCGCGCTGACATTCAGCGGCTATCACGGCCTGCCGGATGAAACGCGCGACGCCTTCACCGCCGACGGCGAGTGGCTGTACACTGGCGATCTCGGCGTGATCACCGATCGCGGAACGCTCGTCATCAGCGGCCGCAAGAAAGAATTGATCGCGCTCTCAACCGGCAAGAAGATCGCGCCGCTTGCGATCGAAGCCGCGCTCACCGACGGCATCTGGATCTCGCACGCGATGCTCTACGGCGAAGGAAATAAGTTCATCTCGGCGCTGCTCTGGCTCGGCCGCCCCGCCGCCGAGGCGTGGGCCTCTGAACATCAGGCCGCCGGTTCGCTCGAGGAGCTCGCACAGCAGAGCGAGATTCGCGCGGCCGTCGCGGAGATGGTGCAAAAAGTAAACGCGAACCTCTCGCGTTCCGAACAAATCAAGGAATGGGTCCTGCTTGGCAGCGAGCCCACGATTGAGGGCGGGGAACTCACGCCGACTCTCAAGCTCCGCCGCAAAGATGTCGCCGCACAGTACGGGCATCTACTGGAACACTTCTATCACGTGACGGCTGTCCGATGAAGCGCATCGTTCTCACGCTCGTGATGCTGTCGTGCGCGACGGTCGGTGTCGGTTACGCCGGCGCCTTTTTTCCGGGCGGTGCGCCGTCTTGGGCGCCATGGTGCATGGCGATCGGCACCAATGGCGCGCTGATGTCGCTGATGGCGCTCGGCGCCTCGCGCCGCGGCACGTTGCCGGCGGCGCTGATCTGGACCTTCATCGGAATGTTCGTGCTGTGTGCCGGTGCATTTTCCTATGCATTGGCTGTGCCGGCCGCCGAGGGCGCGGGTGGGGCGCTCTTGGTTGGCCTGCCAATTCGTACAGCGGTCCTGCTGTACAGCGTCGGCGTGGCGCCCATCGTGATTCTGCCATTTGCCTACGCGTTGACGTTCGACAAGAGCACGCTGAGCGACGATGATCTCGTGCAGGTGCGAGCGGCGCACGATGCGATGAAGCGCGGAGGAATGGCATGAACTCCGCGTTTCTGCTGCAGTCGTCGTTGCCGTCGCTGAAGAAGCCAGAGATTGTGATTATCGCGCTCGTCTATCTGACGATCGTTGCGGTGATCGCGACTTGGGCGACGCGGAAGACCAAGAGTGCAAGCGACTTCTTCGTCGCCGGCAGCGGCGTCGGATTGTTCACGTTGGCGATCGCGAAGATGGCGGCGACTCTATCCGGATTCGCCTTTATTGGCGGCCCCGGGCTCGTGTACACGATTGGTATCGGCGCCGTGTTCATTATTTTGCCTGGCGCCATCACGAATGCGATGGGCGCCTGGGTGCTCGCCAAAAAGATGCGACTGCTTGGCGAGGTGCGCGGGCTGATGACCGTTCCCGACGCGATCGGTGTGCGTTATCGCTCGCCTGCAGCGCAGGGGCTCAGTGCCATTGCGATTCTGATTGCCGTAGTCGGCTACATGGCGACCAATCTTCTCGCGCTCGGCCTCGTGATCGACGCCGTCTTCGGCACCGGACTCGCACCCGGCATATGGATCGGCGCGGCGATCATTCTCGCGTATTCGATGGCCGGTGGAATACTCGCCGGCATCTATACCGACGTCTTTCAGGGCTCGGTGATGGCGTGTGCGTCGTTCGTCGTCTTCCTGTTCGCGCTGAAGAGCGGCGGCGGGATGTCGAACCTCTCGCACACGATCATGGCCGCCGACGACAAGTACCTCGGCCCGTGGGGGACCATTGGCCCAATTGCAGCGATTTCATTCTTCTTCGTGTTTGGTGTCGGGTCGCTCGGTCAGCCGCACGTGATCCACAAGTTCTACATGCTAAAGGATCCGCGGCAGCTCAAGTGGTATCCATTGCTGATGACGATCGCGCTCGCGGTGACGCAGTTGTTGTATGTCGGCGTCGGCGTCGCGATGAAGGGACTCGTCGCTGCCGGCACGATAGCACCGCTCGTGAAGGCTGATCAGGCGACGCCGACATTCCTGCTCCAATTCACCCCCGTCTTCGTTGCCGGTCTCGTCTTCTCCGGTGTCGCCGCCGCAATCATGGCGACGGTGAATTCATTCATCTCCGTCGGCGCCGCGGCGCTCACGCACGATCTGCCGAAAGCGTTCGGACGTCCCGTACAGAACGAGTTGCTTGTCGGCCGTATCACGACGGTGATTCTCGCCGTCGTTGCCGCGGGAGTCGCGCAAGTCTCAGGAACGCTCGTGGCGTTCCTCGGAATCTTCGGCTGGGGGCTCTTCGGCTCGACGATCGTGCCGGCGCTGGCGATTGGGATCAACTGGGAAGGGGCGACGAAGTTCGGCGCGATCGCTTCGATCTGTACCGGACTCGGCATCACGCTCATTGGCGAGACGCTTGCGTACTTCAAGATGTACTCGCTCCCCACTGGCGTTTCCGTTTCCGGACTCTCGCTGGTGGCTTCGCTGCTGGTGTTCTTCGTCGGGTCGTATCTCACGCGCGCGAATGCGGCGCGTGAACTCGATCCCGATATCCGTCTCGTCATGGAGGTCTGATCATGCGTTATGACGAAATGACCATTGGAATGGCCGCAGAGCGGACGCGAGTCGTGAGTGACAAACTCGTGCGCGCGTATGCGGAGCTGACCGAAGATTTCAATCCACTTCATGTCGACGACGAAATCGCTAACAAGAGCCGATTTGGTGGGCGCATCGCCCACGGCATGCTTTCGGCCGGCCTCGTCTCGGCGGTCCTCGGTATGGATATGCCCGGACCGGGCGCGCTCTGGCTCACGCAGTCGATCAAGTTCACGCGCCCCGTGATGGTCGGTGATACGCTGACGACGCGGGTCGAAGTGATCGAACTGATGCCGGCCAAGCGCCGCGCGCGGCTTAAGACCACGTGCCGCAATCAGAAGGGCGAGACGACACTCGATGGCGAAGCGCTTATCCAGATGATGGAGGACACCGGGTAGCCGGCGCGCGGCAGCGGCCGCGTCTTCCGAATGCAGACTGAACGCGAACATTCCGCAGGAACCCCGATCGAAATGACCACCCCATTTTCAGGAGTACTGGGCATGCAGAAGACTTTCCTAAGCCGGCTGACGCGGGCCGCTGTGATGGTTGCAGCGATCCCGACGTTCGTGCTGGCCCAGACCGGCCGCATCAGCGGCACCGTAACGGACGCTGCGAAAGCGCCGGTGTCGGGCGCGCAGATTATCGTCGGCGCGAGCGGGCTCTCGGCCGAGTCGGACGTGAACGGCAAGTACACGATCGTGAACGTGCCAACAGGCAAGGTCGATCTGAAGGTGTACCGGCTCGGCTTCAAGTCGCAGAGCGTCGCCGGTGTTACGGTGACGGCCGGCGGAACGGCGATGGCCGATATCTCGCTAGTTAAGGCGACCGTGCAGCTCGGCGGCGTTGTCGTCTCGGCATCGCGCCGCGTTGAGAAGGTGACCGACGCTCCGGCGCAGGTCACGAGGATCGACGCCCTCGCGCTCTCGCAAACGATCGGCAACTCTTTTGCGCCGGCGTTGAGAAGCGTCCCCGGGCTCGACTACATCCAGGTCGGCATCACGGCCGCCGCGGTGAACGCGCGTGGCTTCAACTCGTCGTTCAACAACCGAATGCTCCAGACCGAAGACGGCCGCATCGCGACGTTGCCGGAAAGCGGTCTGCCGCTCGGCGTCTTTACGACGATTCCGAAGGTCGATCTCGCCGGCGTCGAAATCCTTACCGGCCCCGGCGCAGCACTGTACGGCCCGGACGCCTCGAACGGCGTGATTACACTCTCGACGAAAGATGCGAAGCAGTATCAGGGCTACACGTTCGAAGCGTCCGCCGGCTCGCGCGACTTCTGGGACATCCAGGGACGCTATGCCGGTGTCACCGGCAAGTTCGGCTACAAGATCGCCGCGGAATCGCAGTCGGCGCACGATTTCGAGAGTCGTCCGTTTTATCCGGTGACTGGCAAAGGGCCGCAGCAAGAGCTCAGTGCGAATTTCAACACTACCGTTCAGCGTGCCAACGGCGCCCTGTCATACTATCTCGACAATGGCGACCGCCTCGTGTTCGATGCCGGCGCGAGCCGTAACAACGGAATCGGCCAGACGAACCTCGGCCGCAACCAGCTCGTCAACTACGATGAGCGGCACATCCAGCTTAAGTACACCGGCGCCCGGTGGTTCGCGCAGGCCTACGAGACCACGTCGGGGAGTGGCGGCACATACCAGCTCAATGCCTTCACGACGAATACGTTGACGAAGCCCAATATCTCCGCTGATTCGGCGAAGGCGCTCTCGTCATTTCCCGGCGAGGGACGCGTGTATGCAGCCGAAGTGCAGAATAATTTCACGGTCGGCATGCTCACCAAGACCGGCGTGGACGCGTTCGACAATACGCGCATTACGTACGGTGTGCAGTATCGCCGCGATCGCGTGAGCTCGTACATGCACTGGCTGTCTGACCGGAAGACGGGGATGGCACTCACACCGGAGCAGAAGGGCGGTTATGCGCAGATCGAAACGCCATTCTCAAGCAAGCTCCGCCTGGTCCTCGCCGGCCGCTACGACAAGCCGTCGTCGTACGACGCGCAGTTTTCGCCGAAGGCCGCGCTCTTGTACTCGCCGGTCGCCGACCAGACGATCCGCGTGTCGTATAACAAGGCGTACAAGTCGCCGACGATCCTCCAGACGAACTTCTATTTTCCGAACTTCGCCCCGTTCGTTGGTGTATTCGGCAATACGACGGGCTTCGACATCAAGAACGCCGCCGGCGACATCGTCCGCACCATCGATCCGATCAAGCCGGAGACGAACAACACGATCGAGCTCGGCTACAAGGGCGAAATCGCCGGTAAGCTCTT
>JAYVPN010000058.1:0-2224 GCA_043757365.1 Gemmatimonadota bacterium | reverse complement strand
CCGAGACTTCGTCTCGGCGCCCGCTTTGCTACTTCGAGTCAGTTTACGAGAGCCCCTCTCCAAACGCCTGCTCCAAATCCTCCTTCGAATACTGCCGAAATGCGGTGAGCGTCGTCGTCCGTTCTATCCCCGGCACGGTCGGAAATTTCTCCGTGACGATCGCCGCGATATCCTCGTACTTCGGCACCCGCACGATCACCACCAGATCCCACTCGCCGCTCACCGAATAGACCTCGGTCACGCCGGAGATTCCTGCGAGCGCCTTCGCGCATTCGGGAATCTGACGCGGCGTCGCATGCACCAGCACGATCGTCGTGATCATTGTTTTTCCGCCGGAAACGGTGGGACATTCAGAAACCAGACGCCCGCGATCTGTTCGCGTTCGTCGATGTCGAGCAACAGATCGTCCGCCACTCGGATGGCCCGCGTCGCGCGCGCGCCACCGATCCGGAAATGTATCGTTTTCTCGGCGGTGTCGGATTCGGCGGTCAGACGAGTCTCGACCTCCACCGCCGCAACACCGGGCTGCGAGCGGCGCGTCGGGATCGACACGCGCGCGTCGGCCGGCGCGGCCGGCGCCACCAGCCCCTCGACCGTTCGGACATCCGGCCACACCGCCACTTCCACACCGGCGATGCGCCCCGCGTTGACATCAAAGATCAGCCACGAACCGTCGCTCCCCGTCACTTCGACGGAGCCACTCATTCCCTCGCCGACCGCTGTCGTGCGCAAAGTGGCGGTGAGAATGTCGGTATCGACATCCCAGCGGAAATCCACACGCGGCAGCGCTCCTTCGACCGACTCCACGCGCACATCGATGTCCATGAGCAGCCTACGCCAGCTCGCCGTACGCCTTCACCACACGCCGCATCGCTTCGTCCACCAACGACTGCTCGGCGGCGTACGAAATCCGCACCCAGTCGTTCGTGAAGAATGCAGCGCCCGGCACCACCGCGACATCGCACTTCTCGAGCAGATACGTCGCGAACATCGAGCCGGCATCCGCCTCGCGTCCCGCTCCGGGGGCGCGAACATACAGATAAAATGCGCCATCCGGCGGCAGAACCTGAATCCTCGGGTCGGTGCGCAGAATCGCCAGCGCCGAATCGCGGCGCTTTTCGAACTGCACCACCATCGCCGTCACCGCGGCATCGGCCTCGGCGCGCATCGAGAGCGCCGCGAGCGCTGCATGCTGACTCACGGCCGCCGCGTTCGACGTCGTGTGCGACTGTAACGCCGTCATCGCCTTCGCGACCGCCGCCGGCGAAATCGTCCACCCAATACGCCAGCCGGTCATCGCATACGCCTTCGCGACGCCGTTGACGACGACGAGATTCGCCCGCGACTTCGCGACATCGAGCGCGCCAACGGCTTCCGCGCCATACGCAATCCGCAAATAAATTTCGTCGCTCAGCACCCACCATCCACGCTCGGCCGCGAGGTCAAGAATCGCCGAGAGCTCAGCGGGCGAATAGACCGAGCCCGTTGGATTTGACGGCGAGTTGAGCATCAGCCCCTTCGTCTTCGCGGTCGCGTGCGTTGCGAGCTGCGCCGCCGTGACTTTATAGCCCATCGCCGGATCGCCGACCACCGGAATCACTGTCGCCTTGGCGAGCGCGACCATCTCGTAGTAGCTCGTCCAGCTCGGCGTCGGCACGAGCACTTCGTGTCCTTCACCGAAGAGCACGAAACAGGCGTTGAACAGCGACTGCTTCGAGCCCGTCGAGACGACGATTTCGTTCGGCATGATCTTGTCGCTTCCGTTCCAGTGCTCATTCGCCTCAGCGGCGATCGCCTGACGGAGCGGCAGGATCCCTTCCATCGCCGTGTAGCGCGTGGCGCCTTCGTCGATCGCCTTTTGGGCCGCCCGGCGGATGAATTCCGGCGTATCGAAGTCCGGCTCGCCGGCGCCAAGATCGATGATTTTACGTCCCTCGGCCTTGAGCGCTTTCGCGCGAGCCGATACGGCAATCGTCGCCGATTCTTTAAGTTGGGCGACGTTCGCGGAGGGCGTAAAGACAGTGGCGGGGGTCATCCGGGGCGCTCGAAAGGGTCCGAATTCGTCGATTCGGGTCGAATTGCGTTAGATTCAATGTGTTCAGACGAACGATATCCTCGCGGCAGTTGCCGCGCCATTGACAACAGAGGCTGCAGTGACCGAGCAAGAGCGCGAAACGGCGGGAGCCGTGCGCAGCGCACATGTTGCGCACTTTTTTCCGACCGA
>JAYVPN010000057.1:0-2233 GCA_043757365.1 Gemmatimonadota bacterium | reverse complement strand
AGTTTGAAGTCCGGCAGGTGCTGCGAGATCAGATCGTCGAACCGCATCTTGCCGTCAGTCACCATCATCGCTACGAGTGTCGCGGTGAACGCTTTACTGCTGGATCCGATCTCGAAGGCCGTGCGATCGTTTACCGGCGTCTGGCTACCGGCAGCGAGGACGCCGAATCCCTTGGCGTAAATAAGCGTGTCGTTTCTCACGATCGCGATTGCTGCGCCCGGAACCTTGAGCACCTGCATTGCCTTCGCCGTGTAGGCGTCGAGGCCTGGATAGGGCTCCTGCGCCCGAAGCGGCCGAGGACCGGCAAGTAGAGTGGCCGTCAGTCCGACGGCGGCGGCGCAACGACGCAATGGGTTCATTGAAAGGACCTCGTGCGACACATGGAAATCCGGGAGACGGGTAAGTACGGGATGAAGCGGGCTACGCTCTCGGGAGGTCGAAGGTAGCGTGACTCAGGGCGTCGTGAGGTGCCACGTCACCACGAATGACGAGAGCGCCGCGATATCGGCCTGAAATAGAAGTGAACGTCTGATCTTCAGCACGAGGAACAGCAGGCCGCCAGCCACGGCCGCGAGCAGGCCGCAGAGGGCGGCCACCGGCCCCCCCGAGGGTGCGGTGATGAGGCGCGCGAACGGACGCGGCAAGCTCACGGGATGTGCGTGCGGTCGATCGGCGCCGGCCGCGGAACATTGGAAACGGGGTTCTTCGCGAGCAGATCGAGCGCGACCTGTACGGCCCGTTCGAGCTGCGGATCGCGACCGGCGAGCGGCTCGGCGACGCCGTTTGGCACCATGATATCGGGCGCGACGCCCTCGTTCTCCACCGACCACCGGCCCTGCGAGTCATAGAACGCCAGCGAGGGCGCCGTGATTCCGCCGCCGTCGATGGTCATCGGTATGCCGAGCGTGCCGACGAGACCACCCCACGTGCGGGTGCCGACCATCGGGCCGATCTTGCGCACCCGCCAGTAGAACGGTAGCGCGTCGCCGCCCGAGCCCGCCGATTCATTGATGATCAGCACCTTCGGACCGAAGATGCCTGCGGCGGGCGACGTTACCACCTTGCCATCGCGCTGCGCAAACCAGCCCATCACCTTTCGGTCAACTTCATTGACGATGTAATCGGCAACCATACCGCCGTGATTGTAGCGTTCGTCGATCACCGCGCCCTGGCGGTCCTGCTGCGAAAAGAAATAGCGCGTGAAGTACGAGTAGCCCGGTCCACCCGTGTTCGGGAGCCAGACGTACCCGAGCTTGCCCTTCGACAGCGAATCGACGACGTGCCTGTTGTGTTCGATCCAGGCGCGGGTTCGGAGCCCGTCCTCGCTCGCGACGGGGACTACCGTCACGACGCGCGCTGCCTCGCCCGTTGTCGACTTCGCGACTCTGAGCGCGACCTGCCGTCCGGCGAGCCCTTCGAACGCGGAATACGGATTGGTCGCGGTAGTGAGCTCGACGCCGTTGACCGCAAGGAGGAAGTCGCCCTCGCGCACGTCGATCCCGGGGCTACTGAGCGGGGCACGCAGCTCGGGGTTCCAGCTTTCGCCGGTGAGGATATGCGCAATCCGATAGCGGCCGCCCTCGGCCACGAGATCGGCGCCCAGCAGACCAACGCTCACGGGCGCGCTCGCGCCGTTGTCCCCCGGGCCGCTCAGGTACGAGTGACCGACGGTGAGTTCACCGCCCGTCAGCGCGATGAGGTAGCCGAGGTCGTCGCGGCTGTCCAGAGACGGGAGCCAAGCGGCGTAGCGTTCGAACACGGCGTTCCAGTCGTTGCCCTGCATCTTCGCGTCGTAGAAGTATTCGCGTTGAATGCGCCACGTTTCGCGGAAGATATTCGCCCACTCGGCGCGCGGATCGACGTTCGCCTGCAACGCGGTCAGAGTGAGCGCGCCATCGCCCGGCTTGGCGGGTGCGGCCGTGCCGACGACGCCCCAACGGGCTCCGCCACCCGACCAGAGCAGCTTCTTGCGATCTCCGCTGAGCACAAAACTGCGCACGCCGTCGAGGAACGGCGTGGCCGCGCGCGCCTTGATCTCGAACTTCTGCAGATGCGGCGACGACGCAACCCCCGCGCCCGCCTCAAGATAGAAGACGCTGCCGGCAGGGCCGGCCGTGAGCGACGAGTAGTCCCCCGCCGGCACACCGAGCGCGAGGATACGCTGTCCGATTCCCGGCAGATCGATGCTCGAAGTCGCGGTGTCGGCGCGCACTCGTGCCGCAGCGGTCGGCGT
>JAYVPN010000056.1:0-2233 GCA_043757365.1 Gemmatimonadota bacterium | reverse complement strand
GCGAGCGTTCGCTCGTCTGGCGCAACGAAGACGGCGGTCCCGCGGCAGTCGACAATATCGATCCGGCCACTGGCACATATTCGCCGCGCGAGGTCGGGCGCGAACGCTTCCAGAACGTCACCACCGAATCGCGACTTCTCGTAACCAAGAACATCCTCGGCGCACCGAACACGATTGCAACGGGCGTTCGGCTCTTCACCGGATGGTCGACGCGTCAGGGCGGCGGGATTGGATCGACAGGAAGCGATTTGGATCTCTCGCTCCACGCCGGCGGTTACGGGTATGATCTCGCATTTCGTCAGCTCAGCGGCTCGGCATTCATCGAAGACGCCATCAGCATCACGCCGCGCCTTACGCTTTCACCGGGCGTTCGCGCCGAATGGCTGCGGACGCAGGTCAGTGGATACCATCAGGGACCGTTCGATGCGCTGACGCGCGAACGTACCGTGCCGCTCGCCGGCGTCGCCGCGCAGTATCTCCTCACCGGCTCCACCGCATTGTACGGGAATATCGCGCAGGCCTATCGTCCGCTCACTTACGACGCGCTGACGCCGCTCGGCAGTGTGTCGATCGTCGATCCCGCGCTGCACGACGCGAAAGGCGTGACGATGGATCTCGGCTGGCGCGGCGCGATCGGTGACCGCGTCCGGTTCGATGTCAGTGCGTTCCGCATTGAGTATCAGGGTCGTCCGGGCCTCGTCTCAACGACGAACGCGAGCGGAGCGACATACACTGTCCGCACCAACGTCGCCGACAGCCGCCACGAAGGGGTCGAGAGCTACGTCGAAGTCTCGCCGTTCGGTCCCGGCGCGGATCATCCGTTCGGAACGGCTACCGTGTTCAACTCGCTGGCGCTCATACGCGCGCGTTACGTCACTGGCGAGTTCAGCGGACATGATGTCGAGCAGGCGCCTCCCGTGATCGAACGCGCCGGCGTGACTTGGTCGCTCGGTCGCGTCTCGTCGACGGTGCAGGTGAGTTACACGGCGCGTTCGTTCTCCGACGCCAACAACACCGTGCGGAGCGACGACTCGGTCATCGGCGAGCTCCCGGGTTATTCGGTGGTCGATTGGTCGGGATCGCTGCGTTTGTCGCAGAATCTCGATCTGCAGTTCGGTGCGAACAACCTGTTCGACCGGAAATACTTCACACTGCGCACTGACGAGTACCCGGGACCGGGAATCATTCCGGCCTCCGGACGTAGCGTCTACCTCACACTCAGCGTTTCGCCCTCAGCGACACCTCGGCGAGCGGATCGACGCCGGTACCGGTGAAGTTCACTCACGTCGCGAGAAGGGGAAGGGCGAAGAAGACGATGCCACCGACCCCGAGTGCCAGCGACGCGAACCAGACGAGCCGGTGCCGAGTGAGCGCGGCGACGGCGCCGAGCGCGATCGACACTTGGAAGAGCGCGACCGCCGCCGCGAAGCGTCGATGTTTCGCGAGCAACCCGTCGGACTCGTGCTCCTTGGCATCGCGTTCGTGCTCGAGCTCGCGCGCTTTCTCTTGAATCGCTGTCTGCTCGTCGGCGTAGCGCGTGATCGTCGCGTTCGTCTCAACCGGCACCGCTTTCCCGGCCGCCTTCCAACTGTTGGCAACTGCACTCGCGACGGCGCTCTTGATGCCTTTTGCTTGATAGAAGGCCCACTGATCCGATGCCTGTCCTTGCAAGCGGGTCGCCTCGGTCTTCAGTACTAAGGCTTCATTGACGGTGTCGCCTGCCTTGAGCGAGGCGACGGCGGCGATCGCGGCGAGAAGCGCCGTGGTGAGGGAGATCGCCCGCAGCAGGCCACTCCCCGACCGCTCGATTTCGTCGTCGATCGTCTCGCGCAATTTGTCCGTGTCGATTTCGATTTCTTCGGGCATGGCACACGACCGTGTTGAGTTGGGTAGCGATGAATGGCAACGGTAACATATCCAACATAGCGTTTGCGACGTGGACCATCGTGGCGTGGTATACGCGAGGTCACAACTGGAGGAGATTCGTGGCACCACGCCCCCGCTTTCAAAGCGAAGGTGGCGCTCGCCGCCGTGCGGAATGAGGGCACGCTCGCGGAGCTGGCCAAGCGCTTTGACGTGCACCCCGGCCAGATCACCGCGTGGAAAGACCAACTGCTGATCGACCATCAGATCCGCATCAGCATGGACGGCAAAGGCTGCTGGCGCGACAGATCATTGCAGAATATCCGCTCATAATCTGCATGGTCTGCAATGCGCGATGCAGGGTCTGAGG
>JAYVPN010000055.1:0-2241 GCA_043757365.1 Gemmatimonadota bacterium | reverse complement strand
TGATGTCCGAAGCGTCGGCGCTCAATGAGCGGCAGCTCGGTGCTCTTTTGCAGGATATCGCGCACCGGGCGGACGAGGCATACGCGATCAAAGCCGCGGCATGGCACGCGCGAGTTCGATACGCCGGGCAAGGGCACGAGCTCGATATTACCTGCGCGCCTGGCGATTCGGGCGTTGGGGTCGCCGAGCGTTTTGCCGCTGCGCACAATGCGCGCTACGGCTTCACGCTTGATCGTGCCGTCGAGATCGTTGCGCTTCGCGTCGCCGTCAGCGGTGTTGCGTTGGCGGTTGATTTCGTTTCAACGGAGCATACGGACCGACGCGTGGTCGGTCCCGCGGTCGAAATGCTCACCGATTGCACGATGGTCGTCGCCGCGGGATGGACGGCCCGCCCACTCGCCGTCGGCGGATGGATGGTGGAGCGCGCGTGACAAAATTGATATTCGATCCACTCGACCTCGCCGTCATGGCGAATGCCGTGGCAATGATCGCCGAGGAGATGGGGACGGTGCTCGAGCGCGGTGCGCTCTCGCCGAACATCCGCGAACGGCGCGATGCATCGGCTGCGCTCTTCGATGCGGATGGACGGATGGTTGCCCAGGCGGCGCACATCCCCGTGCATCTCGGCGCGATGCCGGAGTCGGTGCGCGCGGTGCGGGCCCGCAATCCGAGGCCCGGCGACCTCTTCATTCTGAACGACCCGAGCCACGGCGGTTCGCATCTCCCCGATTTGACGATGGTCGAGGCGATTGCGCTCAATGGAGCGATCGTCGGTTATGCTGCGGTGCGCGCGCATCACGCCGACGTCGGTGGTATGAGTCCGGGTTCGATGCCACAGGGCGCGACCGAGCTGGTGCAAGAAGGATTGATCGTTCCACCGATTCGTCTCGAGCGCGAAGGCGTTCCCGACGACGACACCCTTTCGCTCATTCTCGCGAACGTCCGAACGCCGGGTGAGCGGCGCGGTGATCTCGCCGCGCAGCGCGCCGCCTGCGCCGCGGGTGCCGCCGGCTGGTGCGCGCTCCTCGCGCGCGAAGGCGCCGAACGCCTCGGCGCGGCCTGCGACGCGCTTCTCGACTACGCCGAGCGTCGGGCGACCGCGAAGCTGTTCGAACTCGGTGGCGTGCGTGGTGCCGCCGAAGACGAACTTGAAGGCGACGGCCACTCCGACGCGCCCGTGCGGTTCAAGGTCGCGCTCTCCGCCGACGACGGCATTCTCACGCTCGATTTCACCGGGACGTCACCGAAGGTGCGCGGCAATGTGAACGCCCCGCTCGCGGTCACGCGCTCAGCCGCGCTCTTCGTGCTGCGTTCCTTGCTCGAGGACGATGTGCCGACGAATGAAGGGATAAGTCGGCCAATCAAGATCGTGATGCCCGATGATTGCGTGTTGAACGCCAAGTGGCCGTCGGCTGTCGCGGCCGGAAATGTGGAATCGTCGCAGCGTGTGACCGACCTGCTCTTCGCGGCATTCGCCGCAGCTGGCGTTCCCGTTCCGGCGCAGGGACAAGGAACGATGAACAACATCACCTTCGGCGGTGATGGCTGGACGTTTTACGAAACACTTGGCGGCGGGCAAGGAGCGAGCGCCAAGGGCCCCGGACCAAGCGCGGTGCATGTCGGAATGAGCAATACGCGCAACACGCCGATCGAATCGCTCGAGCGTAGCTATCCGATCGAGATCTCCGAATATGCGATTCGGCGCGGTAGTGGCGGCGCGGGAATGCACCGCGGCGGTGATGGCCTCGTGCGCCGCTATCGTGTTCTCGCGCCCTGCACCGTTACGCTCCTGACCGATCGACGTCGCAATGCACCGCGCGGTGCGCACGGGGGCGGCGCTGGCGCCACGGGACGGAATCTCCTCAATGGCGCACCGTTGCCGGCGAAGTGCCGCGTCGAGTTGAATGCTGGCGACGAAGTGACAATCGAAACGCCGGGCGGGGGCGGGTGGGGCACCGCGTAAAGAACGAGGAGCGTTCGTCGCTGCGCGAAATCGCCGCGCTTTTTCTGCGGCTCGGCGCGACCGGCTTCGGCGGCCCGGCCGCACACATCGCGATGATGGATGACGAAGTCGTGCGCCGCCGCGGATGGTTGTCGCGCGAGCGGTTCGTCGATCTCGTCGGCGCGACGAATCTGATTCCCGGACCCAACTCGACCGAACTTGCGCTCCATATCGGACTCCTTCGCGGCGGATACGCCGGGCTGCTGGTGGCGGGCATCTGTTTTATTCTGCCGGCGGCG
>JAYVPN010000054.1:0-8217 GCA_043757365.1 Gemmatimonadota bacterium | reverse complement strand
GAAGCCACTTTCGAGCGCCATCTCCCGAACGTGATCGGCACCGTGGCCAGCTTCGACTACCCGCATCCGATTGTCGACATCGTCAAGCTTCAGGACTATGCGATCGCGCAGTATCAGCGATTCGCGAGTGCCGCCGGACTCGGGGAGACCATCGGCGGCGTCATCGACGAAGACGACTGACCCGCGGATTACTCCGGGATCACCCGTACGGCCTTGGTCGTCCGTTCGATCGTTCGCTCGGCGGCGCGCTCTTCCACGCGTACGGCGAAGAGGCTCTGGTCGGCACGGTGCATCGTCTGCTGAAACTGCTCTCCATCGCGGCGCGATGCCCAGCCGAGCGAAAACGGAACCGGGGCCGTTCGCAACGCCGCGGCCTGAAGGCGCCGTGCGACCATTTCGACGTGCGCGTCGCCGGCCCCTTCCAGCATGATGACAAATTCGTCGCCGCCGATTCGCACCACCGCTTCCTCCGCGCGCACCTGTCGCATCAAAAAACGGCTCATCCGAATCAGCACGTTATCACCCATCTGGTGGCCGTGCGTATCGTTGTACTGCTTGAAATGATCGATGTCGATGAAGATGCACGACCACGCCGCTCCGGTGTCGGAGAGTCGCTGGTCGACATCGCCGAGGTAGCGCCGGTTATAGCAGCCCGTCAGGGGATCGCGAACACTCTGCTCTCGCAGTGAATCTTCGTGCTGCTTCCGCGACGAGATGTCGACGAATATACCGTGGAAGAAGAGTTCGCCGTTCTCCGGATCGGTGCACGTGTATGTCGTGTCCAGCACCGTGCGCATGCCGCCGTCCGGGCGCACAATCTGCAACTCGAACTCGCGGACCGCGCCATCCCGATCGATCACTTCAAGCTCGAGCAGACGGCGCGCCGGATCCACAATCATGTCGCTGAGTCCGTACAGCGCGAGATCCTCCACCGATGTCACCCCGAGCAGCGACAGAAATGCGGGGTTCGCATCGAGGATCTCGCCTCGGCCGTTCGCGATGTAAATCCCCTCTCGCAAATTGCGCACGAGGGCGCGAAGGCTCGCCGCGTCGTCGAGCGACGCCAGTCCCGTTGGCGGCGTCCGAACCGGAATGCTGTCGCGATGCCCGTTCACGCGGACGGCCCGTTCGACGGCGTATCCGCAACGACAGCCGCCGTAACTTCGGTGACGACCGGCGTGCCGGCCGCCGGTGTCTCGCTCAAGGGTGCGGAGCTCATGTGCGGCAGCGGCGTCTTGTCATCCACGACGGCGACGCGTCGTTCCCATTGCCGCATCATTTGAATGAACGAATGCGCCAGCTCGGCGTCGAAGTCCGGGCCGGCCCCCGACTGAATCTGTGCAAGCACCCGCTCCGTCTCCCACGCTTCCCGATACGGACGATTCGTACGCAGCGCGTCGTACACGTCGCAGATATGCACGAGCTTGCTCGCCTGATGCACTTCGCGATGAAAGTGCCGCGACGGATAGCCGCCGCCATTGATCATGATGTGATGCTCGTATGCCACCGCCGACGCGAGATCGAGCTGGCGGTCACTCTCATAAATGATCTTCGCCCCTTCCGCCGGATGACGGCGCATGATCTGCCACTCTTCATCCGTCAGTTTGCCGGGCTTCGTCAGCACGTCCTTCGGGATGCGCACTTTGCCGAGATCGTGTAGCAGGCCGGCGACACCGAACGCCCGGATATCCTTCGGTCCGAGGCCGATAAACTCCGCGAGCGCCATCGCGAGCACGCTCACGTTCAGCGAGTGCGTCGTCGTGTACTGGTCGAACTCTTTCAACTGGAGGAGCGGAATCACGATGTCGCGGTCGCCATGCATCGCGACCGACAATGATCGGACGACGCTCTCCGCTTCGATGAGCGGCAACTCGCCCGTGACCTGCACTTCGTCGTGCAGCCAGCGGATCGCGTCCGCCTCTTCACCGAGCGAGTACTGGATCGTCGCGGTCGGCAGTAACTCATCCGGACGTACGACGCCTTCGGATCCCTTCACGCCGATGGCGCCGAACTTGATGGTTGATCGGCGCTCTGGACTTCGCGTCGCACTGTCGACGTAGCCCATCGAAAGACGCGAGAGCACGTCCTCGAGGAAACCCTCGAACTCATCACGGGCAACTTCGGCCGCAAACTCCAGACGTTGCACGCTCGCATTCGCGAGGCGCAGCCCCCAGTCCCATTCCTTCAGCTCGCGCAACGCCACCTGGCCATAGATGACGTCGAGGCCGAGAAACGAGAACTGCGGGCGCGGATCCTTCTCCTGTAGCCGGCGCAGGAAGTCGTATGACGTGTCGACGACGCGCTCGCGGGCCGGATGGCCGGGCGCGTACAGCGCCATCGTCGACAGCGCCTGCGCGAACGAATTAAGAAACTTCGCCGCTTCGGCGCTCACGTTGCGTTCCCGCGACGCGACACGGCGTCCGCAATTTCCGAATCACTGCTCGCCGCCGCGAGCGCCAGCACCTGCTGCGCCTGCGGATCATCGCGCCAGTGCGCGGCCAGGCCGGCGAGCGCAGCGAGCATTTCCGGCGACGGGCTGGCAAGCGAACGCTTCCGGAAAAACTTCTTCTTGCCAAGCGTGCACCTCACGAGAAACCCGACCGTCTCTGGAGACTTCGAAGACGACAGAGCGCGAATGCCGAGCGCCCGTAAATCGGCCGACAACGAACTGTCGTCGGCGCGTCCCATCAAAATCGTCGCCGCGTCAGGAGGACAGTTCGTCATGGCGGCACCGAGCGCCAGTCGTACGATGCGCTCATCCGGATCCGACAGCGACGCGGCGATCGCCTGATCGCGCGTCGCCGGCATCTTGATCAGCATGCGCAGCGCCTCGCGGCGCACCGTACCGTCGGGGTGCCGGATGAATTCACGCGGCGCGAATCCGGCCGGCGGTGAGGACAGCTTGCTCACGATGACCAACAAGAGTCGCTGCACCGTCCAGCGTGCCGCCGGAATTCGCGCTACCACGAGCGGGCCTACCTCGTTCCCCAGCGCCACGAGCATCTCCACGTAGGCCGACGTCGCCCGTTCGTCGACACTTTCGAGCGCATCCAACAGCGGCTCCGCCGCAGCGATCTGCATGCGCGTCACGAGCCGTTGCACCGCCTGAACGTTCACCGGCTCGCGCTGCAGCTGCTGATACAGCCGGTCGGTCGTCGCCACGTGGCGCCACAGCCACTCGCGCATCCACCCCGGCGGTGCCGACTCGAGCAGATCGAGCAGCGGGGTGATGTCGCCGCGCGACGCAAGCTGGTCGGTCGCACGCCACACCGGTTCACCGAGAATTCCGATTTCGATTCCCATCGCCAGTAGGCGCTCAGGTTCGCACGGAAACGCATCGTCAGACTGCTGGAAGACCGGCGCCGAGCGCGACATTTTGTCGAGCGCAAGCCGATAACCATCGGGGTTTGGATCGTCGAGCTGCCAGCCGCTGATCAGCTGATGCACCTGATCACGCAGCGCGCCGTCGGCGGCCGTCCGCGTTTGCACCGTGCCTTCGTCCGCGTGCACCGCAAGCTTCGACAGCATGCGCACGAGCGAGTGCGAGATGTTCTGCCCCGACGTACTCGCCGCCGCCTGCACGAGTTCGACCACGGCGTCGACCGCCATCCCCTGCGACGCATCGATCACGAACTTCTTCCGCTGCCGCGTGTCGCCGCCCATTTCGAGCAGTCGGCCAAGCGTCTCCGGCTGCAGCGTCGCCACCAGCCGCGAGATGCGTTTCTTCAGCGCCGCCGCTTCCTTGCCGCCCTTCGCCTTCAGCTCTTCGGCGATCTGCAGCAGATAGCCGACCACGACCTGATCGTACGCCGCGTCCTTCTTGTGCTCCTCAATCGCCTTCGCGATGACCACCGGATCGGTCGACGCTGTCGAGTCCCTGTCAGGGCGCTCAGACCCATCCTCGGCGTCATCCATTGTCTCCGCCGCGAGCGCCGCGCGGGCGAGTCCGATCCAAAGCTGCGCCGCGCGGCTCTTGTCGCCGCGCATTTCCGCCTTGTCCGCGTCCGCCGTCTCGTTCGGATCTTCATCGAGCAGTTGCAGCTGCTCGAACGTCAGCGGAAAGAGGCGGATGTGCGCCCACTGCTGGAGGACCTCCGGACCTTCGAGACCAAGCGGACGCGCCCGCCGGCCGGCGTCCACGGCAACCGTTGCCAGCACGTCGGCGATCTCCTCATCCGACACACCCTGCGAAAACTTCAACGCGCCGAGATGATGCCGGTGCAATCGCGACGCCAGGTCGCCAAGTACCGGGTTGTTCTCATCCGTCGCCACGCCTTCGATGATCAGCTGCTGACGCGCCACACCAAGCGAGAGCGACAGGCGTTCCTGCAACAACGCATGGATGCGCCGAGTAATCCCCGACGTCGCGCTGTTCAACAGCGGATGCCCCGGCGGGTAGATCGCGTTCTTATGCAGTCCGATCGAAAGCTCGATCAGAAAATCGGAGAGCTCCTTCGACAGCGATGCCGACGACTCTCCGACGGTGGTTAGCCGACTCATGGCGGCAATATGCTAGAAATCACGACGCTGAGCAAAGGCACGACAGTCACATTCCTCCCTGCTCTTCCTGCGATGGTCACACCGACTGACTGAATACTCGACAGCCGCACTCCGAGAACCGGGACCGGAGACGGGCGTCGCGGCCCGACGCCGCACGGGCTAACTTTCCCGCTCAAGCCGCACTGCGCACCCGCGCACCCGTGCTTCTCGACCGAGAATCTCGACCGAGAGCGCGCCGCCGTAAGACGCACCGAGGATACACCCCGTGGCCAACGCCGCGAACGCCGAGCTCCAGCTCCTCTCGATCAATACTGTCCGTACGCTCTCGATGGACGCTGTTCAGGCCGCCGAATCGGGACACCCCGGCACGCCGATGGCGCTCGCGCCGCTGGCATACGCCCTGTTCACCAAGCATTTGCGCCATAACCCGGCCGACCCGGCCTGGGCGAACCGCGATCGCTTTGTTCTTTCAGTTGGCCACGCGTCGATGGTGCTCTACTCGTCGCTCTACCTGTCTGGCTACGACGTCTCGCTCGACGACATCAAGCACTTCCGCCAGTGGGGGAGCAAAACCCCTGGTCACCCCGAAGTCGGACACACCGCCGGCGTCGAAACCACCACCGGCCCGCTCGGACAGGGCGTCGCCAACGCCGTCGGCCTCGCCGTCGCCGAACGCCATCTCGCCGCGACGTTCAATCGCGATGGCCACACGATCATCGATCACCACACGTACTTCATCGCCGGCGACGGTTGCCTGATGGAAGGCATCTCGCACGAAGCGGCGTCGTTCGCCGGCCATCACAAGCTCGGCAAGCTCATTGGCTTCTTCGACGATAACCACATCACGATCGACGGCGGCACCAACCTCTCGTGTAGCGACGACCCTGCGAAGCGATTCGAGGCCTACGGTTGGCAGGTCCTTCACATCGCCGACGTCAACGACCTCGGGCAGATCGATCGGGCAATCGCCGAGGCGAAGGCCGACACCACGCGGCCGACGATGATCATCACGCGCACGCACATCGGCTTCGGCAGTCCGCACAAGCAGGACACCTCCAAGGCCCATGGCGAACCGCTCGGCAAGGATGAAATCCTCCTCACGAAGGCCGCCCTCGGGTGGCCCAGCACGGAGCCATTCTTCGTGCCGGACGCCGCCCTCGCCGATTGGCGCGAGGCGCGCACCCGCGGTGCCGCCCTCCATGACGCCTGGCGGAAGAACTTGATCGCGTACTCCAAGGCGCACCCAGCGAGTGCCAAAGAGCTGGGCCGCCGCCTGCACGGCGACCTGCCGGCCGGCTGGGAACAGACCATCCCGACCTTCGATGCTTCCAACGGCAACGTGGCCAGCCGCGCGGCGTCCGGCGTCGTTCTGAATGCGATCGCAGCAGCAATTCCCGAATTGATTGGCGGCTCGGCCGACCTCGCCGGCTCGAATCTCACGATGGTGAAAGGCGCATCCGCCTTCCTCCCGGAATCTCCCGAAGGCCGAAACTTCTTTTTCGGCATTCGCGAGCACGCGATGGGCGCCATCATGAACGGCATGGCGTTGCACGGCGGCGCAATTCCGTACGGCGGCACCTTCCTCGTCTTTGCTGACTACATGCGGCCGGCCATCCGTCTCGCCGCACTCATGAAGCAGCAGGCGATTTATGTCTTCACACACGACTCCATCGGACTCGGTGAAGACGGACCGACGCACCAGCCGGTCGAGCAACTCACTGCGCTGCGCTGCATTCCGAACCTCCTCGTGATTCGTCCCGCCGACGCGAACGAAACCGCCGAAGCCTGGCGCATCGCACTCAAGCACCGCACCGGCCCGATCGCCCTTGTGCTCACACGGCAGAAGCTCTCGCTGTTCGATCGCACGACGCTCGGCGCTGCCAGTGGAGTCGCACGAGGTGCATATGTCCTTGCCGACGCCGAAGGCGGCGCGCCTGCCGTGGTGATCCTGTCGTCCGGCTCGGAAGTCGAGATCGCCCTGCAGGCGCGCGAGCAGCTCGCGGCAGCCGGTGTTCGCGCCCGTGTCGTCAGCGTGCCGTGCATGGAACTCTTTTCCCGGCAGGATGCCACCTACCGTGAGAGCGTCCTCCCGCCCAACATCCCGCGCGTCGCGATCGAGGCGGCGCATCCGATGTCTTGGAATCGCTGGGTCGGGCTCAGCGGCGCGATCGTCGGCATCGAGACGTTTGGCGCGTCAGCACCGTATCAGAAGTTGTATACTGAGTACGGCATTACCACCGCGAATCTCGTCGCGACGGTCAAGCGGGTGATCTAACGTCTATCCGCGTGAGCCGTCGCAGTGACGGCACGCGCCAGCTGGTGATCGCCACGACGACGAGCGTGGCGATCCCGCCCATGACCACGCTCGGTACGGTGCCGAACGCCTGCGCCGTCACGCCGGACTCGAACATTCCGATTTCGTTCGACGAGCCGATGAAGATCGAGTTCACGGCCGATACCCGTCCCATCATGTGGACCGGCGTGATCGTCTGTAGCAGTGTTGATCGAATGAAAACGCTGACCATATCGGCCGCCCCGCTTAACGCGAGCACGGCGACGGAAAGTGCGAAGCTCGTCGAGAAGCCGAACGCAATCATGCAGACACCAAAGACCGCGACGGCCGTGAACAGCGTACGGCCTGTCTGCTGCATCGGCGGCAGGTGCGCGAGGACGAGTGACGTGATCACCGCCCCGATTGCCGGCGCCGCGCGCAGCACGCCGAGTCCCTGCGGTCCCGCATTCAAGATCTCGTCGGCGAAGACCGGCAGGAGCGCGACGGCGCCGCCGAACAGTACTGAGAACAGGTCGAGCGTCAGCGAGCCCAGGAGAATTTTCTCCCGAAACACGAACCGGAGACCGGACGACAAGCTCTCGCCCACCGCTTCCGTGTGCGACGGATTGATCTGCGATTTGTACCGCATTGAAATGATCGCGCCAATGCCGACCAGCATCAGCACCGCGTCCACAGCATAGGCCAGCCGCGCCCCACCTCCAGCGTACAGGAATCCGCCCAGTGCCGGACCGATGATCGATGCCAGCTGCCACGTACCGCTCCGCCAGGTAATCGCGTTCGAGTACAGCTCGCGCGGCACGATCTCCGCCCCCATCGCCTGTCGGGCCGGCTGCAGGAACGCTCGCGCCAGCCCGCTCAGCACAATGACCCCGTAGATCGCGCGTACTACGAGCGCCGGCGCCGTCGGAAGCAGCATCGGCAGCACCAGCAGTCCCACGGAACAGGCCATCAGCACGCCGAGCGCGATGATGGAGATCCGGCGGCGGTCGTGGCGGTCCGCCACATGGCCGGCGAACAGCGACAGCGAGATGAAGGGCAACGCCTCCGCTAGGCCAATCAGCCCAAGCGCCAGCTTGTCGTGCGTCAGTTCATAGATCTGCCAGCCGACAATCGTCCCCTGGATCTGCAGCGCGATAGTGAACGCGAGCAAGCCGAGGATATACCGGCGGAAGTTCAAAATCCGCAGTGCGGCGTACGGGCTGGATTTGGGTTCGGGCACCCCGAATCGTAGCCGGGGTACCCTGCCCTTGCCACAACGCCGCACGTACGCCAATCTCCGCCTCAGCCGACTCCCTCGAAGGATGCCGCCCACGCCCCGACGTCGCTTTCCCTGGTCCACCTGGTCGGCCGAACGGTTGATGCAGCTTCGGCTGCGCGATCTCGGGGTGACGATCGAAGGCACGTGGCTCGCCGGCTGCGTCGAC